>JAVBNJ010000120.1:0-15690 GCA_031551625.1 Bacteroidales bacterium | reverse complement strand
TGGGAAATGGTATATGGCACAAAATCTGAATTACAAAGGGGTTACCTATAGTTGCTGGCAGGGTGTAGCGGCAAATTGTGCATCGTCGGGAGCCTATTACCCAGGGGCAAGCGCCAGCAATAGCAGCACATGCCCTTCGGGGTGGAAGGTTCCGACAGCTGCCGAATGGAACGCCTTTGTTACAAACAACAGTTCGCCGCGTTATATAGATTTGGTAGAAACATCGGTAGGAGGAAATGATTATTACGGTACCTCCTTTAGTTTGTATAATACATTCTACTGTCCTGAGTATGGTTGGGATTCCCGGCAAGCAGGATTTTGGTGGTGCAAGGACGGGTATATATTAGTTATGAATCCATCGTTATATGGTTGGAGTGCTCAACCCCATACACAATGTAATCATAGCGATTGTAGCCACATAACGGATAATGTAGATTATTTTCGCATTCGTTGTATGAGATAGTTATTGGCAGCAAGTTTGCGTATAGCGGCTATGCACTGTGTATGAGAAAAATTGAAATAAAATTTAGAGGACCGTCAATGAAAAATATATTTTTTATCAGGAGTTGTCAAAAGATAAGTTCAATTAGTAAATGTAACTAGGAATACAAAGTCTACTAATACTAAATAGTTGCTCATATAAAAACAAACATTTATATTTGCAGCACTAAAGTGTTCTTTCACAGCTGAAAAATACCTGATACGAGGCAGTATTGTAGAAAAAATATAGAGGATTATTTATATTCGAGTAGGAGGCACTACGCGGAATTAGAAAGGATAATTAATATAATGAAATTGGAGTTAAAAATGGAAAACCTATTGAATTTGAAAGCACAGGTGCAACCTGCGTGGATAAAACGGACAAGACGCAGCATTTGTCCGAACCGCTGTATGCCGCACAGCCCACGGCCAATAAGAGATTTCATGCGATGGATGCTTGTTATAATTACATGTACATTCACAATAAGTGCTACAACTATAGCGGAAGCACAAATGTCTATGACTACTCGTCAGCCTTGGCCCGTTTCGCAGCAATGCCCCACGGGTGGGCCGGAAGCGGACAAAATTTTTCAACTGGCTGTGGATTACCACAAGGCGCGCAAAGGCATGCCTTGGGATTTGGCAAAGGCCGAAGAACTCTATGAAGAGGCGTTGGCCATGGGTAGTGCCAAGGCTGCCCTGAATTTGGGCCTTATATACCGGCAGGACTATTATTCAAGGCCCCACCAGGCTGAACGCCTCAAATATATGATGGCCTTATTTGAATACGCGGAAGAAATGGGCTGCCCCGAAGCGCTGACAATGCAAGCCGAAGCTTATTGGGAGGGCTGGGGTGTAAGAAAAGACCAAAAAAAAGCGGAAGCGCTTATCCGCAAGGCTGCGGAAAAAGGCTCGCTCATGTCGATAACAAACCTGGGAAGCAACCTGTATGATGATGGTCGGCATGAAGAAGGCAAGGCTTGGCTTGAAAAGGCCTTAAAATTGGGCTGCGGAAATGCAGGGGAATTCTTGGCCCAAATCTATAGAAGAGAAAAAAATGCGGAAAAGATGATCTACTACCTGCGAGAAGGTGCCAAGCTTGGAAGTGCAGAATGCTTACTTAGTCTATCTTTAATCTACAACATGGGTAACTACGGTCAGCCCAAAGATCGAGAATACGAAAAAAAAATAGATAAGGTAGCGGCTTCGTTTGATGCAAAAGAAGCACCTAAACCCATTCCAAATTTTGACGAACTGGTGCCGCCCCGGCCTGTGTTGCCATGGAAAGATCGATAAACACTGTTACCTGGTAAAGAATACAACAATGCTTGCTGACAGACGAAGGAAGAATATTCCAACAAACATGCTCTTCATTTAGTTGCAAGCTCAACCTGACTATTGCGCAATAGTTTAAACTCAATATGCAAGAAAACCCTATGGAATGGCGTCATAACCTTGTGGCGGAAAATGCCGGAACATCCCTGCTTGGCATCGCCTTGAGCAAAGAGAGAGAAAAAAAGTGTTATTGCGGATAGTCATAAGATCTTTGTAAAGAACTATAGATGGTATCCGTAGGTTGAACCTACGGTGATACAGACTATCGAACATTTGTAACAGAATCTGTAAATAATTTGCTATCTTTGTACATTACACAAATAAATTTACAACCGCTAAAAAAATAGTTTATGAAAAAAATTACTTTTGCTTTCGTTGCTTTTATTTTTACCATAACGGCTTTTGCACAAACAACCATGCAAGCGCCCACACAGGAGGTAACCTCTTCGTCGGCCGAAACACTGCGCCCCGACGATTTTAATCAAATTGTAGTAGATGGGAATTTTACTATCTATCTTTCGCAGGGCAACGAATGCCTGCTCAATATTGATGCGGCTCACAGTGCATTGCCCGTAATAAGCGCCATATCGAAAAAAGGTGTGTTGACTATTGGTTTCGACAAAAAGATGATGAAGTCGCTGAAAGTATATCCGGGGAAGATAGATATTTATGTAACAGTGGTAGACCTGAAAAAGATAACGCTTTCGGGCGGTTGCGTAGTCATCGGTAAATCAACGATCAATACCAAAGATTTAACCATAAAAGCCACGGCATCGACTATTAAATCAATGAACATTATGGCTAAAAGCCTTACGGCATCATTAAAAGAAACATCGAGAGCCGAATTTATGGCACAGGTATCTAAAATCAGCGCTACGCTCAATAGCACGTCGGGAGCCAGCTTTACGGCCCAATCGGTAAGCAAAATGACGGTTTCTGTTAAAGGAGCTTCGTCGCTTCTTGTAAATGGACGTGTGAACGAATGCGACCTGACCATCAGTGATGCGTCAATAGTTAATGGTAATGTGAATGCCAGTGATCTCAATGCCACCCTTAAAGGATCATCGTCTATTACTATAGAAGGCAGTGCCGAAGAGATGGAGTTTAATGCTTCGGGCGGCTCTATTATCAATGCTTCTAAATTATTCAGCAACGAGGCTGATATAAATTTGGCCGGCACATCAACCGCTACGATCAATTCGCGTAAATCATTAGATGCATGCTTGAAAGGCGCCTGTAAGTTAACGTTTATGGAACGCAACGAGGAGCGAAGTATCAGTTCGGCAGGCAAATTTAATTTCAAATTTTAAGAACTAACGGAATAAATAATGCGATTCATACGAAAAATAATTTTACTACCACTATTAGCTTTTACTTGTATTACTACACTTTCGGCACAGTCGAAAGATTTTAAAGCGGCGCAAAGCTTGGATGTTTTCCACTCAATGCTGCGCGAGTTGTCGTTATTTTATGTAGATAGCATACAAGTTGATAAATTGGTGGGAACAGGCATGGATGCTATGCTTGAAACCCTTGACCCGTATACTGTTTATATGCCCGAAGAGTTGGCCGATGATTTCGATTTTGTAACTACCGGGCAGTATGGCGGCATGGGAGCATTGATAAAAAAAGTAGCGGATGGCATTGAAATTTCCGAGCCTTACAAAGGTTTTCCGGCAGACAAGGCGGGTTTGATAGCCGGTGACCTGATTATAGAAATTGACGGCAAGCCGGCACGAGACATGGATGTATCTGCGGCGAGCAAAAGCCTGAAAGGAGTGGCCGGTACTACGCTTACGTTGAAGGTGGTGAAACTCCGCGGGGGCGATACACTTACATTACCTGTCAAGCGGGAACGTATCCACATTTCCGATGTAACGTATGCAGGCATGTTGAAAGACAGTGTTGGCTACATCCGTGTATCATCGTTTACACGCGACGGTAGCCGCGATTTTAAAAATGCTTTTGTTGCGTTGCAGAAAACCGGTAAACTGAAAAAATTGATTATTGATGTGCGTTCCAATGGCGGCGGCTTGCTCGACGAAGCCGTGAATATCGTAAGTTTGTTTGTCCCTCGTGGTACGGAAATTGTGTCGGCCAAAGGGCGTATCAAAGAATTTGAAGTAACATATAAAACAAAAGACGAACCGTTGGATACGCAAATCCCTATTGCCGTATTGGTGAATAGCCAGTCGGCTTCAGCATCTGAAATCCTGGCGGGTTCGTTACAGGATTTGGATCGTGCGCTGATTGTTGGCACACGCACATTCGGCAAGGGTTTAGTACAATCGGTGCGCAGCTTGGGATATAATAATAAGTTGAAAATTACTACTGCAAAATATTACATACCCAGCGGACGTTGTGTACAGGTCATCGACTACAGTCACCGTAACGAGGATGGCAGTGTGGGGCATATCCCCGATTCGCTGATCAAAGCCTTTAAAACCAAATCGGGGCGTACGGTATACGATGGTGGCGGTATTAAACCGGATACGATCGTAGAGCCGGCAACGTATGCCAAAATTACCTACGATATTGCAACACGCGATATTCTGCACGATTATTCCGTACGGTTTTTCGCTACCCATGACAGTATTGCATTGCCCGAACAGTTTCATTTAACCGATACCGGATACAACGACTTTGTAGCGTATGCGGCAAACAAAGAGTTTGACGACCGTACCACCGCAGAGTTATTGCTTGAAAAACTGATAGCGGCTATTAAAACCGAGCATTTGTATGACGATACGCAAAGCGAGTTAGAAGTACTGCAGACAAAAATCAATCATGACAAACGCGAGGAGTTGGTGCGTTTCCGTCCGGAATTGCAGCAATTGCTAGAAGAAGAAATTTGCAACCGCTATTACTATGCAGAAGGCCGCTTGCGCAACTTGTTGGTGCGCGATAAGCAAACCAATGTGGCCATCGATTTGTTGAATAATACGGACGCTTACACAAAGATGCTTCGTCCGTAAAATCTTATTATACGTGGATTCCAAGTATACCAGGCACGTTCTCGTTATCCGTTTGTCGGCTATCGGCGACGTAGCCATGGTGGCGCCTGTGTTGCGGCAGTTTGCCGAATACTGTCCGCAGGTGAAATTCACGATGGTCTCGCGGCCTTTTCTACAGCCGCTTTTCGAAGGATTACCGAATGTGGAATTTATAGGCGCCGATGTGTACGGAACTTATAAAGGGTTAAAAGGACTGTGGAAATTATTCCGCATTTTGCATGCTGCAAAACCAAGTGTGGTGGCCGATTTGCACAATGTGCTGCGTACAAAAATTGTACGTATGCTCTTTGTATTGTGCGGCACACGCGTTTTCCACATCCGCAAGGGACGTGCCGAAAAGCGCGCCCTGACGCGCCGGAAGCATAAGATTAAACGGCAACTAAAAACTACGTTTGAGCGTTATACCGAAGTGCTGGAAAAGGCAACCGGCGTGAAACTTCCTGTTGATGCACCTTTCAACGTGCCTTTGTACGATAAGGTGAATGTAGAAATAGACGGAACGGCTATCGGCATAGCACCTTTTGCCAAGCATAAGGGAAAGATATATCCGCTGGATTATATGGAGCAAGTGGTGGCTTACTTTGCGGTAAACAAAGGCATAAACGTTATCCTGTTTGGCGGTAGCGGCGAAGAACAAAATTTTCTGGAACAATGGGCGCATCGGTATCCGAATGTGCAATCGGTAGCGGGCAAACTTAGTTTGTACGATGAACTGGCATTGATGCAGCGTTTGCCAGTGATGCTCACCATGGATTCCGCCAACCTGCACTTTGCTTCGTTGGTAGGCACACCGGTTGTGTCGGTGTGGGGCGCCACACATCCCTATGCAGGATTCTATGGTTGGCGCCAGCCGGACCAAAACCGCGTGAGTTTCGATATAGCATGCTGCCCGTGTTCGGTATTCGGCAACAAGCCTTGTTTCCGCCACGACTATCAGTGCTTGCGAGCCATCAAGCCAATGGATATTATTCGTAAGATAGAGGCTCTTTTGACGGCCTCCGGAACTTAACAGCGGGCAACCACGTATTTGTTACGTGTTATTTTTTCCGACACTTTATGGAATTCTTGTCATCCCGGTATCTATTCTAAATAAAAGATTTGTAACTTTGTTTATTACTAAAAATTGAAGCTATGAAAAGAGCCTTGTTATTAGTGGCAGTATTAACTTTTACTACTTGTAATATGTTTGCACAGAAAGATTATACCCGCGAATGGCGCCAAACCGATAGCCTGATGCAAATCGGGCAGGTGCAGGGGGCGCAGGCGATAGTGGATAAACTATATGACGAATCGCGTACGCAGAACAACGTGCCGCAGTTTGTTAAAGCTTGTCTATACCGTATCAGCCTGAAAAATTCGTACGAAGAAGAGGCAACGGTGAAAATGATCAATGAATTGGAAGTTACAATTACCACGACTACCGCGCCTGCAAAGAACCTGTTGCATTCCATTATTGCCGAAATGTATTGGAAGTATTACCAGCAAAACCGATGGAAGTTTGCTAATCGTACAGCTACCGAAGTGGTGCCCGACGATGTACGCACATGGGATTTACGCCGGATAGTCGCCGCCTGCGAAGCGCATTATTCGGCTTCGCTGGAAAATGCACCCGAATTACAAAAAAGCAATATCGGTATATACAACGCTATACTGGAAAGGCGAAAAGAGTCGGAAAAATACCGCCCTACCCTATTCGACTTTTTAGCTTTCCGCGCTGTAGAATTTTATAGCAGCAACGACGCAGGGCTTGTGCAACCGGCGGCGCCGTTCAAGGTGACCAATGCCGCTTATTTTACCTCGGCAGCCGATTTTTCGACCCTTACAATCACCAGTCCCGACACGCTATCGTTCGACTATTATGCGTTGGTTAATCTGCAAAAAGTGATTGCCTTTCATTTGACCGACAGCGACCCGACAGCACTGCTGGATGCCGATTTACAGCGATTGGATTTTGTGTATAATAAAACGACCTTACCTGAAAAGGATAGCCTATACTTAGCCGCATTGCAAGCATTGGACAGCAAGTATGCCAATCATCCGTCGTCCACCGAAATCTTGTTCCGCATAGCGAAACTCTACAAACAGCAGGGTGAAGCCTACGACCCGTTTAAAAATACGGCGGCACAATGGAAGAAAAAAGAAGCGATAGCGGTAATTGAAAAAGCAGTAGCACGTTTCCCCGACAGCTTCGGCGCAGTCAACGGCAAGGCGTTGAGAAACGAGCTGGAACAACCGCTGCTGACGCTCACAACCGATAAAGCGGTGTTGCCCAACAAACCGGTATTGGCCAGCCTGCAATACCGGAATGTGAAAACGGTTTATTTCCGCATTGTGTCATTGGATTTCAAGCAAACACTGAAAACGGATGACACCAAATATAAACCTGCAACGTTCTATGCCAAACTAAAACCTCTGAAAACATGGAGCGTCGATTTACCCGACGATGGCGACTACCAAACACATACTATCGAACTGGCGCTGCCCGGACTGAAAGAGGGGTATTATGCCATTCTCACTTCGACCGACGAAAAATTTTCTGAAGAATCTACTCTTTGGAACGAGAATAAACTGTGGGTGACCAACCTCAGCTATGTGCCGCAAAACAATTACGGCGGCAATGTACAGGTAATGGTGCTGCACCGCGAAAGCGGCCAACCATTGCGCAACGTGCAGGTGCAGACCTATACGCGCGACTATAACTACGACAAGCGCCGCTACACCGTACGCTATGGCGATACGCTTATCACAAACAACGAAGGAATTGTTACACTCAAAGGAACAAGCGACTACCGCAGCGTAGGGCTTTTGCTTACCCATGGCAAGGACAGTTATTCCAATTCGGATTATATATACCTGTACCGTTACAACGAACCACGAAATCAAATTTACTATTCCACCACTTTCTTTACCGACCGCGCTATTTATCGTCCCGGGCAAACGGTCTATTTCAAAGGAATTGTGCTGCAACAGGATACTAACAACCCGGAAAAAACAGATATTGTAAAAAATTATACACAAATAGTCACTTTCTATAATACGAACAATGAGAAAGTGTCGGAAATGAAAGTAACCACGAACGAATTCGGCTCGTTTGCCGGCAATTTTACAGCACCGGCAACGGGCTTAACAGGCATGATGAATATTCGTGCAAACAATGCAAATGGCTACATATCATTCCGTGTCGAAGAGTACAAGCGGCCGAAGTTTGAAATAACCTTCAATCCGGTAGAAGGCAACTATCGATTGAACGAAAAAATAACAGTGACTGGCAATGCCAAATCCTACGCAGGCAGCGCGGTAAGCGAAGCGAAAGCAACCTATCGTGTAATGCGCCAGGCTCGTTATCCTTACTGGCGCTGGTGGTGGGGGCCTATGCCAAGTTCTCCGGCGCAGGAAATTGTGAACGGCGAATCGGTGACCAAAGCCGATGGTTCGTTCGATATTGAATTTACGGCCATTCCCGACGGGTCAATTGCCAAAAAAGAAGCGCCCGTATTTTATTATACCGTACATGCGACGGTAGTCGATATCAATGGCGAAACACACGAAGCGCAGACCTCCGTGCCGGTAGGTTATCAATCGTTGTTGATTTCGACGGACGTTCCCGAAAAAATAAATTTGGATGAATGGAAAACAGTAACCGTTACAGCCACTAACCTCAACGGTACGCCGCAATCTACAAAAGGCGCCTTGACCATTTGGAAATTGCGCGCACCCGGCCGGCTATTGCAAGACCGCCAGTGGGCGCGTCCCGATAAATTTTCGATGCCTCGCGCGGAATTTGAAAAATTATTTCCGTACAGCGTGTACGACAACGAGGATAATGCTTCCACCTGGGAAAAAGAAAAGCAAGTGTACCACCTTTCGTTCGACACGGGCGACACCACGAAATACAGCATTCCCGACACCAAAAAATGGACTTCCGGGAACTACCTGATAGAAGTGAAAACACAAGATACATCCGGCGAAGCCGTTGAAAATACAATGATTTGTACGGCTTTTGCCTCTGCGCAAAAGACCGTTCCGGCCAATGAAATAGCCTGGTTCGAAGTGCTGACCCCGACCGTGCAGCCCGGCGATGTAGCAAAAATAGCTATTGGCAGCGCGGCGAAAAATGTACCGGTAGTATTCGAAACGCTGGAAGAAAACAAGGTGGCCAAGCGCCAAATCATATCGCTAAACGGAGAGCAAAAAATATTCGAAATTCCGGTAGTGGAAAAAGACCGCGGGAACTTTGGCGTCAATATGTTTTTCGTAAAAGGGAACCGTGTATATAGCGCCAATCAAACAATTCAAGTTCCTTATGAAAACAAAAAATTGAATATTGAATTTGCTACGTTCCGCGATAAATTACAACCCGGCCAGCACGAAGAGTGGCGCATAACCATTAAAGATAAAAAAGGCGATGCGGTAGCCGCCGAGCTGCTGGCCTCGATGTACGACGCTTCGCTCGATGTATTTACGCCGCATGCCTGGAATTTTTTCCCGTGGCGGACAAAATACGTGCAATCGTCGTGGAATGTGAACGCTACTTTCCGGAATGCACAAAGTATCGGACTAGCATCGAACTACTCGTGGCTTTCGATAACAGAACGAGCCTACGACCGCCTGTTGGTTCCGTACATTTTAAATTTATACTATGGAGGCTATCGCTACTATGCAAACGATATGGAAGAAATGAAAATGAGTGAAGTATCAAGTCAATCATATGATTCACGAGTTGCAGATGCAATAGAAGGGCGCATGGCCGGTGTTCAGGTGGCAATGGCTAAACCCGCACCCGCGCCTGCTACAATGGCGGCTAAGGCGTCTGGAATAAACGATAACGAGATGGGTGATGTCGTTAACACAGATGAAAAAACGCCGACAGAATCTACACAGCCTGTGCAAATTCGCAAGAATTTTAACGAAACGGCTTTCTTCTATCCGCAATTAAAAACCACTGAAAACGGCGAAACAGTTGTCAGCTTTACTGTTCCCGAAGCATTGACCCGCTGGAAAATGCAAGGCCTGGCCTGGACACAAGATCTAAAGGTTGGCGCTGTAACGAAAGAATTAGTTACGCAAAAAGAACTGATGATTTTCACGAACGTGCCGCGTTTTTTCCGCGAGAACGATACTATTTATTTCAGCGCTAAACTGTCGAATATTTCGGACAAAGCGTTGAATGTGAAAACAACGGTACAGTTTTTTGATGCGTTTACCATGCAACCCGTTTCCGAGAAATTGTTGCTGGAAAAAGAAACGCAAGAGACCCCTTTGGCCGCCGGTGAAAACAAAGCGATGGCGTGGAAATTGTATATTCCGGAAGGGCTACAGGCTATTACTTATCGTATTACGGCCGCCAGTCAAAGTTTTTCCGATGGCGAAGAAAATACCATTCCGGTACTCACCAACCGCATGTTGGTTACCGAGAGCCTGCCGCTGCCTATCCGCGGCAACCAAACCAAGTCGTACGAATTTACCAAACTGTTGCACCACGAAAGCAACACGCTGAAAAATTATTCGTACACCATTGAGTTTACCAGCCATCCCGCATGGAATGCCGTGCAGGCATTGCCCTACATCATGGAGTATCCGTACGAATGTGCCGAGCAGGCATTCAGCCGCTACTATGCCAACAGCATTGCCACACATATTGTGAATAGCGATCCGAAAATCAAGCAAGTGTTTGAGATTTGGCGCAACTACCAACCCGGTGCATTACAATCGAATCTGGAAAAGAACGAAGAATTGAAAATGCTGCTATTGGAAGAAACACCCTGGGTACGCGCGGCACAAAACGAAAGCGAGCGCAAGCAACGTATCGCCGTACTGTTCGACTTGAACCGTATGAGTAACGAATTGGCTTCGGCTTTGCGCAAAGTAGAACAGGCGCAAACGCCGAACGGCGGCTTTGCCTGGTTCCGCGGCGGCCGCGACGACCGCTATATCACGCAACACATTGTGGCCGGCATCGGGCATTTGAAAAAAATGAACGTGCAAACAAAAGCGACCGGCAACATGCTCCGGAATGCCGTTAATTATATGGACGCCCGCCTGGCCGAAGATTTTTCCGAATTGAAAAAACAAGCCGAGAAAAATAAAAAGGAGTACAAAAAAGAGGATCATTTAAGTTACTTAGCCATTCATTATTTGTATGCCCGCAGTTTCTTTGCCAAAGATTTTGCCATAGCTCCGGCCAGCAAAGAAGCGTTTGATTTTTACCAATCGCAAGCCGTTACTTACTGGACAAAAAATAATAATTATTTGAAAGGGATGCTGGCATTGGCATTGAACCGCTACGGCGATACAAAAACCGCCAAATTGATTATGAAATCGCTTACCGAAACAGCCCTGCACAGCGACGAAATGGGGATGTACTGGCGCAGCGAATCACGCGGTTGGTGGTGGTACCAGGCACCTGTCGAGACTCAAGCATTGATGATTGAGGCCTACAACGAAATTCTGAACGACCAGAAAGTGGTGGACGATTTGAAAGTGTGGTTGCTGAAAGAGAAACAAACAACCGATTGGAAGACGACCAAAGCGACGGCCGAAGCGGTGTATGCATTGTTGGCCCCCACCCCCCAAGAGGGGCTTCCCAGCCTGCTTAGTAGCGACAAACTTTGTGAGATAACCGTAGGAGGAAAAACGCTAGACCCATACAACGACGACCGTGCAACTTCCCCTTCGGGAGCAGGAGGGGCTTTCCCCGAAGCCGGCACCGGCTACTTTAAAACGTCGTGGAAAGGTGGCGATATAAAATCCGACATGGGGAAAATTACCGTGAAAAATCCGAACCCCACAGTAGCATGGGGAGCAGCCTACTGGCAGTATTTCGAACAGTTGGATAAAATTACGCCGGCGACTACTGGCGTAAAAATAACGAAACAATTATTTGTAAAAACCAACTCGCCCACCGGTCCTGTATTAAAAGAAATCAAACCCGATGCGTCGATAAAGGTAGGTGACAAGGTAACCGTGCGTATCGAAATCCGTACCGACCGCGATATGGAATACGTGCACCTGAAAGACATGCGTGCGGCGGCTTTTGAGCCGGTCAATGTACTGTCGGGCTACAAATGGCAAGGTGGCCTGGGCTACTACGAAAGCACGCGCGATGCGGCTACCAATTTCTTTATCTCGTACCTCCCGAAAGGAACCTACGTATTCGAGTACGACCTGTTTGCCACGCAGCAGGGCGAATTCTCGAATGGCATCACCTCGTTGCAATGCATGTATGCACCGGAGTTTACCACGCATAACGAAGGGATACGGGTAAAGGTAGTGGAAT
Organism: Bacteroidales bacterium; assembly: GCA_031551625.1. GTDB lineage: Bacteria > Bacteroidota > Bacteroidia > Bacteroidales > UBA932 > JAVBNJ01. Next base: position 3,585 of record JAVBNJ010000120.1, on the reverse strand, counting down.
AGAATAGATTGGTGTGCAATTTGTATAAAATTAAGATTTTAGTAGAACACGTATATTCACAACCTATGGAAAGTTTTTTTATCTTTTTGGGTGTAGTTGCTCTGATTATTGTCATTGTTTATCTCAGCCGCCTGGTAAATCAATTGGATGAGCTGAACAAAAAAAATGCAGATGTCCTATCTATTCTCTTGAAATGGCAAGAGAATAGATCTGAAGAACCAGTACTAAAAACTGCTATTCAAGAAAACAAAGACGATATGCTAAAACAAACAGAGGCAACGCAACTTATTACTACTATATTACCGACACCGAAGGTGGTTTCGACGCCGGCAGCCATGACGGTAAATAACGATGTCAGGTCAATTACCGCGCCTCCAAAAGAAAAAGAGGAATTGGTTCAACCGGTTGTGCAAGAATTAAAGGTAGAAACTTCAGAACAGACTCAAGAATCATATGGTAGATGGATGCCTAAAGCACCGGAGCCGCAACCGGTATCTTCATCTGTTAGTGAGACACCTTGTGAACTACTTCCTAAAATAGCGCCCCCGCCTGTTGTGGATAAGGAAACCATAGTAATACAAGAAAAACGTGCAACGGAGAAAATAAAGCCGATTACCTCCAAGCCGAAAGTGAACAAAAAAGATTTGGAGAAAATTTTCGGGATTAATCTGTTGAGCAAAATTGGTATCGCTACATTGGTGCTGGGTATTGCTTACTTTGTAAAATACGCTATCGACCAGAATTGGATTAACGAAATAGGCCGTGTAGCTATAGGAGTGGCTGCCGGTGGATTGCTGCTGGGTATAGCGCACAAGTTGCGGAAAAACTACCGGACATTCTCTTCTTTGCTTGTAGGTGGCGGTATTGCGGCGTTATACATTACCATTGCATTTGCATTTTGGGAGTATAAACTGTTTTCGCAAAGTATAGCGTTTACATTACTTATTTTTATTACTGCATTATCCGTACTCCTGTCCATTAGCTACGACCGGCGGGAGTTGGCTATTTTTTCTTTGCTTGGAGGATTTGCTTCGCCGCTTATGGTGAGTTCCGGTACGGGTAATTACATTGTATTGTTTACGTATTTACTTGTACTCAACACCGGGATACTGGTATTGGCATTTAAGAAAAATTGGAAAATCTTAGGAATTTTATCATACATCCTATCCGCCATATTTTATTTGGGATGGTTGTTTCGTTCATTCGAGGACCAATACGCGGGCGCGGCAGTATTTGCTCTGCTTTTCTTTGTGCAATTCTATACATTAATACTAATTAATTACTTTAAAGCACAAGAACGGAAGATGACACCACTTCAGGCAACTTTAATGTTGAGCAATAATTTATTGTTGTTCAGTGCTGGACTTTATATTTTTCACGACTTTAGTATTAATTTGAAAGGCGTGTGTGTTATTATGCAAGCCATGCTCAATGCCATACCCCTGTGGTTAGTGCTGAAAGACAAAGCAGAAAATAAAAACATGCTTTATCTACTACTATCCTTAGTACTCACATTCGTTACACTGGCAGCCCCTGTACAATTGAGGGGAGGTGCTATTACCATGTTTTGGGCAGCCGAAGCAGCTATCCTGCTATTTTTATTTCAGCAATCGAAAATTAAAATCTTTCGTACAGGGTATTTTATAGTACAAATCATTACAATTGCTGCGATAATAATGGATTGGGTCAAATACTACGGTAACGGAACGTACCCGTCATCGGTTTCGCCGTTTGTTACGGGAATGATTGTTGTAGCCAGTTTGTGGGTAATCCAATGGCTGTTGAGCAAACAGCCATTAATAATAGTTTCTGAAGGCACTAAACAAAGTACAAGTGAGCTTATAAGACCGCTCTCATTTATGGTATTGTTTATTGTTCTGCTGCTCGAATTACGATACCGGTTAAACCTGAACTATGACTCCGACTCATTTGTTAATGAAATTACCGGTGTATACACGTACTTATTTCTTGCTGTATGCGCTCTCATTTACGCTAAAAGCAAGAAGAATAAATTTTTCTATGATTTGCTGATAATATCTGTATTGTGCTATGTATTCATATACCTATTCATTATTGCCAATGTACGCAAAGAAACCATTGCAGGCGAACTTTCCGGGTGGGGTTACTTGGCAGCTCACTATATTTCTATTCCAGCCCTGGTTGTTATCCTACGCTTCTTGATCAACAGAGCAGCAATAACAAAAATACCTTGTAATATCTTATACTGGTGTGTAGCGGTAGTATCTATGATTGTGGTAAGCGTCGAGACCGATAACTTGATGCTGATGTGTTTCTTTGACCGTGTATCTGCTGCGCAAACCCTGTCTTATAGCCATACTATTGCCTACCCGGTATTATGGGGTTTGGGCTCGTTTATCTTGATGATATTGGGAATGAAATATAAGAACCGACAGCTACGCATTATTTCCCTGTCGATTTTTGCACTCGTTATTCTGAAACTGTATGCCTATGATATTTGGCAAATGAGTCAGACCGGCCGTATTATTGCATTTGTATTCCTCGGCCTGTTGTTCTTGTTGGTTTCTTTCTTATATCAAAAGCTAAAGATATTATTGCAGAAAAATGAAGACGAAAATGAAAAAATATACTAATTGCAGTATTGCTTTTTTGCTTGTATTGTTTTTGTTCCCGATAGCTGGCTTTTCGCAATTTCGCTACAAAAGCGAAATGTTGGAGGTGGACAAAAGCGGTTATTACCACATTCTGCTTGGCTCCGATGTATTATCGTTAGCGCATGGCAACCTGCAGGACATTCGTATCTTCGATAAAAATGAAAACGAGGTACCCTATCTGTTGAAGAAAACAGAAGAGAAAGATTATGCCAAGATACCATTCACTGCATTTACACAAAAAGATAGTAGTAATAAAAACACCTATCTTTATTTTACGAAATTAGATAAGCCTTGTTATGCGGATAGGTTAGGATTCGAAATTTATTATCCACCGGGCTATTATCAACGGGCTGGATGCTTTACCGTACAACGCGAAACAGATAATTGTGCGATAGAAAAGCAATTTGTTTTGTCTTCCAAAAATAAAAATGTAATAGAAACGGCTTGGTTATTGGATAGCAATACAGTGATAAAAATAAAAAACGAAGACAATCCGTCGCTTACTATTCGCCACCTTACTATTTTCCAACAGCGCCACTATTTAACAGCCTATTTGGATGAAGAAAAAACATACTTCCTATTTTGGGGCGACAATAACCTGCCAATGGCAAAGTATGATCTCGTTAATTTTGAAAACGAAATTCCACAGCGCCTTCCTGTTGTAGGCATTAATAGAGTGACGATATTGGATGTCCCGCAAAAAGTAGAATTTGTAATTACGCCACCGGAAAAAACATCACATTTTTTTGAACGCCCTGTTTTTTTGTGGTTAATTATTGGTGTAGTAGGAGGGCTATTGATTTTAATGTGTTTTCAAATTATTCGGAAAACAGAAATTCACAATAGTAAAATGTAGTACCGTTACGAAAGCAAATGATTACCGAAATTGCCCAAATGGTAAAAAACTACTACCTTTACCAATATTATCTTTAAAATTATTTAAATTATGTTA
>JAVBNJ010000108.1:0-5553 GCA_031551625.1 Bacteroidales bacterium | reverse complement strand
TCTTGTAACGAGTATGGGATAAGGGGTTTACTCTACCAGCTTTTTATACTTAAATCGTTTCGGTTCTACATTACCCAAGCGTTTCTTCTTGTTTTCCTCGTATTCCGTATAGTCGCCCTCGAAGAAATAGACTTGCGAATCGCCCTCGAATGCGAGGATATGTGTAGCCACGCGGTCGAGGAACCAGCGGTCGTGCGAGATGATGACGGCGCAACCGGCAAAATTCTCCAACCCTTCTTCCAATGCGCGGATGGTGTTTACATCCACGTCATTCGTCGGTTCGTCGAGGAGCAGTACGTTGCCTTCCTCTTTCAATGCCAATGCCAGGTGCAGGCGATTACGTTCGCCGCCGCTCAATATACCGCATTTCTTTTCCTGGTCGGCGCCCGAAAAGTTGAAACGCGATACATAGGCGCGCGCATTGATATCGCGGTTACCGATACGAATGAGTTCGCTGTTTTCGGCAATTGTTTCGAATACGGTTTTATCGGGGTCGATATGTTTGTGCTGCTGGTCTACATATGCGATTTTTACGGTTTCGCCCACGGTGAATGTGCCGGCATCGGGTTGTTCGTAGCCCATGATGAGGCGGAAAAGCGTCGTTTTTCCCGCGCCGTTCGGGCCAATCACCCCTACGATTCCGGCAGGCGGCAGTTTGAAATTCAGATTCTCGTACAGCACACGCCCGTCGTAGGCTTTCTTCACACCCACGGCTTCAATCACACGCTCGCCTAAACGCGGGCCGTTGGGGATAAATATTTCGAGTTTTTCTTCTTTCTGCTTGCCGTCTTCGTTCAACATTTTTTCGTAGGCACCCAAACGCGCTTTCGATTTGGCTTGGCGGGCCTTGGGCGACATGCGCACCCATTCCAACTCGCGTTCCAAGGTCTTGCGGCGTTTGCTCTCCTGCTTTTCTTCCTGTGCCAAACGTTTCGTTTTCTGGTCGAGCCACGAACTATAATTGCCTTTCCACGGAATACCTTCGCCGCGGTCGAGTTCGAGAATCCAGCCGGCCACATTGTCGAGGAAGTAACGATCGTGCGTCACGGCAATAACCGTTCCCTTATACTGTTGCAAGTGCGCTTCGAGCCATTGGATACTTTCGGCGTCGAGGTGGTTTGTCGGCTCGTCGAGGAGTAGTACATCAGGCTCCTTGAGCAACAGGCGGCAGAGCGCTACACGGCGCCGTTCGCCCCCGCTCAGGTGTTTTACCAATGCATCGCCGTCGGGGCATTGCAGGGCATCCATGGCGCGTTCGAGCTTGGCATCGAGTTCCCATCCGTTCACATGTTCTATTTTCTCGGTCAACTCGCCTTGCCGTTCAATGAGCTTGTTCATCTCGTCGTCGCCCATCGGTTCCATGAACTTGGCATTTACCGCTTCGTATTCTTTGAGTAAATCGACTACTTCCTGCGTGCCTTCCTGTACAATTTCCTTTACGGTTTTGGTTTCGTCGAGCTGTGGTTCCTGTTCAAGGTACCCCACGGTGTAGCCCGGCGCCCAAACGACATCGCCCTGGTACGATTTTTCGATACCGGCAATGATTTTCATCAACGTCGATTTACCGGACCCGTTAAGCCCGATGATACCTATTTTAGCTCCATAGAAAAACGACAGGTAAATGTCTTTCAGAATAGCTTTGTTATTATTCGGGAGGATTTTTCCTACCCCGTTCATCGAGAAAATAATTTTTTCGTCGGCCATATATAAATTCAATGATTTAAAGATTCAATGATTCCAAGGTTTCAATAATTAGAAGTGCAAAGATAGTAAAAATAAACAAGGACGCCGAGTTGTTTTGCCCTGGCAGATGATTAACTAAACTTGTAGTTATACAGACACCACTCGAAAATTACAAAATTAAATGATTCAAAATAAGCCGTTTATAATGAATAACTGAACTATTTATTTGAAATTACTGTTACCTCTTCGGTATTTTTTTGTTTTTTATTTTCCACGTTTGGGCATATTGAGGTACGATTTGCGGTATTGCAGCGGCGTGATGCCTTTGATTGTTTTAAATTGACGGTAGAAATTCGATGCATAATTGTATCCGCATGCGTAACTTACTTCGAGTACGTCGAGCTCATTTTGCATCAACATTTTGCAGGCATTGCCAATGCGCACTTCCGTCAAAAATTCAACATACGTTTTACCTGTTTGCTGTTTGAAATAACGGCAGAATGCCTCTTTTGACAGTCCTACAAGCCGTGATACTTCCATCAGTTTCACATCGTTCTTGAAGTTATCGAATGTATATTGGTACACTTTGTCTATGCGTTTGTTATTTTCGGCTGAATAATTTTCTACAAAGCCAGGACTGGCAATGGTTTTATAATCATTTTTGTTTTGTCCAATGATATATAGAATTTTCAGCAAAATAAAAAAGCGGTCGTAATAGTCGGATTCATGTAATTTGAACATTAATGGTTCCAGAATTTCCCGCGTTTTGTCCGTTATGGATAGTCCATGTGCCATGGCGCTGAAAAGGTCGCGCATAGGCATCATTTCCGGCAACTTCAGGAAATCGCGGCTAAACAGTTCTTCTTTGAAATGCACCACAATGGCCTCCACTTCCTTTTCTTCCGGTTTACTGTCGTATAGCATGGTGTGCGGCAGGTAAGGGCCAATTAGCGTCATACGGCTGCTTCCATCTAAGCCTTCGGTTTTATCGCCTATGGTTTGGAATCCATGTCCACCACGAATTATCAATAATTCATACTCCGGATGATGATGCCATTGGCTATAAACATTCGGACCTACATCCTTCCGTACACTGAAGGATGATTGGGGGTTAGTCGTGATACTACGGAGTGCCGGTTTCATAATAAATAGGTTTTGAAAGATTGTATAATTCATTGCAAAGATACAACTATTTTTTAAAATATCAATATAGTGTATTTATTGGGCAAGAAAAGAAGCCATAGATTGAAAGATAGCGAGTACCTTTGTTACCAAGTATTGCAGTAATCAACTAAATTTTAAAAATATATGAGCAAGAAGATTGTTACTTTCGGTGAAATTATGCTGCGCTTGGCTACTTCCGGCTATTTGCGTTTCAATCAGGCAAAAGAATTGACTGCAACGTTCGGCGGCGGCGAAGCCAATGTGGCTGTGTCGTTGGCCAACTATGGCCTGTCGACGGAATTTGTAACCCGCTTGCCGCAAAACGATATTGCCCAAGCCTGCGTGATGGATTTGCGCAAATACGGCGTGGGCATTAATCACATTGTATATGGTGGCGAACGCCTCGGTATTTATTTCCTTGAAACGGGTGCTGTAGCGCGTGCCAGCAAAGTGGTGTACGACCGTGCCCATTCGGCTATTGCCGATATTAAACCCGGCATGGTAAATTGGGAGGAAGTGCTGAAGGATGCACAATGGTTTCATTGGACTGGAATTACACCCGCCCTTTCGCAAGGTGCTGCCGATGCTTGTTTGGAAGCTATTAAGGTAGCCAACAAAATGGGCGTAACCGTATCAACGGATTTAAATTACCGCAAGAATTTGTGGAAATACGGCAAGAAAGCATCGGAAGTGATGCCCGCACTGGTCGAAGGTTGCGATGTAATCCTTGGTAACGAAGAAGACGCCGAAATGGTGTTCGGTATTAAACCCGAAGGTTTTGATGCACATGCTACGGGAGGCCATGTAGAATCGGGTGCATTCGAATCGGTGTGTAAGCAAATGATGGCGAAATTCCCGCGCGCCAAGAAAGTAATTGTTACGCTGCGCGGCTCTATCAACGCCAATCACAACACATGGGCAGGCGTGCTGTTCGACGGTAAGAAATTGTTCCAATCGCCATCGTACGATATCACGCACATTGTAGACCGCGTGGGTGGCGGCGACTCGTTTATGGGCGGTTTGATTTACGGTTTGATTTCGTACCCCGCCGACGATCAAAAAGCATTGAATTTTGCGGTAGCTGCATCATGCCTCAAACATACAATATGCGGAGATTTTAATCAAGTAACTGTAGCTGAAGTAGAGAATTTGATGAAAGGCGATGGCAGCGGACGGGTAAGCCGGTAGATTGACTATTTACTATTTTTATGAGCCCGGAAGAACTAAAGAAGCGTTTGCAGGTATTTGCATTACGAATAATTAAGCTGGCAGAAAGTTTACCTACTACCATTACTGGAAAGGCGATTGCAGGCCAAATTATTCGCTCAGGAACCTCGCCGGGTGCTAATTATAGAGCGTCATGTATAGGTAAATCTGCTAGAGATTTTTTGAATAAATTGAAGATAGTAGAAGAAGAGTTAGATGAAACATTGTATTGGCAAGAATTTAATGGTAGCAGCTAATTTGGTAAAGAAAGAATTGTTGGAAGATCTAATGATAGAGATGAAGAATTATTGAAAATAATTGTCAGTTCAATCAATACAATGAAAGCCAAATTGAATAACAAATTGTAAATAGGAAGATAGTATTTTAATAGTAAATAATAAAATAGTAAATAGGAAAATGGCAAAATTTAATAAGATAAAAACGCTTTCCGTAATGTGTGAAACGGGCATGGTGCCTGTGTTCTATCATAGCGATGTGGAAGTGGCAAAACAAGTGGTGAGAGCTTGTTACGAAGGTGGGGTAAGGGCTTTTGAGTTTACGAACCGTGGCGATTTTGCACACGAAGTGTTCGGCGAACTCAACAAATGGGTGGCCAAAGAGTGCCCCGATATGATTCTGGGTATCGGCTCGGTGGTTGATGCACCAACGGCTTCGCTCTATGTTCAATTGGGTGCTAACTTTATTGTGGGCCCGCTGTTCAACCCCGATGTGGCAAAGTTGGCTAACCGCCGTAATATTCCTTACACGCCCGGCTGTGGCACGGTGAGCGAAGTGGGCTTTGCACAGGAAGCAGGTTGCGATCTTATCAAAGTGTTCCCCGGCGATGTGATGGGACCGGCATTTGTGAAAGGCCTCAAAGCGCCGATGCCGTGGTCGATGCTGATTGTAACCGGCGGTGTGAAGCCCGAAGAAAGTAATCTTAAAGGCTGGTTCGATGCAGGTGTGTCGTGCGTGGGCATGGGGTCCAACCTGTTCCCGAAAGAAGCGATTGATAGCAAGGACTGGAGCGCTATCACGAAACTCTGTAAAGACGCATTGGCAATTATTGGCAAAGTCCGAAAGTAAATTAATGGAGAATGAAAATAATTTTCCATTCTCAATTTATGTAAGTAACCAAAATAAAAGAAACTAAAGTTATGCAATTATTAAATAGAGCAACTGCTCCTGTGACCAAGAAGTATCCCGAACGGATTATCCAATTCGGCGAAGGTAATTTTTTGCGTGCGTTTGTAGACTGGATTGTGTTTAACATGAACGAAAAAGCCGGCTTCAATAGCGGTGTAGTGGTGGTGCAACCATTGGCCGGTGGTATGGTTGATGCACTTAATGCGCAAGACGGCCTGTATCACGTGAACCTGCAAGGGATTGATAAAGGTGAAAAGGTTGACAGTATTCAACTGGTTGATGTGATTACGCGTGGGTTAAACCCCTATAAACAATTTGACGAGTATTTGAAACTGGCCGAAAATCCCGATATGC
>JAVBNJ010000123.1:0-7994 GCA_031551625.1 Bacteroidales bacterium | reverse complement strand
CAAACGACGTTCGGCTTCGGCGCTACCATCGAGTAACATGCCGAACCCACCGTTGATTACTTCGCCCCAGCCTACACCGCCGCCATTGTGGATGCTTACCCACGTGGCGCCACGGAACGAATCGCCGATTACGTTCTGCACGGCCATATCTGCCGTGAAGCGCGAACCGTCGTATATGTTCGAAGTTTCGCGGTAGGGCGAGTCGGTGCCCGATACATCGTGGTGGTCGCGGCCCAGCACAATGGGTGCAGAGATGCGGCCTTCTTTGAGTGCTTGGTTGAATGCTTCGGCAATGCGCGTGCGGCCTTCGGCATCGGCATACAGGATGCGCGCTTGCGAGCCTACTACTAATTTATTAGTTTTAGCCCCCTTTATCCATTGAATATTGTCGCGCATTTGTTGCTGTATTTCGGCAGGCGAATGTTTGGCAATGCCTTCCAACACCTGCATGGCCAACTGGTCAGAGAGGTCGAGGTCTTCGGGTTTGCCCGAGGTGCATACCCAGCGGAATGGCCCGAAGCCGTAGTCGAAACACATGGGACCCATGATATCCTGCACGTACGACGGGTATTTGAATGTACCATCGGCCTTCGTTACATCGGCGCCTGCACGGCTGCTTTCCAGCAGGAATGCGTTGCCGTAGTCGAAGAAATACATGCCGCGTGCAGCGAGTGCATTGATGGCTGTAATGTGGCGGCGCAGAGTTTCCTGTACTTTATCTTTGAATTTGTCAGGTTCTTCGGCCATCATACGGTTGGCCTCGTCGAACGAAATGCCCGCCGGATAGTAGCCGCCTGCCCACGGGTTGTGGAGCGATGTCTGATCGGACCCCAAATCGACTTGAATGTCGTGTTTTACTAAATATTCCCACAAGTCAACCACGTTGCCTTGGTAAGCGAAAGACACCACTTCCTTAGCAGTGCGCGCTTTTTGCACACGCTCCATCAATTTGTCGAGGTTGTCGTACACTTCGTCCACCCAGCCTTGCGAGTGGCGCGTATGTGTGGCTTTCGGATTCACTTCGGCAGTTATAGATATGCAACCGGCAATATTGGCTGCTTTGGGCTGTGCGCCTGACATCCCTCCCAATCCGGCGGTAACAAACAATTTCCCGCCTAACCCGTCGTTGCCGATTTTACGTCCGGCGTTCAGCACCGTAATAGTGGTGCCGTGTACAATACCTTGCGGCCCGATGTACATATACGAACCGGCGGTCCTTTGCCCGGATTGCGTAACGCCAAGTGCGTTGAAACGTTCCCAGTCGTCGGGTTTCGAATAGTTCGGAATCATCATGCCGTTGGTTACCACCACGCGCGGCGCATCTTTGTGCGATGGGAACAAACCCATCGGGTGGCCCGAATACATGGCGAGCGTTTGCTCGTCGGTCATCGTGGCTAAATACTGCATGGTGAGTAGATATTGTGCCCAGTTCTGGAACACCGCACCGTTGCCGCCGTAGGTAATCAACTCGTGCGGGTGTTGCGCCACCGCATAATCCAGGTTGTTTTGGATCATCAGCATGATGGCTTTTGCCTGCTCGTTCTTGCCGGGGTAGTCGGCAATGGGGCGTGCGTACATGCGGTAATCGGGACGGAAGCGGTACATGTAAATACGTCCGTATTTTTCCAACTCTTCGGCAAATTCCGGCGCTAATGTGGCGTGGTGTTTCGGTTCAAAATAGCGCAACGCATTGCGAAGCGCCAATTTTTTCTCGTCTTTTGTTAAAATATCTTTGCGCTTGGGCGCATGATTGATGTTAGTGTCGTAGGTTTTAGGTGCAGGCAACACGTCGGGTATGCCTTGCAAGATGTGCTGTTGAAATTGTACAGTGTCCATTTTGCTATTTTAAATTACGATAGTGCTGCGATGGCCGAACCTACAAGGTTGGCGTCGTCTACATGGTTGATAGTAGCTTTGATACCGAAGAAACCGAAACGTTCGAGTATTCGTCCCAATTCATCGCTTACCCATTGCTGGTAATCTTTCTCCCCTTTTGCGGTAAATTTGCTCCAAAACAATGCGCCTTCTGCCGCCACCGAAATTTTTTTGATGCTGTTGTCTTGCAACAGCATAGCGAGGACTACACCGGCCAGCGATGCCGCCACCAGCTGCGCCGAGCGCAGGTAAATGCGTCGCGCTACACGTACATAGCGACTTTTAAACAGATCGGGGTAGTTTATCATACCCACCATACGTTCGCTGTCGAATTGCGGGTCGAATTCTTCGTGTGTGAAAATTTGTCGCAGGATTTTGTCGAGGTAAAAGCCCGAAACAGCTTTTTCGAATCGTTGCTGGCCGGCATTGTTGCTGGAAGCATCAAGCTCATCGTCAAAAACGGTAAGATGTGGCGGGTGGAAATTACCTGATTCCAGATTGACCGGAATCAATTGGTCGGTGCGGAAAGCTGCGTCAAGTTTGTCGATTTTGCTGGCACGCATAAACGGCGCCATATTGGTACCCGTGCCCACAATCAGCCCGATGTGTGTGTCGTAGCCCGTGTGGCTGAGCCCTGCAAAGAGGCAGGCTACGGTATCGTTCAATACTTTTATACTTTTGAATGTTGTTTTTTCCTTGATGCAATCCTGTTTGTTCAAGTACGCCATCAACTCTTCGCCTACGTTTTTGCCAATCATATCGGGAATGTCTATGCCCTTTGTCCATCGTAGCAGTGTGGCATCGCCGGTGGTGGTGCTTGAGGCAGGGTATGAGAAGCAATAGCCTATTTGTGTGACCGATTTGTCGAGTGTACACAAGCGGTTCACAGCCTCTGTCATTTCGCGGAACAGGTCTTCTTGTTTGAAACCTTGTGTCTCTTTGGCCGATAGCCGCGCTTTTTGCACTTCTATTATTTTAGGTTGCCCGTCTTTGCTTAGCTCTACAATAGCTGCACGGAAATTAGTACCGCCCCAGTCGAGCGCCAGCACTTTGCCATGCCCCGGATTCGGGGTAATGTAAGTGGGCAGGCAGGCTATTTCGGTACCGTCTGTTTCCAGCCCATCACCGATTTTCCGTTGCAGGTCGCGGGCTATTTCTTCGAGTTCAACAATGTTGTATAACAGGATTTTTTCTTCCATCGGTCGGTAGATTTAGTTGTTTTTAAAGTCTGCAAATATAGAAATATTTTGCGATATACACGAAGAATTTAGCATTTTTTTCGTATCTTTGTTACATAGATTTTTAGAAAATTTATTAACTTTAAAATAGACGACTATGCAAACGCTTACTCCCTCACTTGTATTTGCCTATTTCATGGAAATATGCCGTGTTCCGCGTCCGTCGAAACACGAAGAAAAAATGATAGACTACCTGCTCCGGTTTGGAGCAACGCATAATTTGCCAACCAAGCGCGATGCTGCAGGCAACGTGCTCATTAGCAAACCTGCTACTGTAGGGATGGAGAAGAAACCAACGGTGGTGCTGCAAAGCCATATTGATATGGTGTGCGAAAAGAATAGCGACATTGTCCACGATTTTATGAAAGACCCTATTGAGCCGTATATTGACGGCGAATGGATAAAGGCGCGTGGTACTACATTGGGTGCCGACGATGGCATAGGTATAGCTGCGCAACTGGCGTTGTTGGCCTCGACCGACGTGCAGCACGGACCTATCGAATGCCTTTTTACAGTGGATGAAGAAACCGGTCTTACCGGCGCTTTTGCCCTCCAGCCGGGCTTTATGGAAGGACGCATTTTATTGAACCTTGATTCCGAAGATGAAGGCGAATTATTTATCGGATGCGCCGGAGGTATTGATACCACAGCCGTTTTCAACTACAAGCCCGAAGCGGCTCCTGCCGGTTGGGCAACCTGCACTGCCTCGGTAAGCGGCCTCACGGGTGGCCACAGCGGCGACGATATTAACAAAGGTTATGCAAACTCGAATAAACTACTGGTGCGTTTCCTCTGGCAAGCGCAGCAACAATTCGGTATCCGCATCGCTACGTTCGATGGCGGTAATTTACGCAACGCTATTCCGCGCGAAGCTGTAACTACCTTTTTAGTGGATAAGAAACATGCCGGTGCGTTACAACAATTGTTTACACAACATGCCGCCAATTGTAAAAACGAATACAGCATAACCGAACCGCACATGCAGTTTAAGTTCGGCGAAGCGAAGGCTCCGGCAACAATACTTGATATGGCGACGCAACAACATTTATTGAATGCGCTCTACGCCTGCCCGCACGGTGTAATAGCCATGAGCCGTGCTATAGAAGGCCTTGTGGAAACATCGACCAATCTGGCTTCGGTAAAATTCCAGGAAGGCAATAAAATTTTAGTAACCACCAGCCAGCGCAGTTCGGTGGAGAGTGCCAAGCACGACATTGCGCGCATGGTTGAAGCTGTGTTTGCTGAAGCCGGCGCTGAAGTGACCCATGGCGAAGGATATCCCGGTTGGGCACCTAACAGGGATTCTGCCATTTTGAAAACATCGGTCGAGGCCTACAAAAAACTATTTGGTGTAGAGCCGAAGGTAAAAGCAATTCACGCCGGATTGGAGTGCGGGCTGTTCCTCGAAAAATACCCATCGCTCGATATGGTTTCGTTTGGCCCCACTTTGCGCGGTGTGCATTCGCCCGATGAACGGCTGGAGATTGCCAGTGTGCAAAAATTCTGGGATTTGATGGTTGAAATATTGCGGACGGTGTAAAAAGAAATTTGGATTTTCGCTATTTTTATTCGTACATTTGCAGGGTTAAATGAAAGTGTTTTTCAAATATTCGTTGGCTGCACTGGTTGCACTTACATACATAGTAAGTATGGTAGGTGTGGCAGTGTACCATTGCCACTGTGCCCACTCCAATCAAATAGTGTGGCTGGCCGATGGTGATTGCGAATGTGCGCATGAGCATCACCACCATGGCGGTGGTGAATGTCACAGCGGCAGTTGTTGTGCAGCCAAGGTAATGGATGATGACAAAGTTGATATTTCCGATCATTGTTGTACTGTGGTTGTAGAATCGTTGCACACCGACCAGGATTTGCCCACAACGCTTTCGAAAATTGTTACTGATTTTTATTCCATATTTTCACTTTGTCAGCCGTTGACTGTTGTTTTGTATGATAGTCCGGTTGCTGCCCTTGCTCACTACGAAAGTCCGCCACCGTTGCAATATGTGCAGCACTCGCTGCTCGCGCGCATGGCGCAATGGCGTTTATAATTATACAGCTTTTTTCAATCTGACAGGTTTAGGATTCTTTACCTGTGAGGTTTCGGAATGCCTATACAAGTCGCAAATGCAAACGACCTGTTAGGGAAAATTAATTGTATAATTATAAAACAGCATTTATCTTGAAAAAATATTTATTAGTAGTTATTGGATTACTAGGTGCGTATGCTATGCAGGCTGCGGGCATTGGTGGCTATGCCGTCGATTCGTTGGCAGCGCCGAGGGATTCGAGCGATGTGGATTTGGACGGCAATGTGTTGGGCGACGTGGTAGTGATGAAACGCCGCGCCGCCAACTACAACTCGAAGCTTACGCCTATTAAGACCGAAATAATCAGTGCAGCGGGTTTGTGTAAAATGGCTTGCTGCAACCTTGCCGAGAGTTTTGAAAATTCGGCGAGTATTAGTGTGGGATACAGCGATGCGGTGAGTGGTGCGCGGCAGATTCGACTGCTGGGCCTCTCGGGCATCTATACACAAATGATGGACGAGAATCGTCCCGATATGCGTGGATTGGCAGCGCCGTTCGGTCTGAGTTATACGCCCGGCCAGTGGCTCGAGAGCATACAGGTAGCCAAGGGTATGGGTTCTGTATTGCAGGGCTACGAAAGCATTACGGGGCAAATTAACCTTGAGTACCGCAAGCCTACGACGCCTGAACCGTTGTTTTTGAATTTTTATATCGACGAGTTGTTGCGCACGGAACTGAATGTGGCCTCGTCGCTACAGTTGTCGAGCAAGTGGAATACGGCTATTCTGGCTCACGGCAGCATCGACCCGCTGAAGCACGACGGCAATGGCGACGGGTTTCTCGACGAACCTTTGAAGAAACAGATAAACCTTGCCAACCGTTGGCTCTACACGGCTGACAACGGGGCGCAGTTGCGTTTCGGGGTGAAAGGTTTGTACGAAAAACGCGATGGCGGGCAAATGGATTTTGACAAAGGCGCTGTGCGCGATACCATGCAATACGGCACCGGCATTGAGAACAAGCATTTCAACGGGTATGTGAAGTTAGGTATT
Organism: Bacteroidales bacterium; assembly: GCA_031551625.1. GTDB lineage: Bacteria > Bacteroidota > Bacteroidia > Bacteroidales > UBA932 > JAVBNJ01. The sequence continues at coordinate 1,799 of JAVBNJ010000123.1, read as the reverse complement.
CCGTTGAGCAAACCGCATGTACACGAAGAAGGCGAAAGTGAAGCCGAACATGAAGAAAGCGAAATCAACTCGAACATTGCGTTCATGGCCGATTACACGTATCACGAACTCAATTCGTTCTTCGGATTGAAAGACTACAACGGACGCGAGAACACGGCTACATTTAATGTGTTGCTGGCATCGGGCTTTGGAAAATACCACCGCTATACGGTGGGCCTTGGCGGCCGTTGGGATAAATTCGATGAAACGCTCGACGATGTGTGGTTTGTGAATAAACAACAGAACAATAATACGCTTGATTTGGGGCGCGAGGAGTGGGTCGGAGGCGTGTTTGGCGAATATACGTTTTCTAAAGACGACAAACTCACGGTGGTGGCCGGTTTGCGTGCCGACTACAATTCGTTGTACAAATGGTTGGTTACGCCGCGCGTAACGGTGAAGTATAATTTTACCGATAACCTGATTCTGCGAATGGCCGGTGGGCGCGGGTTCCGTGCAGCTAACGTTATTACTGATAATATCGGTATGCTGGCCACCGGACGGCAAATTTATATCGAAAACGATTTGAAAATTGAAGATGCATGGACCTATGGCGGTAGTTTTTCGTACTATTTTCCGCTGTTCCAAGATAACAAAGCGTCTATTGGTTTTGACTATTTCCGTACGCAGTTTACCAACCAAGTGCTGGTGGATCAGGAGCGCGATTGGGGAAAGGTGTGGCTCTATAACCTCGATGGACGCTCGTATTCCAATACCTACCAGATTGATTTCAGCGTAGAACCAATTGAGCGGTTTACAGTGCTGGCAACATTTCGTTACACCGACGCCAAAACAGCGTATTACAATTCGGCGCCGGGTGTAAACAGCCTCCGGGAACGCCCGCTGACAGACCGTTACAAAGCGGTGCTCAATTTGCAATATGCTACGCGCATGAATATTTGGACATTCGATTTTACGGCGCAGCTCAACGGGCAAACGCGCTTACCCAATTTTGCCATAGTCGATGGCGACGAATATTCGCCGGTATATCCGATGTTCTTTGCGCAAATCACGCGGAAATTCAAAGGCCTTGACGTGTATCTCGGTTGCGAGAATATTTTCAACTACATGCAGCACGACCCGATTATTGACGCGGCCCATCCCTATGCGCAAGATTTTAATTCCTCCGTAATCTGGGGCCCGTTGATGGGGCGCAAGATTTATGCAGGGTTGCGTTTTACATTATTTAATTGAATTATCACAAAAATTATAGTATCAACTAAAAAAATAGTTTTATGAAAAAAATTACACTACTCTTTTGCAGTTTATTTTTAACTGCCGGAATCATGAGCGCAGGCGCGCAAACAAACAACCAGAAAGAAGGTGAAGTTACTTTCTCTGTAAACGTGCATTGCAACAATTGCAAAAAGAAAATTGAAAACTCTTTGCCCCACGAAAAAGGGGTGAAAGACCTGAAAGTATCGGTCGAAGAAAAGACCGTGTGGGTTAAGTATGACACTGAAAAAACGAATAAGGACTTGTTGCAGAAAGCCATTGTGAAATTGGGCTACACCGCTACCGAAAAAACAGCCGATGCAGTTAAGACTACTTCGGAAACAAAATCGTGCGGTAAATCAAAAGAAGAATGCAGCAAGAAATGCGACGGGCACGACCATAAGTAGGCATGAATGCCTGAATACAAGAAAGCGCGAAGGGGTAACCTTTTGCGCTTTTGTATTTTTATTGTTCCGTATGTTTAAGGATAGATCAATGAGTGGCAGAGTATTATTAATGATCGGGAAATAAATATTGGAGTGAAA
>JAVBNJ010000142.1:0-30951 GCA_031551625.1 Bacteroidales bacterium | reverse complement strand
GTAGATCAAGTCTACTGAGATACTTACGTTATCGCCAGGCATTACCATTTCTACGCCTTGAGGCAAAGTAATTTCACCTGTGATGTCCAATGTACGTAAGTAAAATTGAGGACGGTATTTGTTGTGGAACGGCGTGTGACGACCACCTTCTTCTTTCTTCAATACGTAAATCTCAGCTTGGAATTTCTTGTGCGGGGTAATAGTACCCGGACGAGCAATAACCTGACCACGTTTGATATCTTTTTTGTCGATACCACGGAGCAACAAACCTACGTTGTCACCGGCTTCACCTTGATCCAACAATTTACGGAACATTTCTACACCGGTAACGGTTGATTTTTGGGGTTTTTCGCCCAAACCGATAATTTCCACTTCTTCGCCTACTTTAATCATACCTGTTTCGATACGACCAGTAGCAACTGTACCACGACCAGTAATAGAGAACACGTCTTCAACCGGCATAACGAACGGTTTATCAACTTCACGCGGGGGAATGGGAATGTAGGTATCCACAGCTTCCATCAATTCCATGATTTTCTCTACCCATTTCGGTTCACCATTCAAGCCACCAAGTGCCGATCCGCGGATAACCGGAGCATTGTCACCATCGTATTTATAGAAACTCAACAGTTCGCGAAGTTCCATTTCTACCAAGTCCAACATTTCGGGGTCATCTACCAAGTCCACTTTGTTCATGAATATCACAATACGCGGTACATTTACCTGGCGAGCCAAGAGGATGTGTTCGCGAGTTTGAGGCATCGGACCGTCGGTAGCGGCGCAAACCAAAATAGCGCCGTCCATTTGAGCAGCACCAGTAACCATGTTTTTCACATAGTCGGCGTGGCCCGGACAGTCTACGTGAGCATAGTGGCGGTTAGCCGTTTGGTATTCAACGTGCGAGGTGTTGATAGTGATACCGCGTTCTTTTTCTTCGGGAGCGTTGTCGATAGAATCGAACGAACGTTTTTCCGAAAGACCTTTTTCTGCCAATACAGTGGTAATAGCAGCGGTCAAAGTAGTTTTACCATGGTCAACGTGACCGATGGTACCAATGTTTACGTGGGGTTTATCCCTTTTAAACGTTTCTTTTGCCATAATTATAAATTTTAAAATTGTTAATTACCTAAATTGTTATGAAAATTGAAAGTATTTACCGCTGCTATTCAATCATCAATCGTTAGTTGTCAATTGACAATTTGTTGTTGAGCCGGCGGCGAGAATTGAACTCGCGACCACTTCCTTACCAAGGAAGCGCTCTACCACTGAGCTACGCTGGCCTTTGGAGCGGAAGACGAGGTTCGAACCCGCGACCCTCAGCTTGGTAGGCTGATGCTCTACCAACTGAGCTACTTCCGCAAAAATGGTGGGGAAAGCAGGATTCGAACCTACGAAGACATAAGTCAGCAGATTTACAGTCTGCCCCAGTTGGCCACTTTGGTATTTCCCCAATTTTTCTATTCAATTTTATCAAACAACATTTTTCTGAGCCGATGGAGGGATTCGAACCCCCGACCAGCTGATTACAAATCAGCTGCTCTGGCCAACTGAGCTACATCGGCAATGTTTCTTTATAGCTCATTTTTTATTCAAAATGGACGGCAAAGGTAGTACTTTTTTGGAAACTGGCAAAATATTTCATTACTTTTTACAATTCTTTTTTTACATCTATATATAAACAACTATAATACAGTAAAATATATTTATATTTTCAAATCAAGTTAACAAGGATAACCAATCCATAAATACGTGCCAAATCATACACCCATTTAACGCTGCATAAATATCGCCACCACTTTCAAAAAATATTTTTGTAGTATCATAAAAATTCCTACCTTTGCAGCCTCGAATTTTTTTATCGGGGTGTAGCGCAGTTGGCTAGCGCGCCACGTTCGGGACGTGGAGGCCGAAGGTTCGAGTCCTTTCACCCCGACTTAGCTAAGAAACACGTAATATTGATTTACGTGTTTTTTTATTTTGTTATCTTTGTAAGATATTTAAGCAAACTATGAGCAACTACGACCGCCGCGGAGTGTCCGCATCAAAAGAAGACGTGCATAACGCGATTAAAAATATCGACAAGGGGCTTTTCCCGAAAGCCTTCTGTAAAGTAATCCCCGATGTACTGACCAACGATCCGGAATATTGTTTGGTAATGCATGCCGACGGCGCCGGCACAAAAACTTCGTTGGCCTATGCCTACTGGCGCGAAACGGGCGATATGAGCGTATGGGCAGGCATTGCGCAAGATGCCATCGTAATGAACACCGACGACCTGCTGTGCGTAGGAATTACCGACAATATCCTGCTTTCTTCGACCATCGGGCGAAACAAGCAATTAATTTCCGGCGAAGTAATTTCGGCTATTATCAGTGGTACGCAGGATTTTGTAAACGACATGCAGGCGCTGGGGGTAAATATGACGCTCACAGGCGGCGAAACGGCCGATGTGGGTGACTTGGTACGTACTATCATTGTCGATAGCACGGTAACAGCGCGTGTGAAACGTTCCGAAATTATTGATAACGCACGTATTCAACCGGGCGATGTGATCGTAGGGCTGGCTTCGTACGGACAAGCCACTTACGAAAAGGACTACAACGGCGGCATGGGCAGCAATGGCCTCACCTCAGCGCGGCACGATGTGTTTGCAAAGTACATCGGTGAAAAGTATCCCGAAACTTATGATAATAGTTTAAGCAACGATGTGATATACATCGGCAGCAAGCGCTTGACCGACGTAGAACCAACCACCGGGTTGACGTATGGAAAATTAGTACTGTCGCCCACGCGCACTTATGCACCGGTTATCCGCGAGATGTTGAAAAAACACCGTTCGCAAATACATGGTATGGTACACTGCTCAGGTGGTGCGCAAACCTAGGTACTGCATTTTGTCGACAAGGTGCATGTGGTAAAAGACCACCTCTTCCCTACCCCACCGCTATTCGACATCATTCAGAAAGAAAGCGGCACTACATGGCAGGAGATGTACAAGGTTTTCAACATGGGACACCGCATGGAGTTATACGTTCCGCAAGCCGTGGCAGCCGAGTTAATCGCTATTTCGAAAAAGTATAATATTGACGCGCAAATTGTAGGGCGGGTAGAAGCAAGTGATAGCAAGCGTTTAACAATTACAAGCGAAAAAGGAATTTTTGAGTATTAAATAATAACTGTAAAAGGGTTCAAGGGCATTTTTCCCTTTCACCTTTGTTTTTTTTCACCCTTTCACCTAAAAACAAAAATTATGAACGTAATTAAAAATTACATCGAAGAAAATAAGCAACGATTCCTGGACGAGTTGTTTGAGTTGATACGTATTCCGTCGATTTCGTCGTTGGAAGAAAATAAGCCCGACATGGTACGTGCGGCCGAATATTGGAAAAAATCCATTCTGGCTGCCGGCGCCGACAAGGCCGAGGTGTGCCCCACCGACGGGAATCCCGTGGTGTACGGCGAAAAAATAATTGACCCGGCAAAGCCGACCGTATTAGTATATGGCCACTACGATGTAATGCCCATTGATCCGGCGAACTTGTGGCAATCGCCGCCGTTTGAACCGGAAGTGCGCAACGGCAAAATTTATGCCCGCGGCGCCGACGACGACAAAGGCCAAGGATTCATGCATGCCAAGGCTTTTGAGTTGATGGTGAAAACCAACACGCTCCCCTGCAATGTAAAATTCATGATTGAAGGCGAAGAGGAAATCGGCTCAGGAAGCCTGGTAAAATGGTGCGCACAAAATAAAGAGAAATTGCAAGCCGATATTATCCTGGTATCGGACACGGGGTTGATTGCACAGGATGTACCGTCGATAACCTGCGGTCTGCGCGGCTTGTCGTATGTAGAAGTAGAAGTTACTGGCCCCAACCGCGACCTGCACTCCGGTCTGTTCGGCGGCGCCGTGGCCAATCCGATCAATGTATTGTGCCACATGATTGCTTCGTTGCACGACGAGAAAGGCCGCATTACCGTGAAAGGGTTTTACGATGCGGTGCAAATTGTTTCGGACAGTGATCGCCAATTGCTGGCGCAAGCACCGTTCAGCTTAGAGGCGTACAAACAAGCGTTGGATATTGACGAGGTGCAAGGCGAAGAAGGGTATTCGACCACCGAGCGTACCGGCATACGTCCGACATTGGACGTAAACGGTATTTGGGGCGGCTACATCGGCGAGGGCGCCAAGACGGTAATTCCGTCAAAAGCCTACGCGAAGATTTCGATGCGTTTGGTACCCAACCAGGATTGGAAAAAAATCGGCGAATTGTTCCAACAGCATTTTGAAAGCATCGCGCCGAAAAGTGTGAAAGTAAAAGTAACGCCACACCATGGCGGGCCTGCGTATGTATCGCCGACCGATTCGGCCGCTTACCGCGCCGCTGAGAAGGCGCTGACCGAGACATTCGGCAAACAGCCCGTCCCGTTCCGCAGCGGAGGCAGTATTCCTATTATTGCTACGTTCGAACAAGTACTGGGCATCAAATCAATCCTTATGGGCTTCGGCTTGGAAAGCGATGCCATTCACTCGCCCAACGAAAATTATCCGTTGTGGAATTTCTATAAAGGAATCGAAACCATTCCGTTGTTCTATAAATATTTTACGGAAATGACAGCACAGAGTTAAATAGTGCTTACACAGACAAAACAAGGAAGCGCGGATTTTTTAAGATCCGCGCCTTCTATCTATAAAACCGCTGTTCTAATTTGCGTCCACCTATGTAATCTGTGGACTATTTTACAATCGTCATTTCGTTAATCAAATTCGTCGCGCCGGCATATTTTTCAATAATGAACAGCACGTAACGGATATCCACAATGATGCAGCGTTGCAGGTCTTTCTCGAAAGCAATGTCGCCACTCATGGCTTCCCAGTTGCCGTCGAACGCTGTGCCAATCAATTCTCCTTTACCATTCAATACCGGGCTTCCGGAATTACCGCCGGTAATATCGTTGTTGGTAATGAAAGCGACCGGCATTTCTCCGCTTTTCATCGCATAGCGGCCAAAGTCTTTCGCGTCGTACAGTGCTTTCAATTTATCGGGCACTACAAATTCCCAGTTGTTGGGGTCTTCTTTTTCCATCACCCCTTTCAACGTAGTGTAATAATTATCGTACACCCCGTCGGCAGGCGAGTAACCGTTAACGGTTCCGTAGGTCAGGCGGGTGGTAAAGTTGGCATCGGGGTACATGGCTTTGCCTTTATTCATGTCCACCAGGCCGGCCATGTAGAGGCGGAAACCTTTGCTGAATTTATTGTCGGACGGAGCCTGTGCCGCACGTAACTCACGTGTTTTCTTCACCGCCGACGCGGCTACTTTGAACGCCAAATCGTTTTCCAGTAACAGCATCGAAGGGTTTTCCAAGAATGCTTTTACCTTGCTGCTGTCGGCAAACATCGACTGGCGGAACATGTCTTCTACAAATTTTGCATAGTTGCCTTTGTAATCTTTTTTGATGGTCTGGAATATTTCCGGACGGTCAGTGCTTTCAATATCTTCCACATATAACTTAAACATGGCTTTCGATATTTTTTCATCGGTTGCCGCATTATAGTCCTTGAAAAAATCGGTAGCACCTTTCTTCAATGCCGGCAGGAACCTTGTGAGGAACGACGAGTCGGCAGCTGTTTTCTCGGTCTTCGTGGTCAAGTCATAGTAGGCCACAAAGTTTTGTGCAAAGCTAATAATTTCCGACCCACGCGTAATACATTCGCTCAAATACAACAATGCCAGCGACGTTTCCGCACGGCCTTCCACTGCTTGGTGAATCAACTCCAATGCTTCACCATATTTTTGTTGACGAGCCGGATCGGCATTCACCCATTGGGTGAAAGCAACTTCCTGCGCGCGTTTTTGATCTTCCACATTCAGTTTTTTCAACGCTTTGTTCATCCCAATTGAGTTCTTCCAGTAATTGCTCGATTGTGCATATTTCGACGAATATTGAATACGCACCTTTTGACTGGCCAGCATGTCTTCCATCATCAGTTCCTGACGCACGCCACGTATTTTAATACGCGCGTCGTTCGACAGGTTCATGCGCTCGCTCACTTCCCACGACGTCATGTAGCGTTGCGTAGTACCGGGATAGCCCATCACCATGGCATAATCGTTTGCCTGAATACCTTTCAATGAAATAGGAAAATAATGCTTCGGCTTGTAAGGCACATTATCTTTCGAATAGTCGGCAGGATTACCATCCTTATCGGCATACACGCGGAAAATCGAGAAATCGCCGGTGTGGCGCGGCCACATCCAATTGTCACTATCGGCACCAAATTTACCGATTGACGAAGGCGGAGCGCCCACCATGCGGATATCGCTGTACACGCGATATACAATCAGATAATAAGTATTACCTCCATAAAAATTTTGTACAATTACCTTGTATTGTTTCGGATTTTTATTGGCCTCCACTTGCATTTTCCGCATCAGCTCAGCTGCTTTGGCTGTGCGTTGCGCTTCGTCACTAATCTTATCCAACTCCGGAACAATTTTGTCGGTCACATCGGTAATGCTTTCAAGGAATGTAACCGTAAGCCCGGGGGTCGGAATTTCCTCGGCCTGCGAGTAAGCCCAAAAACCATCCTTCAGGTAATCGTGTTCCACGGTGCTGTGTTGTTGGATAGCGCCGTAGCCGCAGTGATGGTTAGTAAGGAGAAGGCCTTGCGGCGAAATCAGCTCGCCGGTGCAGCCATTACCGAAAATCACTACTGCATCTTTCATACTTGTTTTGTTGATACTGTAGATTTGCTCGGCGCTCAATTTGCAACCCAGCTTCTGCATATCCTTAATGTTCAACTTTTCGATAAGCGGCAACAGCCACATACCTTCGTCGGCGTGTAGAGGCTTTACAATCGCCACCACGCACACAATAGTTAAAAGAAAAATCTTTTTCATAAACATATTTTTTGAGTTATTTTTTCACAAGGATGCAAAGATACAAAATATCCACAACTCAACTTTTACACTTGCGAATACGTTATATTGGCAGTAACAAAATTATTTGCCGCAGTGGTTATAGCTCAATACTCCGCATACAAGATACCGAAACAGCCTGTAATTATTTCAGAAAAACCAGTAAATGATTTTTACCTGACACATTTGTAATATTGTGCTGTAATTGTGCTGTACGTACAATTAGTAATACGTACGCCCCTGGCATCTTTTTTAGATTGACAAGCCCCATCACAACTCGCAGCATACGTACAATACATCCAATAGGCTGAACACGTTGCACTGCAAGTTACTCCGCCCACATGGCCACAATTACCGACATACGTATTTGTCATATACCAACAACTACCAACCATATTCGTATTACCAGCAAACGCTGGGGTACTCCAAAAACATTGATATTCGTCAACTAAAGCTTGGCGCCAACCACTCGGGCAAATTTGTGTAGTCCACCATGACGCAGAGGGTATACGATTCATTGTTTCCACTTCAAGGTCATATCCGCAACCGGAAAACTTCACGGCTTTATCAGCTGTTAAATCCCGGCAGTAACCACCAACCGCTGTTAATCCGCTACAACAGGCGCCGTCGCTGATAGCTTGATTGCGCATTTTACAACCGGCAGGACAACCAGTAGCATCTATCATTGCCACAATTTCTTTGCTATCATCAGAGGTATATGTTTTTGCATTAACTGTTGCCGGAGATTCTCCTTGGTATGTTATATAAAAAGGAGTTGTTCCACGCAATGTAAAAGTGGTGGAACCATTATATACGGCACTTGGTGGGGAATCGCTGGCATAAGCACACCACTTGAACTGGGCAGGCACACCGGTTAACGTAATCGTAATATCCGCATTTTGTGCCGAACTCGTTTGCCCCTGATACCAAAATCCTTTGGTGTTGGTAGCATCGGCCGTACAATTGGCCGGTAAGTTACTTAAATCAATGTCGGCACGCTGCCATGCACCATAGGGAGCGTCGCCCCGGAACTCTTGATAATCGACTAATACCCACACTTTAGAATTATAAACTTTCCCGCTGGATGTACCGCGGCTACCTGCTGCCCACGAAATATTGAGTGTTACTTGTTTGGTAACATGATCTGTTTTTAGCGATTTTACAAAAGTACGTTGCTGGGCAGCGGCGGCTACAGTTAGCAACATTGCAGCGATAATGTAGATTTTTTTCATAATAATAAATTTTTAATAATTTAACTAATTTTTTAGTTGTCATTGCGAGAAACGAAACAATCCCTCCTTATGTTGTAGCGTTGAAAGCTGGCTTCTAACAACAAACACAAACAATGAAACCAACTTTCTCGACTACATTTATTCCTAATTTCAAATAACAAACCCTTGCCACAATTTCTGTTTCATTGCCTTTTCCAGTTCAATTTAGTCTTTTCGTTGACAAAAGAAACGTGGACTTCAGTTTATCTAATCTTGAGGTCTTCGCATACCTTGGAACATAACAAATCTAAAATCCACGTCTACGGTGGTGTATTCTCTATGTTCCATTGAAATTTGCGAAGTTTCAAGATTTAGAAAGAACCCGTTACGGCTCTACATACATTTTAAAGAACGTGTTATAATGAGTACAAAAGTAAGAAAATATTTTTACCTACCAAATTCATAAAAACGAAGAAATTCAACTTGCAAATACCTCTATTTTTTCGAGGATAATTGCAATGCGAAAGCCGGGTGTTTCAATACCAAGATGGAAACGCTGCTTTCTAAAAAAACTAATTATACAGCACAATCTCTCTGAAAAAATAGAAAGCCACGCACAGCAATACAAAACGCAAGAATTTGCCCAGCAGCATGAAGGCCGCCGATTTTTTGAAATCTACTTTATAGAAACCCAGCGCCACAGCAAACAAATCGCCGATGAAAGGCACCCATACCAGCAACGCCAACCAACTCCCGTACTTCTCGACCAGCGGCCGCTTGCTTTCCAATTTTTTCAAACTGATATGAAACCATTTTTCGATACGCTGCATATTGCCCGCGTAACCAACCCAGTACGTAGTGAGGCTTCCCGTCCAATTACCGATAGTCGCCACTGCCAACGATAATCCCACATTATAACCGAGTGCCAGAAAACCGAAGAACACGGCATCGGAGCTAAAAGGCACAATGGTTGCCGCCAGAAATGTGGCAAGGAACAATCCGAGGTAGCCTAAGTCTTGCAGGTTTTCCATGTAAAAATGTGAATGGGTGAAAAGGAACAAGGGTGAAAGGATTGGTGCGTAAGCCCCTTTTACCTTTTCACCCTTGTACCATTTTACCTTTTTGTTTTATCCGAGATACGTTTTAAGCAATTTGCTGCGTGTGCTGTGGCGCAAGCGGCGAATTGCCTTTTCCTTTATCTGGCGCACACGCTCGCGTGTCAATTCGAATTTATCACCGATTTCTTCGAGCGTCAATTCCTGCGAACCGCCGATACCGAAGAAACATTTTACAATTTCGCGTTCGCGCTCGGTAAGTGTAGCAAGGGCGCGGTCAATTTCAGTCGAAAGCGATTCGTTGATCAGGCCGCGGTCGGCATTCGGCGAATCGCTATTTACCAATACATCGAGCAAGCTGTTGTCTTCGCCTTCTACAAACGGCGCATCCACCGACACATGGCGGCCCGATACGCGCAACGTGTCCATGATCTTATCTTTCGGGATCTCCAGCATCTCGGCCAATTCTTCGGGCGACGGCATACGCTCGTTTTCCTGCTCGAATTTCGCCAATGCTTTATTAATTTTATTGAGCGAACCAACTTGATTCAAAGGTAAACGTACGATACGCGATTGCTCGGCCAACGCTTGCAGAATAGATTGGCGAATCCACCACACGGCATACGAAATAAATTTAAAACCACGTGTTTCGTCGAACTTCTCGGCTGCTTTAATCAAGCCCAGGTTACCCTCGTTTATCAAGTCGGGCAGACTCAACCCCTGGTTCTGGTATTGCTTGGCTACCGATACTACAAAACGCAGGTTGGCACGTGTTAACTTCTCCAAAGCTACCTGGTCGCCGCGACGAATGCGCTGCGCTAATTCTACTTCGTCTTCTACCGTAATCAATTCCTCGCGGCCAATCTCTTGCAAGTACTTGTCGTGCGAGGCGCTTTCGCTATTAGTAATTGATTTTGTTATCTTTAGCTGTCTCATACAAATTTACCATAAAAAAGGGTGCAAAAATACTAAAAAAAATCGACATTGGCAAATACAATTAACAGATAATCAAAAATTATCTTAAACTGTTTATATTACTTAATACTACGTTGAAATATTTTACGTTTCCATCACGTTCGCCTTGCACCTCTATTTGCTGATCCGGGCGGTAACGGGCTATCTGTTCCTGTACGGCCGTAGTACTGTTCACTGCCACATTATTAATATGCGTAATAACATCGCCTTCGCGGATACCGGCTTTTGCGGCTGCGCCATCGGCCACCGTTTGCGTAATAAGCACCCCATTGAGCGTTTTTAAATTTAACTGCTTGGCAATAGCATCGGTTACATCGGTCATTACCACGCCAAGCGCAGCCCGCTGTACCGAGCCGCTTTGGATAATATCTTCGACCACTTTCCGCACAATACCCGTAGGCACGGCAAACGAGTAGCCCGAGAACGACCCCGTAGGCGACGCAATAGCGGTATTGATACCCACCAGCTCGCCTTTCAGGTTAACCAGCGCACCGCCACTGTTGCCGGGGTTCACCGCCGCATCGGTCTGGATAAACGATTCGATACGATAGCGTCCGTCGCTCATCGGCATGTGGCGGCCTTTTGCACTCACAATGCCGGCGGTAATAGTAGAATTCAGGTTATACGGATTACCAATGGCCAACACCCATTCGCCCAAGCGCAACGAATCGGAGTTGCCGAACGGCAAGTAAGGTAACCCTTCGGCCTCTATCTTGAGCACTGCCACATCGGTTACCGGGTCGGTGCCCACCAACCGCGCGGGAAAGGTACGCTTGTCATAGAGCGTTACCTGCAGCGCATTGGCATTTTCAATCACATGATTGTTGGTAACAATATACCCGTCGGTCGTAAGAATAACCCCAGACCCCATACCTGCTATATAGGGCTGCAACTCTTGCGGCGGGCGGCGGTAGCCGAAAAAATATTCGTACAAAGAGATTGCTTGCGGGCGTTTCTGCATATTGGCTACATGCACCACGGCCTCAACCGAATTTTCAGCAGCGTATGTAAAATCGGGATAATTACCGGCAATTACTGCCGTTGTACGCGACGCCGTAGTCAGCGGCACTCTTCCCGATAGCTCCTGAGGCTCACCATCGCTTTTAGCCCACAGTACCCCCAACCCGCCGAACACACCGCCAATAACAGCCGTGAGCAATAATAAGAAAAATACGGAACGTTTCATAGTGTTATCATTTTATTTAAACATTGCATTGACTACAAAATTTACCTTAGGTTTAAAACATGGCAAATCTAATAAATTGTACTTATCTTTGCAAAAAATAAACCGGAAATGACGATTCCATTCTATAAATACCAGGGAGCAGGCAATGATTTTGTGTTGCTGGACAATCGTTCCGGCGACTTTTCGCACCTGCCTAAAAAAATTGTTGCGTTCCTGTGCGACCGTCATTTCGGCATTGGGGCAGACGGATTGATGCTACTCGGCACACCCGCAGGTTCCGAAGATTTTTCGATGCGTTACTACAATTCCGACGGGCGCGAAAGCACCATGTGCGGCAATGGCGGGCGTTGCATCACCGCATTTGCGGCACGGTTGCTCGGTGCAAAAAAAACATATACATTCACTGCTATTGATGGGCTGCACACCGCAGAAATAGTAGCGGAAAATGATAGCAGATACACCGTACGCCTGCAAATGGTCGATGTGAAAAATATTGAGCAGCGCGGAAACGATTATTTCCTGAACACCGGTTCGCCGCATTTGGTAAGGTTTGTAGACGATGCCGGTAAAATAAATATCATTCCCGAAGCGCATGCACTCCGCTATGGCGAGCCGCTGGCAAGCCAGGGCGGCGCTAACATAAACTTCGTACAACGCATGCCCGACGGCAGTTTACGCATCCGCACCTACGAGCGCGGCGTGGAAGACGAGACGCTGGCTTGCGGTACCGGTGCCACGGCAGCCGCCATTGCAGCACGCTACGCACAAGGCGTTCTAAGCAATAACGAAAAGATCAGTTGCACGCTGCAAGCCCGCGGCGGCAACCTCACCGTCGATTTCCAATATACCGGCAACACATTTGTAAACATATTTCTCACCGGCCCGGCCACCTTCGTGTTCGAAGGAACCTTAAATTTTGAATCTTGAATTTTGAATCTTTAAATAAATTCCTGTGGTTTACCGGCGGACTGGCGGCTGTAGCATTGGGCACGGCAGGGCTTTTTCTGCCGCTTTTGCCCACCGTGCCGTTCCTGCTGCTGTCGCTCTACTGTTTCTCGCGCAGCAAACCCGAGTGGAAAGAAAAAATAATGCAACAACCCGTCATCGGAAAGCCGCTACGCGAATACCAGCAGTACAAAGGTATCCGGCTGAATGTAAAAATTTACACCATTGCCTTTTTGTGGGCAAGCATTTTGGCTTCTGTTATTTTCCTCATTTCCATTCTATGGGTACGCATACTGCTTATTGCTATTGCCATAACAGTGAGCATACATGTGTTATCGTTTAAGACAATCAAATAAACCGCCGGCGCATTACGAGTCTTTCACACACCGAACAGATACCGCCATAGGCCCCCTACTATCATAATGGGTCCACGTATTGTTATACCCAAAAGATGCTGAATTTCCACTATTGGAATATATATTTATTAGGATAAAGTATCCTGCTGCTGTATAAGCCGTACTGGAAATTCCAAACCATGTGCAACAATTGAATCCGTAAACCCCGTGCCCACCGAAGTAAGGAGGGTTTGTTCCATAAGTACGGACATAACCCGACTCTGCTGTAAATCCAAATTTATCCACTGCATAACTGGTAGGCCATTCGCCTGCTCCTGCCAAATTCTTACCCACATCGCCGGAGGGCGTATTTCCCACAGGTGTGTTTGTATACGCACTGGTAACAGTACTATTGACACTATTCAGCATTGTTCCATATTCTAAAAAGGTAGGCACATGCCATCCGTCCGGACAAATTCCACGTCCACCATTACTAACACCGCTTATTTTTGTGGTTGCACCTTTTGCCATGTTTTTATTGCAATTAGTGGCTGTAGCAGCGCCTGCACAAAACGAAACAGGCTCTACCCATGCCGTACTACTTTTTGTATCGTCACTCCACTTCCCGTCCACCAACATGGCTGTCCGCCAATTGTACAAGGCACCGTAGCTGTTACAATCACTCAGGCCGCCATATCCACAATAATACCTGTCAATCCCATAATTACCCGGCGATCCTTCATAAACCAAATCCTTCCGGTAATCCAAATTCTGAGCCATCCACCAATTACCGTCAGGTAGCTGGACAATACGGTAATATTTCTTTCCCTGATCCGAACTCACAGCTTCCGAAGCGGTAATACGGCTATCCTTTATCCACGCCTCCCAGTTTTTGGCACCGGTTGTCCGCTGTTGGCAAAAATGCGTGCCGTCTATAAACAAATCATCGCCCGTATAAGGACAAACAGTACCGGTACAACCGGTAGCATCCGATATAACAACAGGCTTTATTGTTAAATCTACGACCGGTAACTTATTTCCTGCAACGACTTGCTTAGTAATACCATCAGCGGCAATTAATATAAATGGAGCGCTCCCCTTCAACGTATACGTATTACCGGTTAATACCACATTCGGTGGATAATCCGTTGCAAAAACACACCAATCGAATCTTTCCGAAACGTTACCCAGCTTTACGGTTACCGTCGCCGACTGGCCATTAAACCCAGCAACCCAAAAGCCATTACTAGTACCGGCTGTGTAGGTACCATTAGAAACAGTAGCGCCACCACTGATGGTAGCCCGTTGCCAGGCGCCGCCGTTACCGGCCGCATCCACCGGTTGGAAGTCGACGAAGCACCAGACTTTATTCATGTGTGTAGTACCGTTGCAACCCGTCCACGTTAGCTTAAAAGTAACCTGTTGGGTCGTGTAGTTGGCGCCGACTTTGACGGCCGATACGCAGTTTGCGGAATAGCCGCTCAAACAGCAGAACAACGCCATGAATAAAAAGTAGATTTTTTTCATATCAAATTTAGTTTAAATTATAACTAATTTATTAGTTTATATTATCGTAGCTCCGGAAACCAGCTCCTTAACTCACATTTTCGCATTCATCTGTGAAATCTGTTCTCCATCTGCGAAATCTGTGTACAACAAACACAAACCTTCTTTCAAACCGGTTCCCGCGGCTACGCTCTTGTTAATACTCTATTCTTATGATTATCATTTTTTTATTGCTATCAAATCCCTACGGGCTTACAATTCCTAATTCGTCATTCCTAATTAAAAAACTCCCTGCTGCAATTTTGTAATTACTGCCAGTCTTGTTTCAACTTGTGTTAATCTGAACAAATAGACTAAAATGAAACATGGACTTTAGTTTATCCGTACTTTGAGGTCTTCGACTACCTACACAATGAGACAAACAAATCCATGTTTGTAGAATTTATTCTCGTTGTGTATTGAAATTGTCGAAGTTTCAAAGTACAGAGTAGAAGTTTTCACTTCTTTATGCATTAAAGAACATCCTAATAACACTGCAAATATAGAGCGTTATTTTTTAATACGCAAATTTATTTTTCATATTCGCGCACCAGCCACAGCGGGTCGTTTTGGAAATCCGCCCAATCCTTGAGCATGGCGGCTTCGCAAGCCATAAGTGTACGATGGGAATCGTTTGTATTCGTAGCGTCTTGTTTCAGTTCCCGAATATATTCCAGCAGGTTCCAGCACATGGTGTACTGGCCGCAGGCTATTAATTTATCCAATATGTTGTTTTGTTTCTGTTCGTCCTTAAACCAAAGCGTGGTACTCATACGTGTAGCAGCAGTCGTTACTTTCCGTATCTCGTCCGAAGGTTTCAATTCCTCGGGCAACGCTTTCATTTTTTCCCATTTTTCACCTTTACGCAATTCGTATATCGCATTTTGAATGCGGCGGTTGTCCCAACGCTTATCTTCATATACGGCGCGGTAGTTGAGCGAGCGTATGCGTTTCATAAACACGCTACCGGCCAGTTTCATCACCGAACTAACGCGGTTTTTCAAAAATAACTCGAACACGCCGAGCTTCACATGTAGCAGGTTTTCGACCTTATGCATGTCAATTATCCGCACATGGCTCAGACAGTTGTTGACTATAGCAAACACCGCCAGCACCAAGCCCGCCAGTGTGCCAACAAAAGTACCCGCCGCTACTGCCGCCGGTTGATTATATATAAATCCGCCCACCACTCCGGCAAGCGATAGCAACGCCGTTACGATAGTGGCGTTTCGCAAACTCAACAATGTCAACTGCCGCCACCAGTTTTCCTTGCTTTTCAAACTGGCCGTAAAACCTTCCATGTAGGGGCTGGCCACGTCCGAAATAATCATCAGGTCAATTTTGTTCGTACCGTCTTCCAGTCCGGCATGCATGCGCCTTTCGGCCAGCAACAACGGCTCTATGCCTTGGTTATCGACAATACCGCCATCCATTACACCGATAGTTTTACCTTTATAGCTTTCAACTAATTCATTAGGTAACACAAAATCGTCAGGGAAATTAATAGGCTCGAATCCTCCGGGAAAGCACGACGAGGCCGCAAGGATATCACCCATACGGATTTCGCGCGCCAGTGTTTCGGGTATACGGTTTTTTTGGTTGCCGATTTTCCCGGTAATAGGCTTGCCGGTAGCTTTGGAAATAACGGGCTCTGCTACTTGAAAACGGAATTGCAAACCGGTGGAAAACTCCGTAGCGTTGAACGAAATTTGCTTCAAGTGAATGGGGTTCGTAGACATATCAAGCAACAAGCCGAATTTATCACCCGCAAACAACGAGTGGTCGTACACATCAGCAAAGGCATTAATTAAACTTTGAACCCGCTTGCCTTTGGCTTTCTGCAATAGTTGCAGACGCCCCAAGCTGTCCGATACAACATCGGCATCGTTGAAAAATGTATACAACGCTTTGTAAATTTGCTGCACACTCTCGCCTTTCTTGATGCCTGTGGCATAGCGTGCACCGGTAATTGTTCCGCCCGACACGGTCGAGAGCGCCACTACCTTTTTCAACAACGGTTCGCCATCAAGCGTTACTTGATTCAAGTAAGTCAATGCGCCTAAATTAAAGGCGGCTGCACGAAATCCACCGCCAGAGAATGCAAGAGCAATTTTCATAGTATTTTCGTTTTGACCACAATATTTTGTCCACGAATTACACTAATTTTAATTTGCCTCACAAATATAATTCGTAGAATTTTTTTAGAGCCTCAATGTGTATCTCAATTCGTGAAATTAGTGTAATTCGTGGATAACTGTTCTCGTGGTTATGTTGTTTTCTGAAAGGCGGCCATGGCCCACGACTGGCGCGAACGGCGCTCTATCTCGCGCAGGCCGTGCTTAGCAGCTTCGGCGGCCACCGCATCTACATCCGTCTCGTAGATACCGCTCACCACTACCATGCCGCGAGGCTTCAATCCCATAGCGTATGTACCCATATCATCGAGCAGGATATTACGATTGATGTTGGCTAAAATCAAATGGTATTTGCTACGCTGAATAAGCGACGCATCGCCCAGCAGTGCACGGACTTTGTGCCCCACTCGATTGCGCTTCGCATTTTCGAGTGTGCTGTTTTTCGCCCACACGTCAATGTCAATGGCATCAACAAATTTGTTGGCGCCACGCTTGGCTGCCAAAATAGCCAGCACGCCAGTGCCACATCCCATGTCGAGCACCTGCAATCCTTTCATCGGAATTTCGAGCACAGCTTGCAACATCAGGTATGTCGTATGGTGGTGCCCCGTGCCGAAAGCCATTTTCGGTTCCATCACAATTTCATAGCGCGTTTTCGGCAAGTCTTTATGAAAGGGTGCGCGAATCGTACACTCCTTGTCTACTACAATAGGTTCGAAATTGGATTCCCATAAGGCATTCCAGTTCTGTCCGACAATAAATTCCGTAGCGTAAGTAATAGTTGCCTGCTCTCGATAATTGTAGAAAAGCAATTTCAATGGGCGCTCATCGTAGCTACCGCTTGGGATATATGCATTGAAACCATCGGCTGTTTCCACAAAACTATCGTAGCCACCATCGGCCAGCTCGGCAATCAACACCTCGCGCAACGTATCATCAAATGGTGCAAGTGATACTTTAAGATCAATATAATTCATCTGCTTCTAAATTATCTTCTATCCGATACATTTCTTCTTTAATTTCGCGGCATATCAATTCCTTCAACTGTTTTTCGGGGAACTGTAATTGATAATCGGCCACACCTATCGGTTTCTTTATATCGCGCAATGCCACCTCCACATCTACATGGTCTTTATCGGCACACAAGATAATACCAACCGAAAGGTTTTCATCGGCCATGCGCACTTGGTCATCAAGCAAACCTAGGTAAAAATTCATTTTACCAACATATTCCGGCTCAAAGTTACCTATCTTCAAATCAATAGCCACCAGCGATTTTAGCTTACGATTGAAGAAAAGTAAATCGACAAAATATTCTTTCTGTTGGTGAGACTGCAGACGATGTTGGTTGCCAATAAATGTAAATCCGTTGCCTAGTTCCAATAAAAATAATTTAATTTTTTCCACCAAACGCTTTTCCATTTCCAGTTCGCGCACCGGATGTGATAATCCAAGAAATTCCAAATTGTATGTACTTTTTAGAATTTCATCAGCTTGCTCCTGCAAATGTTCAGGCAGTGTTCTTTCAAAATTATGTTGTTTGGGTAATGCCTTGGTTCGATGATATGAATCCGACTTCATGAAATTTAAAAGAACATCTCGCGTCCAACCCATTTCATTTGCCGATTCCGCATAAAACCGGGCTTCTTCAATGGACTTGGATTTCGTCATTATCAAAATATTATGCTTCCATGGCAAAACTGCGACACACTGTCGCAGTTTTGTATCAACTTGATAATAAAACTCATAGAAGCGTTTCATATCCCACAAATTCCGTGGTGAAAACCCCTTCATCTCCGGAAATTCACTTTTCAAATCGAAAGCAAGTCTTTCAACTACTTTAGTTCCATATCCTTTTCCAAAACCTTCTTCCGATAAGCGCTTGCCAATATTCCAATACATCTGCATCATCGACGTATTGACCCGATTGGCAATAACAACCCGCGTCGATTTTATCTCGGTAATAATATTCCGCAGAATACCGTTATAGCCAAGTGCATCAATATCTTTATTCATAACAGTGGATAACAATTCGGTGATTAAAAAGATTTCGCTATTTCAATAAAATCCGCTGCCACCAGCGAAGCGCCGCCAATAAGGCCGCCGTCCACATCGGGCTGTGCAAACAGTTCCTTGGCATTCGATGGTTTGCAACTGCCACCATAAAGAATCGACGTATTTTGTGCGGCTGCGCCAAACTTGCCAACCAGCGTTTTGCGGATAAATGCATGCATCTCCTGCGCTTGTGCGGAAGTGGCTGTTTTGCCGGTACCAATAGCCCACACCGGTTCGTAAGCAATCACTATTTTCTCAAAATCGACAGACGATAGCTGCAGAATCACTTCTTCCAACTGTTGCTTCACCACCTCAAAGTAGCGGTTGGCTTCGCGTTCGGCCAACACTTCGCCGATGCAGAAAATCGGTTTCAATCCGGCAGCTAATGCGCGTTGTACTTTTTTCAAAAGAATAGCGTTCGTTTCGCCATAGTACTCGCGGCGTTCGGAGTGTCCGATGATGCAATAGTCTACATCAATGGAAGCTAACATGAGCGCCGATACTTCACCGGTATAGGCGCCTTTCTCTTCGGCCGCACAGTTTTGTGCAGACAAGGCAATGCCCGAATTGTGCAATGGCTCGGCAAAGCAACACAAATGTGTAAACGGCGGCGCAACAACCAACGCAACATTTACAGGCACTTCACTGCGTTTAGCAATCAAGTCGCTTAGCAATGTTTCACCCTCTTCGTACGTGGTATTCATTTTCCAGTTTCCGGCAACAATTTTCTTTCGCATGATTTTATAATTTTATATTTTAATTTAGGAATAAATGTCTATCTTACAAAGATACAAATAATTCCTAATTTTTCATTCTTAATTTCTAATTCTTTTTGTACCTTTGCACGCAATTTGCATGAAAAAACAAACTAAAAAATACGGCATCTTATTTCTGGCATTGACCCTTGTGACAGTGTTGTTGTTCTTTGCCGACATTTTTCTGGGGTCGGTGCATATCCCTGCAGGCGATGTATGGTCGGCTCTTACGGGCTATCCCGATACTTCGCCGGCTATAGAACAAATCGTACTATACTTTCGCTTGCCCAAAGCCATTGTCGCGGTATTGGTAGGCGTGGCATTAGCGGTTAGCGGCTTGCAAATGCAAACAGTATTCCGCAACCCGCTGGCCGACCCATATGTATTGGGCATCAGTTCCGGCGCAGGATTAGGCGTAGCACTATTTGTACTGGGTACCGGTTTTTGGGTCGCTTCGGGCGCCTTGGTGTGGCTGAAAGATTTTGGCTTGGCAGCTGCCGGATTCATTGGCGCAATGGCAGTGCTTTCTATTATCCTCGCAGCTTCGGCGCGTTTGCGTAACACCATGACCATTCTTATTTTCGGCATCATGATTGGCGGTGCCGCAGCAGCTATCGTAGGCCTGCTGCAGTATTTCAGTTCGGCAGCGGCACTCAAAACGTATGTGCTGTGGACAATGGGCAGTTTCAGTAATGTATCGCCACAACAATTGTCGTTGCTCATGCTTTCGGTATTTGCCGGATTGCTTATCGCTATTCTTTCGATTAAAAACCTGAACGCCCTGCTGCCCGGCGACACCTATGCGCAAAGCATGGGCATGAACGTACGCCGCGCCCGCTCAATAATTTTTATCAGCGCAGGTTTGCTGGCCGGTAGCGTCACTGCATTTTGCGGGCCCATCGGATTTGTGGGCATTGCCGTACCACATCTGGCTCGCATGACTTTCCGCGATGCTAATCATGCCCTGCTCATTCCCGCATCGGTAGTGATGGGCGCCTGTGTCATGCTACTATGCGATATTATTTCGCAACTGCCCGGATCGGGCAATGTGTTACCGATAAACACCGTTACCGCCCTTATGGGAATTCCGGTCATCCTATTCATTATTTTCCGAAACCAACGCAGCTATTGATGGAAAAAACGATTGAAACAATGGATTTGATGATTGGTTACCGTCGCCGTGCAAGCGGTTACAGCGGTTCCATCATGCGGCGTATCAATATTTCGACCGTAAGCGGCGAACTGCTGGTAGTGGCAGGGCTTAACGGCGTAGGAAAAAGCACACTGCTACGAACCATGGCAGGACTACAAAAGCAAGTGGATGGGAAAATTTTCCTGTGTGGAAAATCAATTTTCGATTATTCGCGCAATGAATTGGCACGCACCATCAGTTTTGTATCGACCGAACCGGTAAACGTGCCGTACCTCAAAGTGTTTGACTTGGCAGCAATGGGGCGCTATCCCCATACCGGACGTATGGGACGGTTAAGCATGGAAGATAAATTCCGCGTGCTCGATGCGCTCGAACTGGTTGGCTTGCGGGCCATGGCTTTCCGCAATGTCGATATGCTAAGCGACGGCGAACGCCAACGTGTAATGATTGCCCGCACATTAGTGCAAGACACGCCTATTGTGCTACTCGATGAACCGACGGCATATCTTGATATTCCGAATAAATACGAAATACTAGCACTGTTGCAGCGCTTGGCGCATCAACAGAATAAAACAATTATTTATTCGACACACGACCTGTCGCTGGCCATGCGCACCGCCGACAAAGTGTGGTTACTGTCGAACTCCTATATTTACGAGGGCGCACCGGAAGACCATGATATACAAACAGCCGTGCAAGAATTATTTGCCGGTTCACATCTGGATTTCAATCGCATTACCGGCGAAATAACCCCCGAAACGCATCTTTACGGCGAAGTAGCCGTGTTTACCAAAAACGACCCTGGCCGCATCCGCAATGCAATAGCACGCCTTGGCTACCACTGCATACTGAACTCAAAAACGCCTGTCGATAACTTGCCCAACATAACCATTACGATACGAAAGTCTACTACTGAAATTACGTATGCATTCAACAGTGAGGAAATGCAATTCAGTTCGTTCTACGAATTGGGATCATACCTGCGCAAAAACCCGCCACCGGTACCGGCTTCCACACTCCAAAGTGAAACTGCGGAGAATACCAAAAGCAATGTAGACCGCAAACCGAAAACACCCAGACCTCCAAAAGCCGCACCAAAAACAGAGCCTGAAAAAGAAACGAAATTAGAAACAGTAACACCTGACGAACTTCAAGAAACACAGGAGATGGAATTACTATAGTTAGCACCTGTTTCCTACAAATCAGCTTTACTCACATCTTGTTCAACAAAAACACTTCCATCTGTTTTTTTGTAAATATATTTCACCGTTACGCCTTTATCCACCACATATTTCATAGAAGGATCTTCTTTTATCATTTCAACCATCATTTGCTTTAATAAGGCAACAAATGTATCGCTGTCACCCTCTTCAATGACCTCCTCCAGAAATTCATCAGGCAATTCGCCAACAGTAACCAATGTCATTCTTTCTACATAACAATCAATAGTCTTTATACCGGTTTCTTCGTCGACCATAGGTAGTTGCTTTTGGAAGCTTGTAGCCATTGTTTTCAGTATTGTTTGTACATTGTCTTCCGAATCCATCCCCCCTTTTGTCAGTTGTACCTTCTCTACATTTTTGAAATCATCAGGGTTAATTACAATGTCCATCGCTTCATTGTTCGGCGTAACAATTGATACAATAACAGTCGCTTCCATTTTCTTTATTTTTTTAAAAAGATAATCTGTATCCGCCATAGATACGAAAATTGTCTTCATAGCCTCTATCAGCATGGCTCTAGTGGGTTCATCCAAATCCAGTGTTGAATTAATTTGGAAATTCATTTTTAATGTCTTCTCCGGTAGCGATTCTGCAGAAATGATACTCCCAGCACCGTTTCCAACTTCAATAGGGCAGTCTTTGTTTAGCTTTTTCGCAATAGAATCAATCTTTTGCTGAGGACTCATACAACTAACAGCCAAAAGGCCACATAGTACAACGGTACTTAAAAATGTTATTTTTCTCATCGATTTATAGTGTTATGATTACTAATTTCGGCTATGTTCCAGAATGCAAATATACATCTTATTTTTCAGAGAGTGACTTACAGTTTCTCTAATAGCACCACTGTTTCGACGTGGTGCGTGTGCGGAAACATATCGAATGCACGGATTGCCGCTACACGGTAGCCCTCGCACAACTGTTTCAAATCAAAAGCCAACGATACAGGGTTGCAACTCACGTACACAATTCGCTGCGGCGCCACCCGCAGCAATGTTTTCTTAATTTCAATCAACGTACCGGAGCGCGGCGGGTCGAGTATTACTACACTGGGTCTACCATGTGCTGCAACAAATTCGTCGTTGAATGTGTGCAAAATATCACCCACTAAAAATTTAGTTACGTTATCTACCTTATTAGTTATTGCATTATATTGCGCATCGGTAATTGCCGAGGCATTGCCTTCGATACCAATCACAGTGCGGGCATCGCATGCCACATGGCATGCCAGCGAACCGATACCGGTATATAAATCGTACACCAGCTCGCTACCTGTCAACGCGGCATAGTAGCGCACCTGCTTGCACAAATTTTCAGCCTGCAACGGATTGGGCTGATAAAATGCAGAAGCACTATAATGAAATGTCAAATCGCCGGAACATTCACATAAATATTGTTCGCCGGCTACATACTTCGGCTCGCCGCGGTCGACACTATAGAACCACGATGTCACGCGCGGCAGCAGCGTTTGCAAGTGTTGCAAGAATGGCATAATGCGATTATCCTCTGCTGTGCAATCCAGCCATACTAGCAGCTGCCCCTTAGTGGTAGTGCGCATTTGCAAACTACGCAACAGCCCTGTGCGCGATGGATAGTCGTAGAACGGCAACCCCCACTCTATCGCGGCATTTTTTATAAACATAGCCGTTTGCTGCACTTCGGGCGATTGCAAAAAGCATTCGTCGATTGCGCACACCGTGTCGCGCCGTTCGCCCTCGTGGAAACCAAGTATATCAGGTGATGCAAACGTATACTCGCTTTTGTTGCGATAGCCTTGTTGCAACGGACTGGGCACCACAGGCGGCACTTCAGGCGCTGCAATGCCATATTTCTGCAATGCATTGACCAGTATTTCGCGCTTCCAAATCAATTGTTCTTCGTATGCTATATGTTGCCACGGGCAGCCGCCGCACACACCGGCATGTTTACAAAACGGCTGCACACGCTGCGGCGAAGGTTGTACCACGTTCACTACTTTTCCGTAGCGGTAGCCGCGTTGCACACGGTCAATCGCCAAATCAACCACTTCGCGGGGAATGCCGCCATCGACATACACGCGGCTGGCACCCACGTAACCTACTGCCCGTCCACTCGAATGCATGCCATGCAACGCGATATTGGTCAACTTCTTTTTCATTGCGCTGCAAAGATAGAAAAAGATTCACATTTGATTATGGAAATTCTAATAGCGCACGCATCGGCCAGGACGGGAGACACCGCAGGTATAGCAACCACTGTCATTTCCATTTCAATCTGTGTTAATCCTTGTAATCTGTTCTCTCATCTGTAAAATTTGTGGACTAAAATCTATAGACAAAATGAAACGTGAACTTTATTTATTATTTCAAGAGGTTCTGGAATACCTAACCAAAGTAATAAATAAAAGCCCACGTCGTTATTAGTGGTTTAGTTATATTCTATATAATTTTAGAAATTTTTTAGATTTCTTGAAATAGAATAAATCACTAAATTGTAAAGAACTTGCTACAATGTCACAAATGCAGATAAAAATTTTTACTACCAAAAGTTATTTTTACGTTAGAATAAAAATTGCTACTTTTGTATATCATAATATCATCACATGACTAACGCTTACTTCATACAAAACGTCACCATAATCAACGAAGGGCTATCTGCAGAAGGTAGCCTTTTTGTTAAAGATGGTATAATAGCACGAATTTACAAACAAGGTGAACCGGTAGAAATTCCTGCCGGTTGCACGGCAATTGATGCAACCGGTTTATGGCTACTGCCGGGCGTAATAGACACGCACGTGCATTTCCGCGAGCCGGGTGCCACGCACAAGGCCGACATCGCCAGCGAAACGCGCGCAGCAGCAGCAGGCGGTGTTACTTCGTTTATTGATCTGCCGAACACCGTGCCCGCTACTACAACTATAGATTTAGTGCGTAAGAAAATGGCACGGGCAGCCGAGGTGTCACTGATCAACTATTCGTTCTACCTTGGTGCTACCAACGAAAATATTGATGAAATAAAACGCATCGACCCGCGCGAGATAGGCGGCGTGAAACTGTTCATGGGTTCGTCGACAGGCAACATGCTGGTAAACGATGAACGTATGCTGGCCGCACTGTTCGCCGAATCGCCGGTGCTGATTGCCGCACACTGCGAAGACGAAGCCACTATTCAGCGTAACCTTGCCGACTATAAAGCGCGCTACGGCGACACGATGACCACGCGTTTCCATCCGCTTATCCGCACCGAAGAAGCATGCATGCGTAGTACGGAATACGCCATGCAACTGGCTACGAAATACAATGCACGGTTACATGTGCTGCACCTCACCACCGCCAAAGAAACCACACTATTCAGCAAAGATTCAAAAATAACTGCCGAGGCTTGCATTCCGCACTTGTGGTTTTGCGACGACGCATACGAACGGTTGGGTAATTTTGTAAAATGTAATCCCGCCATCAAAACGGCTGCCGACCGCGAAGCCTTGCGCAGTGCAGTGAACAAAGGTATTATAACCACCATTGGCACCGACCACGCTCCACATACGCGCGACGAAAAACAACAGCCGTTCCTCACAGCGCCTTCAGGCATGCCGTCTATCCAGTTCGGCCTTCCGCTGATGCTGGAGCTTTGCCGGAAAGGTGTTTTCACGCCGGAAATAATCGTCGAACGCATGTGCCACGCGCCCGCTATGCTCTACGGTATTGAGCAGCGCGGCTTCATCCGCGAAGGCTACTACGCAGATTTAGCATTGGTAAATCCGGCACAACCATGGGCTATAACTAATGATTTAGTTTTATCGAAATGCGGTTGGACACCATATCATGAAATACCTGTAAACACCTGCGTAACGCATACATTTGTGAACGGCAATTTGATATTTGAAGATGGAAAAATACACGAACAATACAAAGGTAAAAAACTAACATTTGCATAACATCTACAATAAATGATTTCCAAAGTCAAATCCTACATTGGCATTACGTTGGCCATGTCGCTATTCGGCATGTCATTCGTGTGGACGGAAGGATTACTCACCGGGCAACAATTCCCGTCGCAAAGCCTTGTGTTGTTCCGCCTGATAATAGCAGGATTACTATTAACTGGTATTTTAGTTGCGACCAACCGTTTCCAGCGGATGCAAAAAAAGGACATCAAATGGTTCCTGCTGCTGGCGCTGTTCGAGCCGTTCATCTATTTTCTCGGCGAGACCAACGGGTTGCGTATTACCCAATCGCCGTCGATAGGCTCGGTAATCCTTTCCACGGTACCGCTTTTCGGTATGATAGCCTGCTTTGCCGTCTACAAAGAGCGCCCTGCATTTACCAACATCGCCGGAATGTTCATCAGCCTCACGGGGGTGACGCTTGTAATGTTTATCAACGACTTTGAACTCAGTGCACCCATTACCGGTGTCCTGTTGCTGTTTACCGCCTCCATATCCACCGCAGGTTATGCCGTTATCATCCGCAAATTGTCGCACTACACAGCCTTGTCCATCGTAGCCTTCCAAAGTTTAATCGGAATCGTTTACTTCCTGCCGCTGGTATTGGTATATGAACGCCAAGCGCTGGCTGCCGTAACATGGTCGTGGGATGTTATTTATCCGCTGGTAATGTTATCGGTCAGTTGTTCGGTCATTGCATTTGTACTGTTTGTAAGTTCCGTCAAGCGCATCGGCATCAACCAATCAAATATGTTTACAGCGCTCATTCCGGTAGTAGCCACTATCGCCGCTTTCCTGTTAGGGCGCGAAAAGCTGACAATGCAACAAATACTCGGTATCGTGATAGTGATCTCGGGGCTCATCCTCTCGCAATATCAACGCAAACCGAAAATGAAAGCCAATGAAGCAATTGCATCCATACCGGAAGGATAGTCGCTCAACTGTTAAATACTGTTAATTTTTTCTTAAAAATTGTTATACGCGAGGTTATTTTAGTAGTTTTACAATTATTTTTCGCATATTATACAATTTAAAATAATCTATGAAACAAAAATTAATCTACGTGTTTTTGTCGTACCTATTCGTTATGATGACAAATGGGCTTCTTGTAGCCCAGGAACAGGATTCCATTGTACACATCGGCGGCAACGAGCAAGCAGCCGAACGGGTATACAATGAAGGGATCAAGCTATATGAGCAAGGGCAATTAACTAATGCATTAGTTAAATTCGACCAGGCCATCGGCATGCGGTCCGACCTGTATGCCGCCTACTACAACCGGGGCGTTGTAAAAAACGACATGAAAAATTATCACGATGCTATCGCCGATTTCAATATTGTTATTGAAAACAATCCGACTGCTATGGCCTACTACAGTAGGGCAAAAGCAGAATATGAATTGAAGGATCCGGATAATGCCCTGCTCGATTATACAGCCGCTATAAAAATTGATGCTGGATTGGAACAGGCCTACTACTACAGGGGAAGCCTCTATTTCGAACAGAAAGAGTATGTCAAAGCTATTGCTGATTATAACCAAGCGTTGCAGATAAATCCGAAATCGGCTTATGCATACAACGACCGTGGTAGCGCCAATCGTATGCTGGGAAACGACGACAAGGCTATTGCCGATTACAGGGAAGCGGTGCGATTGAATCCGAAGTTTGCTATCGCCTACAATAATTTAGGTACAGCTTATAAAAAACTGTCGAAATACAAAGAGGCGATTGAAGAGTATACGAATGCCATTGCAATAGACCGGAACTATGCTATTGCTTATAACAACCGTGGAATTGCGCGCTACGAGTCGGCAGACTACGATGGTGCCATTGCCGACTACACGAAGGCAATAGAACTAAACCCGCAATATACTTACGCTTACAACAATCGTGGTAATGCGTATTTCAAAAAAGATGCCTACAGCGATGCCGTAAAAGATTTTACGAAAGCTATTCAGTTAGATGCCCAATATGGCATTGCTTACATGAACCGTGGTAACAGTTATGAAATGTTGCGAGAAGATAAAAATGCGTGCACCGATTG
Source organism: Bacteroidales bacterium (assembly GCA_031551625.1). Lineage (GTDB taxonomy): Bacteria > Bacteroidota > Bacteroidia > Bacteroidales > UBA932 > JAVBNJ01. The sequence continues at coordinate 3,493 of JAVBNJ010000142.1, read as the reverse complement.
GCGAAAAGCCGTGCAGCTTGGGCACAATGCGGCCAATGCATACATACAACAAGTTTGCAATTTTTAATCCACTACTAAACAATAAAACGTACGACTATGAAAAAAATTATTCTTCTGATAGTTGCCTTTGTGTTGTTTGGTATGGGACTGAATAAGGCCGCTGCACAAAGCATAGAGTTTACGAAAATAAATTTTCCCGATAACAGCAAGGAATTGAAAGCCGTGCTGAAAAGTATTGACGAGGGCGACAAACTGTTCAAGCAAGGCGAATGGTTGCTTCGCGAAGCGCTTCCGTTTTACCAACAAGCACAAGAATTCAATCCCAACAATGCCGAACTGAATTATAAAATTGGGCGCTGCCTGTATGCTTCCAAACAGAAACAAGAAGCGTTGGCACACTTCCAAAGAGCGCAGCAATTGAAACCAAACGTGTCGGGCGATGTGCAATTCTGGATTGCCAAAGTGTACCACGATAGCGGCGAATTCGACAAAGCCATTCAACAGTATAATTCGTATAAAAGTTCAATGGGAGAGGTGGATATGCAAAGACTCAGCGAAGTGAACCGTTTGATTCAGCAATGCGAAACAGGAATTGTGTTGATGAAAAAACCGGTACGCGTGTTTATCGATAATGTGGGCTCGAAAGTAAACAGCAAGTATGCCGAGTATAGCCCGATTGTAAATGCCGATGAGTCGGTGATGTTCTTCACGTCGAGCCGCCCGAACGATGCAAATGCCAAGCTATCGGAGGACGGAAGCTATCCCGAAAATATTTATTATTCGGTGCGTGCTAACGGCGAATGGGGCGAGCCTGTCAATCCCGGTACTCCCGTGAATACCGATGGGCACAGCGCCAATGCAGGTTTATCGCCCGATGGGCAAACGTTGTTTATTTATTATGCTGTAAACGGTGGCGACATTTACGAATGTCAAGCGGTAGGCGACCAATGGACAAAGCCGGTAGCGCTGAACAGCAATATCAACACCAAGTATCACGAGTCGTCGGCTTCGCTGGCACCTGATGGAAAGCATTTGTATTTCGTTTCCGACCGTCAGGGAGGCGTTGGCCTTCGCGATATTTATGTGAGCGAAAAGGATGCAAAAGGGAAGTGGGGCACCGCACAGTTGTTGCCCACTACCATCAACACACCGTATGACGAAGAGGCTGTATTTTCCCACCCCGACGGACGGACACTCTATTTCAGTTCCAAGGGGCATAACAGCATGGGTGGTTTTGATATTTTTAAGTCGACCTTTGAAAACGGCCAGTGGAGCGCACCACAGAACTTAGGCTACCCGATAAATACCCCCGAAGACGACGTATTTTTCTCGTTATCGGCCAGCGGGCGGCATGGTTACTACTCGTCAGACCGCAAGGGGGGACTCGGCGATCACGATATTTACATGATTACATTCCTCGGCAACGAAAAACCGATGATCAACAGCGCCGAAGATAATCTGTTGGCTTGGCGAACCAAGCCGATAGCAGAAACGGTAATAGAATCAACGCTTCCAATAAATACCATTTCGATGACTTTGTTGAAAGGCCGTGTGCTCGACCAAATATCATCGCAACCAGTTGCCGCAAAAATTATCCTGACCGATTTGGACAAGAATGTAGAATTGGCCACTTTCGCATCGAATGCCGCCACGGGTAAATATTTAGTATCATTGCCATCGGGTAAAAATTATGGTATTACGGTAATGTCCGATAAATATTTATTCCATTCGGAAAATTTCAATATCCCCGAGGTGGCCATGTATCAGGAGGCCGAGAAGGATATCTATCTTAACAAAATTGCAGTGGGCAGCAAAGTTGTGCTCAACAACATTTTCTTCGACTCCGGCAAAGCGACATTGCGCCCCGAATCGAAAAACGAGTTGGAACGCATGGTTACATTGCTGAAAGAATATCCGTCGTTAAGTATTGAAATTTCCGGACACACGGATAATGTAGGCAGCGCAACGTCGAATAAAAGCCTCTCGGAGCGCCGTGCCAAAGCAGTAGTTGATCATTTGATACAAGCAGGTGTAAATGCCAGCCGCTTGACGTACGTGGGCTACGGATTCGAGCAGCCGGTGGCGCCCAACGACACGGAAGCCAACCGTCAGCTCAACCGACGCACGGAGTTCAAGATTTTGAAGAATTAAGTTGGTATTGCCCACGAAAACACAAAGAAAAAAGGCCATTAAGAAAAATCTTAGTGGCCTTTATTTTTAGATTGCTTCGTTCCTCCCAATGATATGCTTGGGTAATCTTGTGTGTGATTAGTGTCTTTGCAGGAAAAAGATCTACACCTCGCTATCCTTCAACCGTTCGGCGTTTTCAGCTACTTGCAGCTGGTCTATCACTTCCTGAATTTCACCATCCAAAAACACCGGCAGGTTATACATCGTGTAGTTGATACGATGGTCGGTCATGCGACTTTGCGGATAATTGTAGGTACGGATTTTGGCCGAGCGGTCGCCGGTAGATACCATTGTTTTGCGCTTGCCGGCAATCTCGTTCAAATATTTTTCATATTCCATATTATACAAGCGCGTGCGCAATTCGTTCAGCGCTTTGTCATAGTTCTTCAACTGCGATTTCTCGTCCTGGCATTGCACTACAATTCCCGTAGGAATGTGTGTAAGGCGAATGGCCGAATAGGTGGTATTCACCGATTGCCCGCCGGGGCCCGACGAGCAGAACGTGTCCTTGCGGATATCATTCATATTAAGTTCGATGTCGAACTCATCGGCTTCGGGTAATACCACCACCGATGCTGCCGACGTATGTACGCGGCCCTGTGTCTCGGTTTGCGGCACACGCTGCACACGGTGCACACCGCTTTCATATTTCAACACACCATATACACCAGCGCCTTTTACTTCGCACACAATTTCTTTGAAGCCGCCCACCGTGCCTTCAGAACTGCTGGTCACTTCCATTTTCCAACCTTTCTTTTCGGCAAACTTGGTATACATGCGGAACAATTCACCGGCAAAAATCGAAGCTTCGTCGCCACCTGCACCGGCACGGATTTCGAGAATGGCGTTCTTACTGTCCTGCGGGTCGGCCGGGATGAGCAGGATTTTTATTTCCTCTTCCATTTTCGGAATTTCCGGTTCCAGCAGGTCTATTTCTTCTTTCGCCATTTCGCGCAAATCGGCATCTTTCTCGGTAGCCAGAATATCCTTGGCATTTTCGAGATCGGTAACAGCCTTTTTATATTTTGCCGCCACCGCCACAATAGGTTCCAATTCGCGGTATTCTTTATTCAGTGCCACATATCGCTTCATGTCCGCCGTAGCGCCGGGTTCACCCAATTGTTGTCCAATAGTTTCAAATTTCTGGCTCAGTCCTTCCAGCTTCGCCAATATCGTATTATCACTCATATTCTTTAAGATATAATCTTACAAAGGTACGGATTTTTTTAGACTTCTGTTTTCTAACTAAACGGTGATTCAACATCCGTAGGTTCAACTTGCCAATCACTTCTATGCTTCAATC
>JAVBNJ010000041.1:0-25494 GCA_031551625.1 Bacteroidales bacterium | reverse complement strand
CCGGTGGTTTAATGTTTACTACTACCGACTGGCAGGTAGTGGTGCCGCACGAACCTTCGGCACGCACATAGTAGGTAGCCGACGCTTTGGGAGAAACAGTATAACTGGTGCCGGTATATAGTAATGCACCACCACAACTACCGCTATACCATTTCCAGGAAGCGTTGGTTCCCAACGAACCGCCGTCGGGCATCAAGGTAATGCTTTCGCCACAGTAAATTTCAAAAACGTCTTGTGCATGCACTGTTACTGCGAAACAAAGCATTATCAGCAAAGTAAAAAATTTTGTTTTCATTGTTCTAATTATTTTTGGTTGTTATTGATTACTTATAATCCTCAATGCAGGAGCGCTACCAGTACATAGTCCCGTAGGCTTTTTACTGACGGTGCAATTAACAATACCAGGGCAGTTCGTATTATCGGTAATGGCAGCATAAATTTTATTACCTGTATTATAGAATGTATACGGAGCCGCATTGGTAATAATAGTAACGCTTCCGCCACTATCTGTCAATAGAAAAGGAGCAGAACCATGTAATACAATTTTGTTTATTTCCGTATTGGAAGGAAATTGCAAATTCGGTGGACAGTCGCTGGCAAAGGCACACCAGTTGAATCGTCCGGATGCATTACCCAATTTCACGGTCACTGTTGCCGATTGAGTATTAGCTCCGGCTACATAAAAACCGGTAGTGTTGCCGGCGGTGTAAGTCCCATTGGAAACCGTAGCAGCTCCGCTTATTGTAGCACGTGTCCACGTACCTTTATTACCGGAAGCATCTATCGTTTGGAAATCGACCAGGCACCAAACCTTGTTCAAATTCGTAGTACCGTTGCAGTTTTTCCATGATAGCACAAATGTAACCGTTTGATTTTTGTAATCAGCGCTGATCTGCTTCAAATCCACACAACGGGCCATTGCCGGAAGAGTGCACATGCACACCGAAAGAAAGAAGAATAATTTTTTCATTATAATTATATTTTGGTTTTTCGTTTAATCATTTTAACTAATTTTTTCGTTTTATTTTGCAGCACCGGGGGGGAGTAAGCTCACATCAACAAACACAAACCAATTTCTGCCTACCCCCTCCACTGCTGCGTCATCTTCAATCAACTCTTCGCTGAGCTTACGGATCCGTTGTTAAAAACTATTTTCCGAAGAAGCCTACTATAAAATTCACTTACCGCGATTTTCTTTTCGCTGCCTACTATTGCATTTATGTTTTGATTTGCTAAAACAACAAACGCGGACATTACTTATGGTACTGAGGTTCTCGTAAACCTGTTTTGATATAAATAACATTCCGCGTCCCCATACAGGGGGTGGGAAGCTACCATTACCCATCAAACCTATGAAATTTACGAGATTTCAGTACACGAATAAAAGTGCTTTTAAAGTATGTAAAGAGCGTAATGATGTTGCAAAGAAAATGATTTATTTTTTAATATGCAAATAATTCTTACTTTTGCTAAAAGAAAATCTACACCAATGAAAAAATTCATCACAACCACGATTAAAGGCTATATAAGCCTATTGTTCCCCTTAATGATTTCGCTCATTCTATTGGAAAAGTTGCACAAAATCCTTCAGCCGATTAACCAACAGTTAATCGAGAATCTACACATTGCCCACTTCTACGGCATCCTTTTATTTATTGTAATTTCCATTGTTGATTTGATTTTATTAGGCTTTTTGTGTGGCTGGCTCATCAAAAGCAAATGGGTACAAACAGCGCTCCGGAAATACGAATCGACGGTATTGGAAAAAATTCCGCTCTACAACATGGCAAAGTCGCTATTAGGCATAGAAGGGAATACTACAAAAGGCAAGAGCAATTTCCGTCCGGCATTATTATTAGAAGAACAAAATATGTTCACTCTTTGTTATGTGACCAGCGAAGGGCCTGACTTTTACATGCTGTTCCTCAGCGAAGGCGGCTTAACGGGCGGAGAGTTGCGGGTTGTACCGAAACAGTTGGTGCACCTGCTTGATATGCATTTAACCGACTTTAGCCGTTTAATCAAACAATCTGGTGTAGATGCGGAAAAGTATGCCGGGCTGTTCCAGAAGGCAATGCAAAGTTGTCAAAAATAAAAACAATGCTAGTATTGAATCTACACATTCGTTAGTTGAACCTGCACATACGAAAAACAGGGAATAGGTACTCTTTTTTCGCAAAAAAATTGTATATTTGCAAATTATATCAATCTACAAAATGTAGGAACGTATGAAGAACTACTTATTGAAAGCAGTAGCTGTACTATACCTGATGGTAATTACGCATGCTGCATTTGCTCAATATAATCCCTTTGCCACCGGCCCTTATGCAGGCGTTACAGGCCTTTACGCGCAACCGGCATCTATGGCCGATAGCCGCTACAAGGTTGATGTAACGGTAATGGGGTTGCACAGCGGCATTGCCAGTAACTTTGCAGGTAACCTGTGGTCGTTGGATGTAAACGACTTTACCTACGATTTGCAAGGCAAGAATAATATGAGTTCGTATATACAAGCGGAATTACTCAACGTAATGGTATCGTTGACGCCGCGCCAGTCGTTCGGTTTCGGGTTCCGCACACGCGGCATCGGTAACATTGGCGATGCCCCGCGCGAATTGATGCAGGGGCTTTACCAGCGTAATGATATTGCGAACGGTACATCGTTTGCTATGAATGGTTTCTTTTCGCAATACAATACATTTTCCGAACTATTTGCATCGTATGCCATGATGGTAACACCGAGGGATGCCGTACATGCCGTATCGGTGGGCGCTACGCTGAAACTGAATTCCGGAGGCAATTCGGTTTACATGAAATATACAGGTGGCGAAGCTGTTTACAATAATGGCATGTTGACAATGGGCGCTGATGTAACAGGCGAGATTGGCCGTTCGGAAAACGATAACCGCTATTTCGATTTCGGGATGAGCAATAAGATGGGGTTTGGCATTGATGTTGGTGTAACCTACGAGTACCGCCCTGATATTGCGAAGCACAAGTATGACATGGATGGCGAACGTGGGTTGGTGAAGCCTTATCCTAATAAATATTTATTGAAAGCATCGGTCGCCCTCTTCGATTTGGGAACAGCAGTGAACTACAAGGGTGGGGGATATGCATTCCGAGGCAATGGCTCTGCCGTTAGTCTCGACGGCATTACGCTAACTAATTTATTCGACCGCGTAACCGACGGAGTTAATCCCGACGATGTGCCGTTCTCTGAATATTCGATGAGCCTGCCTATGGTACTCAATGCTGCAGTGGACTGGAATGTGGGAAAAGGAGTTTATTTGAATGCCAATGCGGTAGTGGGTTTCTCGCAAGATGCTAAAAAAGCATTCTACCGTAACACGTATACATTGACGCCGCGTTTCGAACGGCTGTGGTTTGGTATAGGGCTTCCGTTGCAATACGACCAATATAGCAACTTCAATGCCGGTTTGATGCTGCGCCTTGGTCCGCTGTGGATAGGTTCGCAAACATTGTTTACTAATTTGGCATCTAAGAATAGCAAGGCTACCGATATTTCGGTGATAGTAAAAATACCGTTTACGAAAAATATGAAGAAGGATGTCGACGGCGACGGTGTATCCGACCAATACGACTTGTGTCCGAAGGCGCGTGGGCCATGGGCTACAAAAGGTTGCCCGGATAGCGACGGCGACGGTATCCCCGATGATGTGGATCTTTGCCCGTACGAAGCAGGCCCTGCTGCAACAGGCGGTTGCCCGGATAGCGACGGTGATGGTATTATTGATGTAGAAGATGCTTGCCCTTACGAAGCAGGTCAGCGCGAATACAAAGGCTGCCCCGATACCGATGGTGACGGTATAGTTGATAAAAATGACGAATGCCCGCTGGAACCGGGACCTGCCGCTACGAATGGTTGTCCCGACCGCGACGGTGATGGTGTAGCAGATAAATACGACCGCTGCCTCGATACGCCTGGCCCCATTTGGAATTTTGGTTGCCCCGAAGGCTATCAGGGAGCTAAAGAAGAAGTGATAGTGGTGAAGCAGGAAGAACCGAAGAAAGAAGAAGTAGTGCTCGTAGAACCCGAAGTAATTGATACGAAAAAGTATGAAGCGATAGCGCTCACCAAGGAACAGAAAGACGTGGTGGATAATGCGTTCAACGATATTGAATTTGATACGGGAAAAGCCACTATCCGCGCAGGCTCGCACAAATCAATGGATGATTTGGCAGAACTGCTGAAGAAAAATCCTTCATGGCGTGTAACCATTGTGGGACATACCGACAATGTGGGAAGTTCGTCGTTCAACAAACTGTTGTCGCAGAACCGCGCTAATGCAGGTCGCAATTATTTGATTAAACGCGGCGTGGCGCCCGAGCGTGTAGATACATACGGCATGGGCGATACCAAGCCGGTAGCTTCTAATAAAACCGAAGAAGGACGCCAGAAGAATCGCCGCATGGTGGTTACTATTGTGAAAAACAAAAAATAAGCAGACGGAAATTTTGCCAAGCGTCTACAATCAAGGGAAATGAGGCTTAACATCATTATCCGGTACACTGGCCTTGTGCTGTTGCTTAATGCAGCAGTTATGTTGCTTGCTGCTGTAGTAGCATTGCTGCAAGGTGGCGAAGCATTGTTTTATTTACTGCTTAGTGCAGCCATTACAGGAGTGGCTGGTATTGTGCCGGTAATTTTTGTACGCCCGGCAGCCGATATCACATCGCGCGAAGGAACCAGTATTTTAGCGCTCTCGTGGCTGGCCAGTTGCCTGTTCGGCATGTTGCCCTACCTGTTGTGGGGCGAGCCTTTTTCACTTGTCAACGCCTGGTTCGAAAGTGTTTCCGGCTATACCACTACCGGCGCCACTATTCTCAAAGAGGTTGAAGCACTGCCAAAGGGGCTGCTGTTTTGGCGCTCAGCTACACACTTTATCGGTGGTTTAGGGGTTGTGTTGATGTTGGTGCTGGTGCTTCCCACCATGCGTAACCTGAAACTGCGGTTGGCAAAAACCGAGATATCACCCCTCTCGCAAGGCAACTACAAATTCCGTGTGCAGCAAACCGCCCGTGTGATAACATTTATGTACATAGGCTTGATATTGGCCGAAACCGGGGCGCTGATGATTGCAGGCATGGATTGGTTCGATGCCATTAACCATTCGTTTAGTACGATTGCTACAGGAGGCTTTAGTACACGTAACGAGAGTATTTTGAGTTTTCACAATGGATGGATAGAAGTCGTGATAACCGTTTTTATGATCATTTCGGGCATGCACTTCGGTTTGTTATATACGGCGCTTCGTGGTGAATATAAACCATTGTGGAAATCGGCAGCTACTCGTTTTTATCTTATAGGTATGCTACTGGGTAGTCTATTGATAGCGTTCAATCTTTTATACAACGGCCTTTACAACAATATTGTGGATGCGTTCCGTTATGGGGCCTTTCAAGTAGTATGTATAACTACAACCTCAGGTTTTGCTACAGCTGATGCGGTTTTTTGGCCATCGTTTTCTGTCCTGCTCCTTATTTATTTTATGTTTCAGTGTGCCTGTGCGGGCTCTACTACCGGTGGCATCAAAGTAGATCGGGTATGGATACTGTTGAAATCAATCCGCTCGCTTATACGTAAGCAGCGACACCCAAATGCAATTATTCCCACACGCATAGGCGGCGTGCCAATGGATGCCGAAGCCGTTTCATCTGTGGCATTATTTGCTATTACATACATTCTGATGGCCATTGCCGGGACGCTGGTGTTAACAGCCCTAGGAATAGATCTGATGACAAGTTTTTCAGCATCCGCATCGTGCTTGGGTAATGTAGGCCCTGCTTTTGGAGACATTGGCGGGCTGGGTAATTACGATGCTATTCCCTTTATCGGAAAGTTTGTATTAACTTTGCAAATGCTCTTCGGACGTTTGGAAATATTCGGCCTGCTGCTGGTATTCTTCGTCCGTAGTTGGCGGTAACAAATGGATTCAAGATTTGAAATTCAAGATTCAAAATTTGAAATGCTTAATTTAATCTTGAACTTTGAATATTGAATTAAACAGTGTCTCTATCCACTTTTTTATACAGTCGTCTACTCGAACACCTGAAGTACGAGCCTACCGAAGGGCAGCGGCAACTCTTGCAGCAGTTGGCAGAGTTTATTCCCGGAACAGGTTCGCAGCGCATTTTTATTCTGGGTGGCTATGCCGGTACGGGAAAAACAACGGCCATTGCAGCGTTGGTGCGTTTGCTCGGCGAGCTGAAAATAAATGTCGTGATGCTGGCGCCCACCGGCCGTGCGGCGAAAGTGCTCTCGAACTACACGGGCAAAAGCGCATTCACCATTCACAAAAAAATATACCGCCAGAAATCGTTGCACGATGGAGTAGGCCTGTTTGGCTTGAACCACAACGATTACAAGAACACCGTATTTATTGTCGACGAAGCCTCGATGATTGCAAACCGTGCGTCGGAACAATCGCCGTTCGGCAGCGGTAGCCTGCTCGACGATTTGGTAGAGTACGTGAGCCGCGGTGAAAACTGCAAGCTCATCCTTGCGGGCGATAACGCGCAGTTGCCGCCTATCGGCTTCTCCGAAAGCCCGGCGCTTGACTTGCACGAGATGCAACACTATGGCGTGGCGGCCCATGTGCAGTTGCGCGATGTGGTGCGGCAGGCTTCGGAATCGGGCATTTTGTGTAATGCGACGCTACTGCGACAGAGCATCGAACGGCAACACGAAGAAATACCTAAATTCTTAGTTAAAAACTTCCCCGATGTGGAAGCCATTACCGGTGCGGAGTTGATGGAGAAACTATCGGATGCATACGATGAGTATGGCGACCGCGAAACAATAGTAGTGTGCCGTTCGAATAAGCGCGCCAATCGCTACAACCAGGGCATCCGCGGAAAAATACAATACCGCGAGGAACAGCTCACCACCGGCGATCGCATCATGGTGGTGAAAAACTGCTACCAGTTCCTCGACGATGTGGAAGATATGGATTTTATTGCCAACGGCGACATTGCCGATCTACTCCGGATTCGCAAATATGAAGAACGCTACGGTCTGCACTTTGCCGAAGCGGTGCTGCGCTTCCCCGACTACAACGACACGGAGATAACCACAAAAATAATGCTCGACACCCTGCTGGCCGAAACGCCTTCGCTGGGGCAGGAAGCACAGCGGCAACTCTTCCTTGATGTGGCCGCCGACTACGCGCATATCGGTGACAAGCGCAAGCGCTACAAAGCCGTGCGTGAAGACATGTATTACAATGCGCTGCAAATAAAATATGCCGCAGCCGTTACCTGCCACAAAGCGCAAGGCGGACAGTGGCGTGCGGTATTTGTCGATAACCCGTTCTGGGGCGACGCCCCAACCACTATTGACGACTTGCGCTGGCTCTACACTGCCTTTACACGCGCTACCGAAAAATTGTACCTCGTCAATTTCAACGAGCAATATTTGCAATAGCCTTGCCGGAACAATAAAGATGTGTTATCTTTGTAAAGCTTTCCGGCCTGCCATGAAAAGATTATTTCGCATAGTGTTTCTTACCTTGTTATACATAACAGGAAACTATGCGACGCTCTATGCCCAAAACAACTCCGGCTTTTGCGGCGGCACGGGTACCAAAGACGACCCTTTCCTTATTTGTACAGCCGGGCAACTCGACAATGTGCGTAACCATTTAATGAGCCATTTCCGCCTGAACAACGATATTGACCTTACCGCATTTTTAGCGGCCAACCACCCTGTCGAAGGCTGGGAGCCGATACATGTTGCCACCGCTGTTTTTCAAGGGAAATTTCATGGCGGCGGACATAAGATTACCGGACTATTCATTAACCGGCCGGGTTGCGATAACGTAGGCCTGTTTGGTGCGGTAGCAAGCCATGCTATGATTGATAGTTTGACCGTTAGCGTAGCTCCGGGGCGCCGCATTATAGGGAATGAAGGGGTTGGAATATTGATTGGAAGCTGTTCGGGAGGAGGGGTGTATAATGGAACCGGCATGAAGGAGCTGTTGATGGATTGTACGGTAACAGGCAGCGTGAAAGGAGTATTAAATGTCGGCGGGATGGCAGGGAGCTTACAAGACGCGGGTGGGCTCCGTTTGGAAGATTATAGGAGAGTGCTTCTTCAAAATTGCCGGGCAGATGTGGAAGTGGAAGGAGGGGACGAAACCGGCGGATTGGTTGGCCGTGTGCGTTGTTTAGCCAGTGCAAGTAGTGCAACAGTGCGTATTGCCAAATGTTCCGCAAAAGGATGGGTCAATGGAAGACATGATGTCGGCGGATTGATAGGGCTAATTGAACTTGGAATAATTGAAAATTGTTATGCCAAAGGAACTATTGAGGCCAATAACCATGTGGGCGGCTTGGTGGGGTGCGCGTTCGGCGCTGTTATTAAAAACAGCTATGCTGCGTCAGCCATTATCCATCGTAATAATGCAGGGGAGTCTTTCTGTGGAGGATTGGTGGGGGTGCTGGGTATTTACTCCAACGCACCCGATAATTATATCTCCGGAATGGTGGATAATTGCTATGCGGCAGGTACGGCAACCGGAGTCGGCACACCCATTGCCGGTGGAATTATAGGGTTATCGGAAAACGGCATCGTGAAAAATAGTGTGGCCGCTAACGCGGTGGTCTCCGGCTCTGCAGAACTAAACCGGATTGCAGGAACGGAATATGTGGCGTTTTTTCACCGCCCTGGAACGTATACCAATAATTATGCCTATGACCGCCTACTGCTCAACGGCAGTACGGTTACCGGAACGGCCAATGATATGAACGGCGAAGACAAAACAATGGCCGGACTGTACACCCAAACGACTTACGAAACCGGCTTGGATTGGAATTTCGACGAGGTGTGGGTAATGCCCTCCGCTTCGGCCGGTTCCTGCGAAGGCAGCTTGCCTGTTTTGCAATGGCAGGCCGACAGGGAACGTGTACAAATAATTCCCACCAATCACCTATACGGTACTTACACCATTGGCCGGAACAATGGCGATAAAAGGGATTTCCCGACATTCGACGATTTGCAAACGACATTGGACAACGCCTGTGGTATTGTTGATGACGTCGCCTTTCAAGTAGAGGCCGGAACCTACACGTTGAATAGCGCATTAACTTTTCGCAGCGACATTGCTAATGGCGTGTACAAGCTAACCATCGAAGGCATGGGCGATGTGACCCTCAAAGTTGCCGGAGCCGGATACCGGCATATCCTTATCAAAGATACCCTGAGCACCCATATCCGCCGCGTGCATTTGTTGGGGCCCAACGATACGACTCAGACTCCGGGTGCAACATGGCAAACAGGTGGCGGCATCGAGAATGCAGTACCTGTTTACGTGGATAACGGAGAAACCATTGTTACCGACGGGCACCGCTTCGACAGCCTTCACATCAGCGGGTGCAGTGCCGGCAAAGGAGGCGCAATTGGCATATACAATCGTTACAATTCGGTATCTGTTGTAAACTGTGTGCTGCGGAAAAATTATGCAACCACCGCGGGAGGCGCTGTGTATGCGGATTACCGTGGCGACATCGGCCATTCAATTATTGCCGGAAATAGCACAGCCGGTAATGGCGGAGGTATCTACACAGGAGAAATGTTGAAATTAACAGGATGTACGGTGGCCGGAAATAGCGCTGCAAATGGCGGTGCACTATATAATAAAGAGGCTGCAAATGCGGCCCTATGCGATTTGCAGAATAATACGATTAAAGGAAACAGCGCGCTTCGCGGAGGAGCTTTGTACATCTTGCGGGCCAACATATACGGCTCTACGATTATTGATAATAGCGCCACAGACAATGGCGGGGGAATTTATACGAGCGACAATGTGCGGTTTTATGGCTCCATTGTGATGGGCAATAGGGCTGCTGCCGGAGCAAATGTGTCGGGCGCCAATAACCTGGCCGACGACGGCGCATACAACCTTACAGGAGATGCTACCGGCTATGAAGCCGCCTTTGGAACTTCGATACCTGCTTTGGCCGGTAATGGCGGCCCAACGCCTACGGTAATGATAAAACCACACGGCGCAGCCGACAATAAAATCCCGGCAGAGGTATTGCAAACATGGCCGGTAACATTGCGCGACCAGCGCGATACTGTGCGCCCGCAAAACCAGCGGGCCGATATCGGTGCGGTAGAAACCCATACAACCTGCACGTTTACTTCCAAGCCTGCTATTAACGTGACCGGTTCTGCTGATTTTTGTGCCGGAGATAGCGCCACACTGGCAGTTCCTCGCATTAGCGGACTGTACTACCAGTGGTTCTGCAATGGCTCTGCAATTGCCGGCGCCACGGCCGCGTCGTATGTCGCCAAAGAAACACCCGGTAGTTACTATGCCGAAGTAAGCGACGGTGTTTGCAGCATGTATAGTGATACATTGGTGTTGAATGTGCTCGAGCGGCCCAATAGGGCTTTGGACTATGTACACAAATCGTCGTGTCTCTTTGTCGTAGACAGTTACCTAATTTTCGGAGCCGTAGAAAATCAGCACGCCTACGAATGGCACGAAAGCAATAGCAGCGGCATAGTGGTTAGCACGCAACAATCCATGACTTACACTATGCCCGGTACCTACTCTTTTGCGGTGCGTGTGCAAGGTGATAACGGCTGTTGGAGCCGCTTCGAAGATACCGGCACATGGGTAATAGACGACTTGGAACCGGCGCCGCCGGTTACCGTATCGCCCAATGTGTGCGAAGGCAGCGGCTCACTCACATTCAGTGTTCCCGGCTCCTACACCGAGTGCCGGTGGAAAGAGAACAGTAGTAGTACCGCAACGGCGGGCACTGCCACCACTTTGACATGTACTGCGGGCGGCTCGCACTCGTATGTAGTGAGCGTGCGCGGCAGCAGTGGCTGTTGGAGCCGCTATAGCGAACCGCAGTCCGGCGAAATTTATGCGATACCGGCCACACCTGCCATAACAGTGTCGCCGGATGTGTGCGAAGGCAGCGGTTCTCTCACATTTAGTGTCCCCGATAGCTATGCCGCTTACGAATGGCGTATGAATAACCAAAGCAACCCTATTGCTGAAATTAATCACTTAGTTACTGAAACCACTGCCGGTACCTATGCCTATGTGGTGCGTATACAGAACGAAAATAATTGTTGGAGCAGTTACAGTGCTGCTTCAACCGGCACTGTGTATGCCTTGCCGGAGTTACAGCTTTCCAGTGCCTCGGCCGATGCGGCGATATGTTCCGGACAATCAATATCCCCCATTATATATACACTGGGCGGTTCGGCGCACAGCTATACTGTCGGCGGATTGCCGGACGGGATTCTTGCTTCGTTGTCGGGCAACACGGTAACCATTGCCGGAAGCGCCTTGCAAGCGGGAGATTATAACTATACAATAACCACCGGCAACCCCTATGGCTGTGCAGAAATCAGCGCAAGCGGAAGCGTAACAGTGTTGGAGTCGGCCGGAGAATTGGACGACTTGCCCGATGCCTTTATCCGCAAAGGCGGGAACCATACATTCCGTATCACTGCCACCGGCCGTAACGTGAGCTATCAGTGGTACTACAACGGGGAACCTGTTATGGGCGCTACGCAGAATTTTTACACCATAAGCAATGCCACGCCTGCCGATAATGGCCGTTATCACGTGCAGGCCACCTATCCTTGCGGTGTTGCTACCAGCCGCACTGCGTGGCTCGATGTGTGCCTGCCCGAAGAAAAAATTATCATGTATTACTGGCCCGATGTGCCGCTCGTCAACTGCAATGCCGCTACCAACGGCGGTTACCAGCTGGTCGCATTCCAGTGGTATAAAAACGGAACGGCCATGCAAGATGCAACTCTTCCGTATATTCAAATACCGGAAAGCGAACGAAGTGCTGTTTACCATTGCACTGTGGTTACCGCTGCCGGCGACACCATCAACGTGTGTCCGTTCTCGCTGCAAACAATGCCAACCAAAGCGCAGCAAGGCTCGGTGAAAATTTATCCCAATCCTGTATCGTTGCAACTTACCATAGAAGTAGACGAGGGATTACATTACTCCCAGGCCGAATGCTACAACATGAACGGCGGGCTGGTGGCTATTTATAAACTGGCGGGGCCTCTTACAACCATTGATGTATCTGCATTGCAAAATAGTATGTATGTATGGAAAATAGGCACTGTAACAACAACCATTATCAAGCAATAGTATGAAAAATTATTTGCTGACAATTATCTTGATAGTCTGCACAGCAACGCTTTGCCGGGCGCAACAATACGAGTTTACCATTAATGCAGGCGGCGGGTTATCGTCGTTGCAATATCCCGATAATGGTAAAACCTGTTTTGGCGGCACGGCAGGTGTGGGATTGCACTATTTTTTCAACTCATCGTGGGGCTTTGGTTCCGGCATCAACATTGCATTGTACAACGGCCGCATGGTGCTCGATAACTACAGCCAAAGCAGCAATGAAAAACTCGCTTCCGGCGAATCCTTTGTGTTTACATATAACTATGGACACTACGAAGAACGAGCCACCACCACTATGGTTACCATTCCGCTGATGCTGCACTACCAGCACCGCATTGGCCCCGTTGTTGCTTATGCAGCGCTGGGTGTAAAAGTGGGTATTCCTATTACGGCCAGCTACACGGCACAAGGCGATTTTAGCACTACCGGATATTTTCCCTCGTCCAGCGTAACCATCGAATCCAATTTGCCTGCTTATGGTTTTGGCCACTACAATACCAACAGCGAGCGCAACATTACGTTGAGTACATCGTTTATGCTCTCTGCTGAAGCAGGTGTAAAATTCCGGTTAAACGAAAAAATTAATTTATATACCGGAATTTACTTCGACTACGGGCTCAACAATCTCAACAAAGACCAGCAACCGGTGGCACCATTGGTGAAATATCAAATTAACAATCCGTCGGAATTTACCTATAGTACGGTAACCAGTAGCGCAATGTTGAGACCGTTGGCGGTAGGTGTTTCTGTGCGCTTGGGATTTGGTATTACAACACAACCGAAGGCTGCGAAAGCATCGAAATATTCCGGCGGCTTACCCGAACCCGAACAATCTCCCCGATTGGGCAAACGCACCAACCTCTACGGAAAGCCCGGCGCGCACCGCGTAGAGCGTTGATAATACATTTTTCTTAAATTTGTACTGCTTAAATTGTAAACAATAAAGTTATGGACAGCGAATGGATACTGTTCAGCGAAAATTAACACTATTTAACGCTTTGCTATTTTGTAGATAAAAATTTTTGTCTACATTTGCAATGGATAAGATGTTCTTTCATATTTGGTAACAAGGAAACATAGTTTCCGTTCTTTTGTTTGAAACTTCGACAATTTCAATAAAATGAGAACAAGTAAAATCGCATAAACGCGGATTTTTATTTATTTCATTTTATGGGTAGTCGAAGACCTCAAACAAGAGTAAATTAATATCTGCGTTTTTTATTCTATAGATATTGAATAAATGAAGCAAATTGGCAACGATTAAAATATCGTAGCAAGGGGTTGTTTTTGTCAATCAGTAGTCCCCCTTCTGTTTGCGTTTGTTTGGTGCGTAAAACAACCCTCATGCTATGTAAACTAAAAAAATAGTCAATAAACTAAAAAAATAATTATTATGAAAAAAATCTACTATCTGTTATTGTTTGTGCTGTTGCCTATATTTAGCATAGCGCAGAATTGCGTAAGCATAGCACAAGGTGGCACAACCTACACTACCAAAACCATTTTTTTTGCGGTGAAATGGAATACCTGCAACGGAACCAGTCACCTCTACAAAGTGTGGGTGTTTGTAGACTATTGCGAAATAAATGCAGAAGGAACAGAGGTGGGCGGCTGGCAGCGGGCTACTGTAGGAATACCTGTTGTAACCGGTGGCCCCGCTTATGCTGCGGGCAATGCTACAGGTTTTTGGTTGACAGCTGCCAACAATGGCTTGACAGCTAATGTAAAATTGCAAATAGGTACGGGTAGTGTCTCGCGCTTCAAGTGGTGCGCCTTTGCTACGGATTACCCACCTGTTGCACTGGTAAGCGGAAATCAAGTGAACTTTAAAGGTACAGAGCCATTTAGTATTACCTACACTAATGCTGCTACGCAAAACAATCTTTCAAAAAATAATAACACCTTGAATCAAAGTACAGCTTTAAGTACCATTACCGATAAGACGAATTGTCCTAGTACAACTATTCAATGTGCTATTAACGCTGTTACATTGACCGGAGCCGGAAGTTATTGTACCAGCACATCGTCTTTGAAAACAACAACCAATAGTGAAATGGGTGTAACCTACGTGTTGAAACGGGATGGTACAATAGTAGAAACAAAAAGTGGAACAGGTGCGGTATTAAATTTTTCATCAGTAAACGTGAATGGTAACTATACAGTCGTAGCCACTAATATAGCAGCCGGTTGTTCTACTACGAGTAATAGCCAAGCGGTAACTGTTATTCAACCCGTATCAACAAAAGATGCAAAGCCGAATGCATGTGGATGTTTGGCAGCTGCAAACCTCGCAATGGTGGGCGGCGGGGGCTATGGCGCTGGAAGCAATTCTTACACAACTACAGCTTACTGTCGAGATTTGAATGCTGATGTGGCCTCTTCGTATACTGGCTGTGGTATTGAAATCATGCAATATGATTCAAAAAACACTGTAGTTTGGGGACGTATTTGTGATTCAGGATGGCAGTTGCCAAACAGTAAACATGCATATTGCATTGTCAACCATGCCTCAGAAATTGGGTCGTTTGCAAGTGGTAAATACTGGACAGACGAGCTAGCGGGAGAAACGTTTGTTGGCATGGATCAGTCATATTGTGTTTATGACATGTGGGCTTACACTTACAACCCTCTTGCGTCGTCATGCTGCACTAAAGATAGGCGCCACCGCGAGTATTGGATCTGCAATGATTACGGCTACCAATGGTCTCAAAACTATGGGTATGCTAACATAAGATGTGTTAGATAAGAGGTGTATTAAGAGGTTTTCAAGACTTCATGCAGTCCAGCCCTTCAAGTGTTTCAAATCCTTGAAGGGCTTTTGTCATCTTCGAACTTGTAGCTACATGTCAAGCAATCGTTCCACTACATATTTCACACCTGTGCTGGCCGGGGCTTTCACGTAGGTTACATTCGGTACATTGGCACGCACATCGTTCGGGTCAACTAAAAAGATAGGTGTATCGCTTGGCACGTAATTCAGCAAACCGGCTGCGGGATATACATTGAGCGAAGTGCCCACTACAATCACATAATCGGCTTGTCCGCAAAGCGCGGCAGCGCGCTCAATCATCGGCACGGCCTCGCCGAACCACACAATGTGCGGGCGTAGTTGCGCACCCTGCGGGCACAGCATGCCCTCGTTGAGTTCCCAACCGTCGATTTCTACAATATAATTTTCATCGGCTGTGCTACGCGCTTTTTTTAGTTCTCCATGCAAGTGTAATACATGTGTGGAGCCTGCACGTTCGTGCAGGTCGTCCACATTCTGTGTTATTATTTGCACATCGTAGGCTTCTTCGAGCCGCACCAGTTCACGGTGTCCGGCATTAGGCTCCACATCGAACAGTTGCTTGCGGCGTTGATTATAAAAGCCTAAAACTAATTTCCGGTTCTTCAACCAACCTTCGTAAGTAGCTACATCTTCCACGCGGTATTGCTCCCACAGCCCGCCACTGTCGCGGAAAGTACTGATACCGCTTTCCGCGCTGATACCGGCGCCTGTGAGTACAATCACTTTTTTCATCGCTTCAAACTTTCGCGTTCCAGTTCTATCATTTTTACAATATCCTCGCCAATGCCAATGCGGTAACCATTGGACGAATAAAGGATGCCGCCGTTGCTGGTAATGTAAACCGTGAGCGGGAAGTTATCCGTGAAGTCCAATTGCAACGCGCCGGTTATCGTTTTCAGCAACGTGCGGTCGCGGTCGGTAATCCACGTGGTTTGTGCAGGCAAGTTATTGAACGCCGACGGGTCAAAAGCAAAGCTCGTTCTGTCCGAAGGCGTGAGCAACACAATGCCGCCGCCCCATGCTTCGAGTTCCTTTTGTTGCGCGGGCAAGTCTTGCAACACATGCTTCGACGGCTCTTTGCCCGGGTCAATGATGCACAGCATCAGCCCGCGGCCATTGGCCAGTTCTTTTAGCGTCTTACTGCTATTGTTATCGAGTGGGACAATGGTATTCATATCAACGCTTCCACGCACGGCAATCTTGCCTTCTACTTTAGGCAACGTGACTACAGCAGCAAATGCTTTGTTCGGGAGAAGTTCCAAATATTCCACGCCCACGGTAACCGAACCGTCGTTGGCGCGGCTGCCGGTCATCAGGCGGTAGTAGCCGGCATCGAGCGTAAGCTTGCCGGGGAAATGGTTTGCCGCCGGATTGTTCCAGAAATCGAGCGTTTGGAAATCGCCGTTTTTGAATACCGCCAGCGTGTAATGCTTTTCGTAGGCCGGTTTCACAATGTTCTGCGGGTCGTTGATGAGCACGATCTGCGATTTCGGCGGATTCACAGCCGCCGTTGTTTCGGCCTCAAACACCGCATCGAACCACTTGCCTTCTTCATAGTACTGTGGCTTTCCGGTAGCTGTTTCTATGCGCGCCGGAATGCCGAGGCTGCGGCACACCGCCACAAAGAATACGTCGCGCGAACGGCGGTCGGCTATTTTCAATTCGTATACGCCGCGTGGTGTGAGCAAACAGTTGTAATAATTTTCTTCGTCGCTTAGTTGAATCGTCGTTTTGATGTACCGGATAATGTTTTGTGCATTGTACGGTTCGCCTGCTATTTCTTTTATTTTATCGGCCTGCTGGAAGAAACTGCGCCATGGTTTTATCAGTTCCGTGGCAATACGCGGCGACAACACGTAAGGGATAATTATATTGTCGGGTGTGTAGGCTAATAGTATAGGCGCTTCTTGCAAGTGGTCTTGCAGATAGGCGGCCGGCGTGTCGCGCAGGTCTTTATCCGTCAGGGTAGAGAGGAACGGGAATAAGTAATGGTTCTGCTTATTGGTTTCGATAAATACCGAAATCTCGCGCCAGTTGCCCTGAGCCAATTGTAAATATTTCCATACTTCGGTATTATTCAGATTCGTTTTTTTCGCCAATTCGTCCGCATATTCTTTGGTTGCAAATGTTTTCATATATGCATTGCGGATAGAGTCTTCGCGAGCTAAGCGTACGGCGTTGGCCGCTACTTTATCGGCAGGCAATGCCATCGCTTTTTGTTCGGCGGGCACATTCATTACAAATGTTTCTTCGTATGCGGCGCCCTGTTTGTGTTCAAGGCGGATAGTTACCTCTGTACTGTCGGCTGTAGATTTGCTATACCCGTATGCATTGTCTTTTGTAGCCCACACCACCACGTCGCCCATGCCGGAAACGATAGACGCTGTGCCGTCGGCAGCGCTTTTGTTTTCGGATAGCGGATAGAGTTCGGCATAGTTATATACTTTGAATTTTACGGTAGCGCCTTCGACCGGTGCACCATGGGCATCTACCACTTTGGCTTTAACCGTGCGGGTGGGAGCATAGTTACTCAGGACATTGATACGCGAGTAGAGCGGTGTTTGCACATTTTTTTCTTCGGGGCCGTTGTAGAGGCCGTAAACAGTGGTGTGTACCATCATTGTGCGTTTGGCGGGTGCGGTAAACCACGCTACATCCAATTCCGGTTCGGGTTCGCAGGCGCCAAGGTAGTGCCATTTTCCATCGACCCAAACTTCGACCCATGCATGGTTATCGTCTGTATGCACCCAGCGCGGCGTGTAGCATTGGCGGGCAGGGATACCAACGGCACGCAAAGCAGTAACCGCTAATGTAGATTCTTCTCCGCAACGTCCCCACGAGGTACGCACCAGCGCCAACGGCGCCGAGGTGCGGCCGTCGGTGCCGCGGTAAGTGACTTTCTCGTGGCACCAGTGGTTTACCTCCAGTGCGGCATCATACATCGACAGGCCTTTGACGCGGTCTTTCAATTCATTGAAAAAAACTACACGCGCAGTGTCCAGGTATTCATTGTTCACGCGATGCACCAACACAAAGTGGCGGAACACATCATCGGGAATTTTTTCACCCCAAGAAAAATATTCGCGTGTGCGGAATGCCACATCAATTTGTTTCAAGAAGAAATCGCTGTTGTATTCGGCCAGGTCGCACAGCGGCATGTAGGCATACAGGAATTCCAACGCTTCACTTTGCTCGGTGGTCAGCTTGGTGCTGTCGAACACGGCAAACAACGCCTCACTTCGCCCGGCCGCTTCGGCCTTGCGTTTCAGGAATTGCTCGTGCACTTGTTGGCGGTAATCGGTATCTTTCAGGAAATGGTTGTCGCGGTGGCAAGCGGTTGTCAATAGCGCGATGCAAGCGGATACTATAAAAATTTTTTTCATATACTTTCACTAACTAATTTCAGGTTTCTCATGTGGTAAACAATTATATTTTCGTCGAATCTTTTATAAGCAAATCCCCATTGGGTTTAATTAATATCATAGATTCGGTATTAGTCTATTTATTGATTCTTCCCACAGTTTCGAAAACTCTTCGAGCGTAATGCAATCCTTAGCTTCTTCTTCAAAATTCATTTGTCGCCCGTATTTAGCTTGTGGTTCGCAAACCTCGTTTGGAACATGCGTTAAATAGTCTAATTCTTCTGTTGTAATAAGTAGTTCTTCCATGTTGTTTGTTTTATGTGGATAGATACAAAAATAGGGAAATAGTCAGACTATACAAAATTTATTTTGCATTGATTACCTGCATTACTTTTTTTACTTTTTCACTATCGGTGTATTGCAGCATGTACTCATTATCCGGATTGCCGAGTTGCGTGTTCCGGTAAATCATTTTGCTTGGGTAACGGCTGCGGAAGGTGCCGTGAATTTCGTATGCACCGGTGGTTTCAAGTATCGTGCGGGCATTCTCGGGCGTAACGCCGGATCCGGGCATGATACTGATGCGCCCTGCTGCCTGTTCAACTAATTTTTTAATTATAGCCACACCTTCTTGCGCCGTATTGCATCCGCCCGATGTGAGGATGCGCTCGCAGCCCAAGCCGATAACGTCTTCCAACCCTTGCTGCAAATCACAGCAGCGGTCGAATGCGCGGTGGAATGTAACGCCCATTCCGTAGTGCCTGGCAATAGCTACCAACTCGGCGCAACTATCTGTGTCGATGTGGCCGTCGGCTGTGAGCATGCCTATTACCACGCCGTCGCAGCCCAGCTTGCCGCAACAATGAATGTCGAGTTTCATGATATCGAATTCCACATCGCTATACAGGAAATCGCCGCCACGCGGGCGAACCAGTACATACAGCTTGGTTGTTTTTAACAGCTTGCGTGCCATTTCGAGCTGTGCAAACGAAGGCGTGGTGCCGCCATCAAGCAGGTTGTCGCAAAATTCGATGCGTTGCGCACCGCCGTTTTGTGCCGTCAATGCCGATTCAATGCTGTCAGCACATATTTCCAGTTGGATATTTTTCATTGGTTCAATTTAGATATATTTGAGACTACAAAAATACGAAATTATAGCTACAGTTGAAATTTTAGTGATGTTTTAATACCAGGTATATGATCTCATTAACAAATTGTCGCATTATTTTTGTATATTTGTAGTTATAAAAAATGAACCACTATGCCGACCAATACGGAAACAACGCCTCCGCGAGAGACGATTCTTGAAAACCTGATAGATAAAATGAAGGTAAAACGTACAGCCTATGAAGCTACATTGGAAACGTTTAACCACCTGAAAGAATTACTGCACGAGTTGTGTAACGATTTGAACGATGCCCTCGAAGAACGTACCGAGCGCCATACGCGCCTTGAGTACCGCGACCGTGGTAAGTTTGAAGCCGAAATAAAAGTGGGTAGCGATATCCTCATTTTCAGCATGCACTCCAATATTTTCCAGTTCGACCGCGATCATTTGATTTGGAAAACTTCGTATGTGCAAAAGGAGAGAGACGCGTCGTACTGTGGCATGATCAGCATCTACAACTTCTTGGCCGATTCATTTCGTTATAACCGTATCGACGACTTGGGGTATTTGATAGGGCGTATTTTTATAAATAAAGACCGGCGCTTTTTTGTGGAAGGCAAGCGGCAAATGACATTTGGATACGCTACATTTGGCGATAAAAGTATTACGGAGGATGATATAAAATCGATTATTGAAATAGCTATTTCGTATGCTATTGACTTCGATTTATTGGTGCCGCCATACGACGCCGTGAAAGAGGCGACCGTACAGCAAATGAATACAAAAATTGAAAATGCCAAATTGCAAACCGGCAAACGTCTCGGCTTTAAGTTTAATTCCGACGACGTATTGGCCAGTAACGAGACAGACGATAATTTCTAACGTTTCATGCTTTAAAGTTTTGGGTTTTGTTAAGCGCTTTGCGCAGCCTTAAATTTTGAGCTTTAAACCAAAATGTTGCAACACTTTCAACGCTATTGTACAGCCCACCATTTATACCGGAGTGGGAAAAGCCGCTGGTTGCTGGCGGTTAGCGGGGGAATTGACTCTATGGTGTTGGCGCACTTATGCAGGCAGAGCACCTTTGAAATAGGTATTGCACATTGCAATTTTACCTTGCGTGGCGCGGAGAGCGATGCTGATGAAATTTTTGTTAAACGGTGGGCGCAGGAACACCAGGTTCCTTTTTATACCATAGCTTTCAATACAAAAGAATATGCCGCCGAACGCGGTGTTTCGACTCAAATGGCGGCGCGCGATTTGCGCTATGCCTGGTTCGAAGAACTTCGGGAGTCGGAGGATTATACGGATATTGTAGTAGCCCATCATGCCGACGACAATGCCGAAACATTGTTATTGAATCTCACGCGCGGTACTGGTATTAAAGGGATGCGCGGCATGCAGCCGGTAAGAGGGCGTATTCTGCGACCCCTTCTGTTTGCGACCCGATCCGTTATTGCAGAGTATGCGGCAGCGAACGGTATAACTTATCGCGAAGATGCTTCGAACAAACACGATGATTATGCGCGCAACCGTATCCGGCACCATGTGATTCCCGAATTGCAAAAGATAAATCCTGCATTTACAACAAGCATGTGGCAAACGGCTCTCCATTTCACGCAAGCCGGAGAGGTGATTGATGAGGCAGGTGAAACAGTGCGCGAACGAGTGTGTCGCTATCAGCAGGACGAAGTGCATATTTCTATTGACGCGCTTACGGCCACTCCACATTATGATTTTTGGTTGTTCGAATTATTACAGCCTTATGGTTTTACCGGGGCGTTGGTCGATGAAATCATGCAGGCGCTGGATGCACAGCCGGGAAAGCGCTTCCGCAGTACGACACACGAACTGATCAAAGATCGTACTCATTTGATTGTAGTACCTTATACAGTATCTCCTGCGAATGGCGATTATTTGATAACCTACGATTGTGAGGCTATTGCAGAACCGCTGGCATTGCGTTTTGAGTATGAAAAGAATAGTGCCGGTTTTAGCTTGAAGCGTACGAAAGATACAGCGTGTTTGGATGCCTCGAAACTGGAATTTCCACTGACGTTGCGTCTTTGGCGCGATGGCGATGTATTTGTACCCTTTGGGATGAAAGGCATTAAGAAGGTAAGTGATTTTTTAATTGACGAAAAAGTACCGCTGCATGAGAAAGAAAAACAATATGTATTGCTATCCGGAAAAGATATTGTGTGGGTTGTAGGACGTAGGATAGGTGAACGGTACAAAGTAGCTGGTGATACTAAGAAAATAGTAGTTGTAACGCAAATATAGAATAAGTAATGAAGATATTTACAGATTTATTGTACATGCACAAATTTGTTTTTCAATCCGTAAATCTGTAAATAAAAAAATTGTAAAAAAGATGTTAGCACATAAAGTTTCATCAGCCTCATTGCGCTTTGCCATGGTAGGCAACGGAAGCTGGGCAACCGCCCTTACCAAACTATTGCTCAACCACGAAGATTTGCTGTACTGGTTTGTACGCGACGAAGAGATGATTTCGTATATCCAAAAATATCGCCGTAATTCACAGTTTCTGCGTTCGGCAGTGTTAGATCCGTCGCGTCTCGAAATGTCGGCCGACATTAATAAGGTAGTCGCACCTGCCGACGTGGTCGTGATTTGTATTCCATCGGCATTTGTAGAGGGCGAGTTGGATAAACTAACCGTTTCGTTGAAAGATAAGTTTGTAGTAACCGCCGTAAAAGGTATTATTCCCAGCGGAAACCTGACGGTAGCCGAATACCTTAATCAAAAGCACGGTGTCCCGTTCGATAATATCGGTGTAATTACCGGTCCGTGTCACGCCGAAGAGGTGGCGCTGGAGCGACTGTCGTACCTCACTTTCTCGTGCAAGAAAAAAGAGAATGCCGAAATTCTGGCCTCGCATTTTGCATGTTCCTATGTGAAAACCCGTACCGGCAACGATATTTACGGCGTGGAATACGCTGCTATTCTTAAAAATATTTATGCCGTAGCAGCCGGTATTTGCCATGGTTTGGGCTATGGCGACAATTTTACGGCCATGCTGGTAACCAATGCACAGCGCGAAATGAAACGCTTCCTGAACGAATCGTACCACAGCAATACGCGCGATACTACGCACTCGTCGTACTTGGGCGATTTGCTGGTAACGTGTTACTCGCAGTTCAGCCGTAACCGTACTTTTGGCGGCATGATCGGCAAAGGCTATTCAGTGACCTCGGCGCAAACCGAAATGAACATGATTGCCGAAGGCTACTATGCCAGTAAATGTATCTTTGAAATCAACAAAAAGCACCATATTGAAATGCCTATCGCCGACGCGGTGTACCGCATCCTGTATGAAAGTGCATCGCCTGCGGCAGAGATAAAGTTGTTGACGGAAGAACTGATTTAGAATTATTGATTGGAATGAAATTTAGCAGTTTTTTAATAAACTCCGCATTTGTCAGCTATTTAATTCGTAGCTAATCTGTCTTTATTTATTTACCACGAAGTGGTTATATACGAATAACCACCGGTGCAACCGGCGACAGAAATACCACCACGCCATGGCGCACGGGATTCGGACTGGGTGTTGAAAAACAGTTTGTACTCCGTGCGCAAATGCAGGCTGATATGTATTACCACGGGTTACGCTCCGCTCACCCGCGGTTATTCAAATAAAGCCCCTGTAGGGCTTAAAGGTAAATTTATCATATACTTAATTTTATGTTTCGCGATATCGCGAAACATAAATAAATTGCAATAATTTATGTAATTTGCAATTAAATCCGTAAATTTGTAAAACTGATAAAACTCGTAAATTGTCAAATCTGTAAATAAAAAACTATGCTAACAATTAACCTGAAATCAACCTCGTTTTTTATTAACGAAAGCGAGTTGGCGCAACAACAGCAAAAAGCGTTGCAAGCATTGGAAACAGTACATGCAAAAAATGGAAAAGGAAACGATTTCCTCGGCTGGGTAAATCTGCCGAGTTCCATTACGCAGCAGGAGATTGCGGAAATCCAATCGGTAGCCACTACACTTTCTACAGCTGTCGAAGTCGTGGTAGTAATCGGTATCGGAGGTTCGTACCTGGGCGCCAAAGCCGTGATTGATGCATTGTCGCATAGTTTTGCCTCATTGTTGCCAAATCGCAAGCATCCGCTGGTGGTGTTTGCCGGGCAAAACATCAGTGAAGATTACCTGAGCGAACTGTTAGAAATTTTGAAACAAAAATCGTCGGCCTGTATTGTAATTTCGAAATCGGGCACTACTACCGAACCGGCCATTGCTTTCCGCCTTATCAAGCAACACTTGGAAGAAAAATACGGGGCAGCCGACGCAAAAAAACGCATTGTGGCTATTACCGATAAATCGCGCGGCGCCTTGCGTACGCTTGCCACTCAGGAGGGATATGCAACCTTTGTGATTCCCGACGACGTAGGAGGCCGTTTTTCGGTACTTACGCCCGTTGGTTTATTGCCTGTCGCAGTAGCTGGTTTCGACGTGGCCAAGTTGGTGAAAGGAGCAGCCGACATGGAAAAGATAACTGCCGAGAAATCGGTAAACAATCCGGCCGTGCAATATGCGGCTATCCGCAATGCGTTGTATGGTAAAGGAAAAAAGATAGAAGTGCTGGTTAACTATCATCCGAAGCTGCATTATATTACCGAATGGTGGAAACAATTGTACGGCGAAAGCGAAGGCAAAGAACATAAAGGGATTTTCCCTGCCGGTGTTGACTTTACCAGCGACTTGCACTCGATGGGGCAATACCTGCAAGATGGCGAGCGCACGATTTTCGAAACCGTGCTGAGCGTTGGTAACGAAAAAGCACAGTTGACCATTCCCGAAGACAAGCAAAACCTCGACCAGTTGAACTTCATCGCAGGCAAGCGTATCAGCCATTGCAATAAGATGGCCGAACTTGGAACATTGCTGGCACACGTCGATGGCGGCGTTCCGACCATCCGCCTCGAAATTCCGCAATTGGACGAATATGCTATCGGCGGCTTGCTCTATTTCTTCGAAAAGGCTTGCGGTATCAGTGGGTACATGTTGGGGGTAAACCCGTTCGACCAGCCAGGTGTAGAAGCTTATAAGAATAACATGTTTGCATTGCTTGACAAGCCCGGCTACGAAGCGCAGACAAAAGAAATACGAAAACGAATATAGGCCCCCACTTCCGGCCTCTCCCCCTCAGGGAGAGGCTAAATATTGTACCCTGTGCTGCTTTATTGAATGATGTGCAAAGAATGTAATAGAAACACAAGCCAAAGCCCCCTCCCGAGGGAGGGTTGGGGGGGGACTGTTATTCTCGGCAGCGGAAACGTCGCTACGCACATTGCCAAACGTTTATTTGCGAGCGGCTGTACCATTGTGCAAATATACAGCCGCAGGATTGAACATGCACACACCTTGGCGCAGCAAGTAAATGCAGCAGCTACCGACAGTTTGCAAGAACTACTGCCGGCCGATTTATACATTATTTCCGTGTCCGATTCCGCGATACCGGAAATTGTATCTGAAATGAATGCAGGGAAGGCATTGGTAGTACATACGTCGGGTTCTACGGATATACGTATGTTAAATAAATTTGCGAATCACGGCGTGCTGTACCCGTTGCAGACATTCAGTTTATCGAAACCGGAACTGGATTGGAGCGAGATTCCTGTTTTTTTGGAAGCAAACAACGAGGACTCATTAAAGCGTTTACAACAATGGGCGGTACGCTTGTCGCCTAACGTGCAACAAGCCGATAGCGCCACGCGGTTGCAATTACACACAGCGGCCGTATTCGCCTGCAATTTTGTAAACTACCTGCTGGGTGTCGCAGCTGATTTATCGGGAAAAAATTTTAAATACCTTCACCCATTGGTTCGTGAGACTATCGAAAAAGCATTTGCATCTCAACATCCGCGACAAGTGCAAACCGGTCCTGCCGTACGTAACGATGCGGTAACAATGGAAAAGCAAGTAATGACGCTGCCCGAAGAGTTGCAGCAATTGTACCGGTTCTTATCCGGGCAAATCCGTCAATCTGTAAAT
>JAVBNJ010000027.1:0-9989 GCA_031551625.1 Bacteroidales bacterium | reverse complement strand
GAAGTAATTTATACTGCCCACTGCAATTAGTATTTTTCCACCCACGAGTTTTTATACTCGCTATCAGTTGTCTTGAAAACATCTAATAGTTCGGTTGCCTCTTTATTTGTCCAGTAACGATAGGCGCTTACTTTGAAGGGTTTTGTTCCGCCAGTGTTTAGGACCATACAGCTACAACCATTACCACTCATTTGCTTATCCATAGCGGCTTTCGCACTTGCCTCATCGGCAAATGACCCCAACATAATGTGGAACATATTCATCGGTTTCGACTTCGGAGTGGAAAGTTCTGTTTTTTGTTCCGGCTTAGGCGCTGCTTTCTTCGGCGCTATTTCTTGTGCTACAGATTGTGGCGGCATGGGTTTAGGTTCCTCTTTTACCACCACAATATCTTCTTCAACTATTTGTACAGGGACTGTTGTAACAGGCGCTGTTTCTTGCTTAGCCGATACTGTTATTTCTTCAACAACTTCTTGCGAGCTATAGAATACATACATGCTGCGTCCTAGGAAAACCGCAATTATCAATAATACTATTGCCAATATAATCCAACAAACTTTATTGCATTTACGTTTTCTTTTCGGTTTACCTGCCGGTTGCTCTTTGTTCGCAGCCTTGCCGGTTGCGGCAATTGGCGTTAATGGTGTCAACGGTGTAATGGCCGATTGCAACGGTGTAGTTCCGGAGTGCGGATTAGCAACAGGTTCCGGAATATCATCATACGACAGCGGAGTAACATCCAATTCCAGCAATCCGAACGAATCGGGCAGCAAATTTGTGTCTTCTTCTTTTTCAAATAAATAAGTACCGTCGGCTGTGATGCGCATGGTGCCGAAATTAGGCAATTCGACACGCTTTCCCTCTTTCAGTAAAGTATGTACTTCCTGTATGAATTGGGCAAGTTCCTGTTTAGCTTCCTCTGGAGCTATTCTTGTTTTATTGGCTAACGCTTCCTCCAGAAATCCGTCATTCCATAATTCTGTGGTACTGAAAGTAATTGTTTTTGCAGGAGGCAACATACCTTTACCGCCACGAATGAACGACGCCGGTTGGTATTCGGCCACGAAAGCGCCCATCCCGGGCAATGATACGCGATTGTGCAAACGCAACAATTGCGCTAACAAATTACCTACAGAAGAGAGACTAACGGCCATACTATTATTATATTGTGACTAATGGTTTACAAAGATAAGAATTTTATTTAAGAAGCAGCGGTCTTTTCCAGCTTCTTTTGTAACACATACATTTCGTCGCGGAAGATGGCGGCGTTGGCAAAGTCGAGCGCTTTGGCCGCCGCTTCCATGCGCTGGCGGGCAGTTGCAACTGCTTTTTCGAGCCCGTGGCGATCCATATAGGCTACTACCGGA
The DNA here is from genome assembly GCA_031551625.1 of Bacteroidales bacterium. Taxonomy (GTDB): domain Bacteria; phylum Bacteroidota; class Bacteroidia; order Bacteroidales; family UBA932; genus JAVBNJ01. The sequence goes on along the minus strand of JAVBNJ010000027.1, from coordinate 8,622 downwards.
TCGGCGGCAATACTCATTATTTCTTCGTTTGCATAAGTATACTCGGCTTGTGTAAGGGCGTTGCCCGTAAGTATCGAGCGACCACTCTTGATCGCTTGTTGCGGTGTGATACCATGCTTTTCGTTATACTTCAATTGCTTTTCGCGACGGCGGTTGGTCTCGTCAATTGTGCGTTGCATCGACGGCGTTACTTTGTCGGCATACATGATTACGCGGCCATTAACGTTGCGCGCCGCGCGACCGGCGGTTTGTGTGAGGGCACGTTCCGACCGCAGGAATCCTTCCTTGTCGGCATCGAGGATAGCCACAAGCGATACTTGCGGCAAGTCCAGTCCTTCGCGCAGAAGGTTTACTCCTACCAACACATCGAATAACCCGCGTTGCAGGTCTTCCATGATTTGCACACGCTCCAGTGTTTCCACGTCGGAGTGAATGTAGCGGCAGCGTATCTGGATTTTCTCCATATACTTCGTCAGCTCTTCGGCCATGCGTTTGGTAAGTGTGGTAACCAACACACGTTCGTCGATTATGGCGCGTTTCGATATTTCTTCAATCAGATCGTCAATCTGGTTGAGTGTAGGCCGTACTTCAATCACCGGATCAAGTAGTCCGGTGGGGCGTATCAATTGTTCGACTACTGCGCCACCGCTTCGTTCCAGTTCGTATTCAGCAGGTGTAGCGCTCACATACACCGTTTGCCCGATAAGCTTTTCAAATTCGTCGAAGGTCAGCGGACGATTATCAGCCGCAGCAGGCAAGCGAAAGCCGTATTCAATAAGCGTTTGCTTGCGCGACCGGTCGCCGCCGAACATGGCACGTACTTGCGGCAATGTTACATGGCTTTCATCAATAATCGTAATAAAATCCTCCGGAAAATAATCAAGCAGGCAAAATGGCCGTGAGCCCTGGTTGCGCCCGTCGAAATAGCGCGAGTAATTTTCGATACCCGGACAGTACCCCAGCTCTTTTATCATTTCGAGATCATACTCCACACGTTGTTTCAATCGTTTGGCTTCGGCATTCTTCCCGATGGAGATGAAGAAGTTGTATTGCTTCATCATATCATCCTGAATCTCGCGGATGGCACGATGCATACGCTCTTTGGTGGTGCAGAATAAATTAGCCGGAAAGATAGTTACCTCTTTCGGTTCGTCAATCGTCCGTCCGCCAATGGGTTCAAAGGTTTCTATTTTTTCAATCTCATCTCCCCAGAACACAATACGGTAGGCATAATCGCCATAAGCTAAATACACATCTACCGTATCGCCTTTCACGCGAAAGGTGCCACGCTTGAATTCCACTTCGTTGCGTGAATACAAGCTATCCACCAGCGAATACAAAAATTTGTTGCGCGAAACCGTTTGTCCGCATTTGATATGAATTGCATTCGCTTGAAAATCGTCGGGATTTCCGATTCCATACAGGCATGATACGCTTGATACCACTACTACATCGCGCCGCCCTGACAACAACGACGACGAGGTGTGCATCCGCAGTTTTTCAATCTCATCATTGATGCTTAAATCTTTTTCGATATACGTATCGGTAGTCGGCAAATAGGCCTCGGGCTGGTAGTAGTCGTAGTACGAAATAAAATACTCCACCGCATTATCGGGGAAGAATGTCTTAAACTCGCCATAGAGCTGGGCAGCCAATGTTTTATTGTGGCTTAGCACCAGCGCCGGACGCTTGAGTTGTGCAATCACATTGGCCATTGTAAATGTTTTCCCGGAACCGGTAACGCCCAACAGCACGCTACTTTTCTCTCCTTCACGCAAAGCTTGCACCAATTGGGCAATCGCCTCGGGTTGGTCGCCGGTAGGTTTGTATGCAGCAGTCAGATTGAAGTCCATAATACAAAGTTACGAAAAAAGACGTACATTTGTATAAAAGTTATGTACAGTGATGAAAGCGACGAAATTGGAGATTACGGTATACGAAGCCGACCATATCGATGAATTGGTAATTGAAGATGCGGCCTTACTGCGTAAGGCTATCGAAGCCGCAGGTCAGGCCTATGCTCCTTATTCGCACTTCCATGTAGGTACGGCGGTTCTGTTGGATAATGGAGAAATTGTATGCGGAAGTAATCAGGAAAATGCGGCTTCGCCGTCGGGCCTGTGTGCCGAACGGGTTGCGTTATTTTATGCCAACTCGCATTTCCCCGATGTGCCGGTACGCGCCGTGGCTATCAGTTCTACTGTAAATGGACAAGAGAATATGGAACCTGTGTATCCTTGTGGCGCTTGCAGACAGGTGTTGCTCGAGTGCGAAACCCGTTATGGCAAACCGATTCGCGTAATAATGGGCGGTACAAAAAAAATAAAAATACTTAACCGTGGACACGACTTACTGCCACTGAGTTTCGACGCGAACAATTTAACACCGAGAATATAGTTTATCCACGAATTACACTAATTCCACTAATTGAGATGCGCATTGAGACACTAAATATAAATTACACCAATTGCCAGTTTGCAAAACAAATGAATTCGTGTAATGATGGTCTATTGAATTCTTTTTGCTTTAATAATTCGTGAAATTAGTGTAATCGTGGGCAGAAAAAGATATGGAGTCGATTGATTTTATGCGGGAAGCGCTGAAAGAAGCGCAAGCGGCATTTGAACGTGACGAGGTGCCGGTGGGTGCGGTTATAGTGTGCGGCAATCGCATTGTAGCACGTGCACACAACCTTACCGAAACGTTGAACGACCCCACCGCCCATGCAGAGATGCAAGCCATTACGTCGGCCACCAATGCAATAGGTGGGAAATATCTCAATGAATGCACACTTTATGTTACATTGGAACCGTGCGTAATGTGCGCCGGCGCATTATTCTGGTCGCAAATCGGCAAAATTGTATATGGCGCTTCCGACCCCAAACGCGGCTATTCGCTGGCCGGCAGTAACCTGCTACATCCTAAAACGGTAGTTGAATGCGGTGTACTCGAAAGTGAGTGTACTCAACTGCTGAAGGAGTTATTTAAGCGTAAAAGATTAGTTTTTAAATATATTATGACAGTATAAAGTTTTCAATATATTGAAAACTTTTTATTTTTTTATAATTACTTTTCAATATACTTAAAATATATACTTTTAATTATATTGAAAATATTTTGTATATTTGCATAAAGTTTTCAATATAATGAAAAGTTGTAATGATGAAACTGCCTAAAAATATACATAATAGAGATATATACGTGGCGCGTGTAAAGCCATTTATGAATAAGCAACTCATCAAGGTTTTGACCGGGCAGCGGCGTGTGGGGAAAAGCTATTTGCTTTTTCAATTGATGAAAGAAGTAAAGAAAAAAGACAAGACGGCAAATATCATTTATATAAACAAAGAGGAGTTGGAATTCGATTTTATCCGCGATGCGACCGATTTGAATAATTATGTGCTTTCACAATCGGTAAAAAAAAGTGTCAATTATATTTTTATAGATGAGATACAAGATATAGCTGATTTCGAAAAAGCGTTGCGTTCCTTGCTGTTGAATGCTAAAAACGATATCTATATAACAGGCAGTAATGCTAATCTTCTGTCGGGTGAACTGGCCACTTATTTGAGCGCCCGCTATGTCGAATTTCCTGTTTACAGCTTGTCTTATCCTGAATTTTTAAAATTCCACAAACTAACGGACACAGACGAAAACCTGATGCAGTACATGACCTACGGCGGGCTGCCGTACTTGATAAATATGGAATTAAATACGCAGGTTTTCGGTTATTTGAAAAGTGTGTGCGATACTATCATATTCCGCGATGTAGTGAACCGCTATAAAATCCGGAATACCGCATTCTTGAATAAGTTGGTGTTGTTTTTAGCCAATAATGTAGGTAGCCTGTTTTCGGCCAAAAGCATCAGCGACTTTTTGAAATCGCAGCGCACCAAGATAGAAACCAATCAGGTGCTGGTCTATCTGGATTATCTAGCGAGTGCATTTTTAGTACATCGTGTGCAACGCTACGATATAAAGGGAAAGCGGCAGTTTGAAATAGGCGAGAAATACTATTTTGAGAATCTTGGAATACGTAATGCAATGGTCGGTTTTCGCCTCACGGATAGGAGCCATTTGTTGGAAAATCTGGTATACAACCATTTGTTATACCTCGGCTGGACAGTGAAAGTTGGTGTTGTGGATGGGCAAGAGATCGATTTTGTGTGCGAGAAAGCTGGTGAGAAAATGTATATACAAGTGGCGTTGCAATTGGATTCGGAGAAGACCATAGAGCGCGAATTTGGAAATTTGCTGAAGATAAAGAACAATTATCCGAAAATGGTGGTTAGTTACGATACGCTTAATAGCCGCAATACCTATGAGGGTATAAAGCATATACATGTGCGGGAATTTTTGAAAATGAAAGAATAATATTTGCATAATTAAAAACAATCTGCTACATTTGTCGTATTCTTTAGTTATTAAAATAAACTTTAGAAAAATGTTCTTTTAGTTTGGTTAGAGTCGCATTGCGGCTTATTCTGTTAAAGGAAATCTAGAAAATTTCAACTGTTATAAGAGAATAATCACCACGAAGGTATGCGTGGGTTATATTTATTCTTATGACGGGTATTTCTAGAACCTCCTTTAACAATAAATTTAGTCCACGTTTCTATTTTATTGCTATTACGAATAGATTAGAACATAAAGGCAATGATTATAAATCGTAGCAAGGGGTTGTTGTGTTTGTTTGTTGATAGAACGCGGATGAGGCCGATTAGACGGATTCACGCGGATTTGAAAACAACCCCACTGCTACGTAAATAAAACTAAAAACTTAGTTAAATAACTATACCGTTAATGAATGAGTACGTTACGCAGGAGATGTCTCCACTTCGTGTTTGGCACAAATTCCGCCAAACCCTTCGGTCGACATGACGGTTGACTTGATGGAAAGAAGAGAGCCGTCCTGTCGACCGGAACGAGCAGTAGCGAGTGAAGTGGAGACATCTCGCCCCCTAACGCAGGTATAAAATAGAACAACAACTAAAAAAATAATTGATATGCAAAAAATCTACTGTTTACTTTTATTATTGCTTTGTGCACCTGTCGGCTATGCCGCTTCGTGTGTATCGGTGCGGCAAGTAGCCGCCAACTACAGCACCAAACAGATAACTTTTGATTTGGTATGGACAACCTGTACCGGCACCCACAACTACAAAACCTGGGTGATTGTCGATTACCGCACCGTTAATGCCGATGGCAGCAAAGGCGCATGGACACGCGCTACTATAAGCGCCGCCAGCGCGGGAACGCTTGTCGGCACTAGCAAGGGCGTATGGGTTACCGGTTCGGCCAACGGAACACAACAGGTAACATTCACGTTGAGCGGGGTACCTGCCCAGTACGACTGGTGTGCTACGGCCCTTGATTATCCCCCGCAGGCGGTCATGGCTAACGGAACTTATACGTTAAAAGGTACGGCACCGTTTACGGTCAATGAAAGTACAACATTAGGTGCGAATGTAAAAATCTACACGGGGGCTTGTGTAACATCTGTTACCGATGCCACCAACAATCCCGAAGGGATAGTTACAAATCCGGCCTTTACGGCGGGCGCGATTGCCAGCACCGGACAAGCATTGTGTAGTGGCAGCGCCTATACCACTATCGGTAGCACTACTGCCGCCAGCGGCGGCGATAGCCGCATTACTTACCAGTGGCTATGGAATGGAAGTGTTATTAGTGGCGCCACGGCTACAACTTATGTACCCACGCAGGCGGGAACGTATACGCGGCAAGCGAAAGACGGTACGTGTAATACGGCCTGGGTTACATCCACCGGCTCGTGGGTAGTAACGGTGGTTAGTATCCCGGCGGTACCGACTCTGAGTGCCACCACTACCTGCGAAGGAACGGCCGTAACATTTACTTCGAGTACGGTAACAGGAGCGACAGGGTACCAGTGGAACGGTACCGGAGTGACAGCCAGTTCCGGTACAGGCCGGACAACGACTTCAAAAGCCACAACCGCGGGAAGTTATTTGGCACAGGTTCGTTCATATACCACCGCCAGTGGCATCACTTGCTATAGCGCCTATACGACGAATGTAACAGGAGTGATTAATGCTTATCCCAGCGTAAGTATAACCGGCAATAGCAGTGTGAGCGTAAACAATACCATTACACTGACCGGTAGCCCTACCGGCGGTAGTTGGAGCACCAGCAACAGCAGTCGTGCAACGGTAAGCGGAGGGGTAGTAACCGGCAAGTCTCCAGGAGCGGCAACCATTACCTATACAGTAACAACAAATGAGTGTACTGCCGGCGCGGCCAAAGCTATTACTGTTCCCGTTCCCGGATGTAGCGATAACGATTATGAACTTGGTACGGCTGGGTTTAGTTCCACTACGACATGGATTGTAGGGAGCCAAACATGGAGCGCACCGGCGACAGCTTCTGCCTGTCAGAAAAGTAACTATAACGGTGGTACTGCAGCTCCCTACAAAGCCGATTGCCGTACTATCTCCGGTTATGCGGGCAATCTGTTTTCGTGGTGCATGATTATGAACAATGCCGATCGTTTGTGCCCCAGTCCATGGCGAGTACCAACCAAAGACGACTTTGTCAACTTGGATAAGGCGTTGGGCGGAAGCGGTATTAATCGTTCCTATGATCCTACTATACAGGCTAAGTATACGGCAACTTCGGGTACGCCCGGTCAGTATTGGGGCGCCCGGTATGATGGCTTATGCTTCGGAGACGGCGGCCTGTACGGTATAAGCGACGGTACAGCCGGCTGGTCTATGTTTTGGTCTTCATCAGAATATTCTGCTGACTCTGCGATTGATCTATATCTGGTCTATCTTAGTGATTCACCTTATTATCATCTGTACCCGAACACGAGTCATCCAAAATCGTATGGATTGAGGCTGCGGTGCGTACGTTAACGATGTTCATTGGAGTGTACTATATAACTACTAAAGCAGAAGAGCGGAAAAAATTTCCGCTCTTCTGTTCAATCATAGTACGCAGGTTCAACTTATACCGTGGTGCAGCAACGTGGTTTAATGGTTTTGAAAAAATCGTTGCCCTTGTCGTCTACCAGAATGAAAGCGGGAAAGTCGACTACATCAATTTTCCAGATGGCTTCCATGCCCAGCTCGGGGTAGGCAATGCATTCGATACTTTTGATGTTGTTTTGCGCCAGAATAGCTGCCGGGCCGCCGATAGAGCCGAGGTAGAAACCGCCGTGCTTCTTGCAGGCATCGGTAACCTGTTGGCTGCGGTTGCCTTTGGCGAGCATAATCATGCTGCCGCCGTGGCTTTGGAACAAATCCACATATGAGTCCATACGGCCGGCAGTAGTAGGCCCCATGGAGCCACAAGCCATTCCTTGCGGTGTTTTGGCAGGGCCTGCATAGTAAATCGGATGGTCTTTGATATATTGCGGAAGGTCTTTGCCACTGTCCAGCAATTCTTTCAACTTGGCGTGTGCAATGTCGCGGCCTACTACAATAGTACCGTTTAGCGAGAGGCGCGTGGCTACCGGATATTTGCTGAGTTCGGCCAGTATGTCTTTCATCGGGCGGTTCAGGTCAATGCGCACGGCATCGCCTTCGCCGGCATTGCGCAGGGCTTCTGGAATGTATTGGCCCGGGTTGGTTTCGAGTTTTTCAATCCACACACCTTGCTTGTTAATTTTAGCTTTGATATTGCGATCGGCTGAGCACGACACAGCCATACCCACAGGACACGAAGCGCCATGCCGCGGCAAGCGGATGATGCGGATATCGTGTGCCAAATATTTGCCACCGAATTGCGCACCTAAACCGATTTCCTGTGCGGCTTTCAACATTTTCGCTTCGAGTTCGATGTCGCGGAACGCCTGCCCTCCGTCGTTGCCCTTGGTGGGCAGTGTGTCATAGTATTTGGTAGCGGCAAGCTTCACGGTTTTCAAGCACATATCGGCCGAGGTGCCACCAATCACAAACGCAATGTGGTAGGGCGGGCAAGCGGCGGTGCCGAGCGATGCTATTTTTTCGATAATAAATTTTTCCAATGTTATCGGATTCAGCAGCGCTTTCGTTTCCTGGTACAAATAGGTTTTGTTCGACGAACCACCGCCTTTGGCAATGCACAGGAATTTATATTCAGCGCCGTCTACAGCCTGTATATCGATTTGTGCAGGCAGGTTGGTTCCCGAATTTTTTTCAGCATACATGTCGAGCGCTACGGTTTGCGAGTAGCGCAGATTCTCTTCGGTGTAGGCGTTGTATACTCCTTCGGACAATGCAGCTTCGTCGCCGCCGCCAGTCCATACCTGTTGGCCTTTCTTGGCTACAATAGTTGCCGTGCCTGTATCCTGGCAGAAAGGCAATATTCCTTTCGCCGATATTTCGGCATTGCGCAGCATCGTTAATGCTACGTATTTGTCGTTCTCGCTGGCTTCGGGGTCATTCAATATTTTTGCCACTTGCTTTTGATGCCCGGGGCGCAAGTAAAATGCACAATCGTGAAAGCATGTCTGTGCCAAGCGGGTCAACGCTTCGGGCGTAACTTTGAGCATTTCGTTACCTTCAAATGTCGCTGTTGATATACCTTCTGTTGTCAGCAGGTAGTACTCGGTTTCGTCTTTCCCCATAGGGAACGGTTCTTGGTAATTAAAAGTTGGAGTTG
>JAVBNJ010000141.1:0-6525 GCA_031551625.1 Bacteroidales bacterium | reverse complement strand
ACAAACCTTTTTTCAAACCGGTTCCCGCGGCTACTATTATTATTGTTAATGTCCTATTTTTATGATTATCCGCATTTCCACCTCTCCCTCTTATCCCTCTCCACAGGGAGAGGGAAGATACGCCTGCATTTTTTAGCCTATCCAGTGCTATTTTATTCAATAAAGTATTGCGGATAGTCATTTTATTTTTCTTGTGCTATCAAAGGCCTACGGGCTACTATCGTCAACCATTTCTATTTTTTAATTTTCTACTCAGGGGGGAATTTGTCCATCCCTACTCGTGCGCTTTGCGCCAATTATCAATTGTCATTTGTCAATCGTCAATTAAAAACCCCTGCTACGATTTTTATCTCGTTGCCTTAATCTGCGTTTATCTGTTCTAATCCGTGAACTGTGCTCACCGAAGGTAAATCTGTGGTTAAAAACTAAACGCGGAGTATCACTTATCAGCAAGAAAGGTTCAGGAAAACCCACAATCGGAAATAAGTAATATCCGCGTTCAACACGCCGATTTACCTTGTACCTCCAATTAATTTGAAAAATTTTCCTGATTCTTCTTGCCGGAGTAAAGTAAAGTCTTTACAATATTCAAAGAGCGTAATAATACGACAAATGTAGAATAAAATTTTTACCTTTCCAAATAGCCACATGTTAAAATTTGTTAAAACAGTCGTTTTTCGTACCTTTGCAGGTTGAAATACCAGCCGCATGAATGTTTCGGAAATAATTGCTCAAACGGAAAACAAGCGCCTCGAACTTAAAGAGGCAATGCCCACCAAATCGGATTTGGCAAAAACTATTGAAGTTTCCAATCCCGGCGGATTAATGCCGTTGGTTGATTTCAATGTTATGGATGCCGGGCAATCGAATATCCGGAACAAAGTACTGGCACCGGTTTTCAAGCAATTGGGCATTATTGAGCAATGGGGAAATGGGCTGCGAATTATTTCGGAAGAAATGGAAAAGTATCCCGAAATCCATTTCGAATGGAAAGAAATAGGCTTGGGATTCCGAGTGATTTTTTCGAAAAAAGAAGTAAAATCGCAGCCAGACCTACAGCCAGATTTAATATCGAAAAATACTGAAAATAGAATAATTACAAAGTCCAATAATAGGTTGGGTGATAGGTTGGGTAATACTTTAGTAAAAATCACCGAACTTATGACGACAAACCCTTATATAAGCATCCCCGAGTTATCTAAAGAGTTAGGAATATCTACTACAGCTATTGAAAAGAATATAGCCCGGCTTAAAAAATTAAAGATAATAAGACGAATTGGAAGCAGCAAGAGTGGCGAGTGGCTTGTAAAACCTTAATTAAAATTTTAGAAAATAAATACCGTATGAAAATATCTTACAACTGGCTGAAAGAGTACATTTCGATTAACAACACGCCCGAGCAAGTGGCGCAATGGCTTACCGACATTGGTTTAGAGGTTGAAGCTATTGAGCAGAGCGAAGCGGTGAAAGGCGGCCTGCAAGGCGTGGTGGTGGGCGAAGTGCTGGAGTGCGCCCAACACCCCGATGCCGACAAATTGCATGTTACCAAAGTTAACGTGGGCACCGGCGAATTGTTGCAAATTGTGTGCGGCGCCCCGAACGTGGCTGCCGGACAAAAAGTGCCTGTGGCTACTATCGGCGCTACGCTTTACTTCTCGAACGGCGACGAAGTGAAAATCAAAAAATCGAAATTGCGTGGTGTGGAATCGTTTGGTATGATTTGCGCAGAGGATGAATTGGGATTAGGTGCCAGCCACGATGGCATTATGGTGCTGAATCCTTCGGCTGTAGTGGGCCGCCCGCTAAGTGATTTTTTGAAGCTCGAAAGCGATACGGTATTCGAAATCGGGTTGACGCCCAACCGTATTGATGCGGCTTCGCACATTGGTGTGGCGCGCGACTTGGCAGCCTACATTGGAAAAACAATTACCCGTCCGGCAGTCGATAAATTTGCAGCCGGTAGCGGCAAAGGCATACAGGTAACAATAGAGAATACCGAAGCCTGTCCTCGTTATACTGGTATTACCATTAAAAATATTACGGTGCAACCATCGCCCGAATGGTTGCAAAAACGGTTGACGGCAATCGGTTTGCGGCCTATCAACAATGTAGTGGACGTAACGAATTTTGTACTGCACGAAATCGGACACCCGCTCCACGCCTTTGATGCAGACACTATCGACAATGGGCAAGTAATTATAAAACCGTGCGCCGAAGGAACAAAATTCGTAACGCTTGATGGCGTAGAGCGCACGCTGAGTGCGCAAGACCTGATGATTTGCAGCGCCACGCAACCCATGTGTATCGCCGGTGTGTTCGGCGGTTTGCACAACGGTGTGAGCGATGCTACAAAAAATATTTTCCTCGAAAGCGCTTATTTCAATCCGGTATGGATTCGCAAAACATCGCGCCGCCACGGGTTGAAGACCGATGCCTCGTTCCGCTACGAACGCGGCGCCGACCCGATGATTACCCCCTATGCCTTGAAACGCGCAGCGTTGTTGATTCAGGAAGTAGCCGGCGGCGAAATTGTCGGCGACATGGTAGATGTGTACCCCTCGCCTATTATGCCTTGCCGTGTGGCGTTGAATTATGAAAGCATGTGGCGCCTTATCGGCAAACGGATTGAAAAAGAGAAAATAATTGATTTGCTGAAACGGCTTGATTTTACTGTTGAAAGCGAAAGCACCGAAGGTTTGCAGGTGAGCGTACCGACCTACCGAGTGGATGTTACACGCGAATGCGATGTAGTCGAAGACCTGTTGCGTATTTATGGGTACAATAATATTGAGATACCGGCACACTCGGTAATTACCGTGGCACACAGCACGCATCCCGATAAGGAAAAAGTACAAAATATCCTTTCGGACATGTTGGTGGCCAACGGTTTTTATGAAACCATGAATAATTCGTTGACCAAAGCGGGCTACTATGCTTCGTTGAAAACATTTCCCGAAGAGAAATCGGTACGTATCCTCAACCCGTTGAGCAACGACCTCAATGTGCTGCGGCAAACGTTGCTGTTCGGCGGGCTCGAAAGTATCAGCCACAACATCAACCGCCAGCATGCCGACCTGAAATTGTTCGAATGGGGCAATTGTTACTTCTTTGATGCCGGCAAGAACGACGGCACGTTGAAAGCGTATTCCGAAAACATGCAACTGGCACTGTTTTGCACAGGTTTCACTGCACCGCAAAACTGGGACACTCCACAAGAACGCACCACATTCTTTTACTTGAAAGGCTTTGTGGAAAGCATTTTCAAACGGGTGGGAATAGATGTGTACAAATTGGAAATGATTGACGCACCTGCCGAATTGTTTACCGACGGTGTGCAATACATGCTAAACGGCAAGCCGCTGGCCATGTTTGGAGCCGTGTCGAAAAAAATCCGCAATCAATTTGATATTAAACAAGACGTGTTTGCCGCCGAAATTTCGGGTAAACTGTTGCTACAAGCGGTAAAAAACAACAAGGTACAATACCAGGAGTTACCTAAGTTTCCTGAAGTACGTCGCGACCTGGCATTAGTGCTCGACGAAAAAATTAGTTACGGCCAGCTGCGCGACATCGCGTTCCGCACAGAGAAAAGCCTGCTGAAAGCGACTAACCTGTTCGACGTGTACCGCGGCGACAAACTACCGGCGGGTAAAAAACAATATGCCATGAGCTTTGTGTTGCAGGACAAGGAAAAAACCTTGACCGACCAGCATATCGAGCGCATCATGGAAAATTTATTGAAAGCCTTTGAGCGCGAATTCGGAGCCACATTGAGATAACTTTTAGGATACACTCCTAACAGGTCTTGCATCTTTAGACCTGTTAGGTCGGGTAAAAAATAAAACATAATGAAAATAAAAAATTATTTTTCGCTCGTTAAATTTTCGCATACGATTTTTGCATTGCCATTTGCTTGCATTGGCTTTGCATTGGCCTACTCACAAACCGGCGTAACATTTAGTTGGTTGACATTAGCGCTGATGTTGGCCTGCATGGTGTTTGCCCGCAACACGGCCATGAGTTTCAACCGCTATGCCGATCGCACCTTTGATGCACGCAACACCCGCACAGCCCAACGCGAAATCCCGAAAGGTGTCATCTCGCCACGTAATGCGCTTGCTTTTTGCATTATCAATGCACTATTGTTCGTAGTTGCAGCGGGATTGCTGAACCGGTTGTGTTTACTCCTGTCGCCGGTGGCGCTGGCGGTAATCGTGGGTTATAGCCTTACCAAGCGGTTCACATGGTTGTGTCATCTGATTTTAGGACTTGGCTTGGCTATTGCGCCCACAGCAGCCTACATAGCCGTTACCGGCGAGTTCGCGTTTGCGCCCATGTTGTTTTCGGCTATTGTACTTTTCTGGGTGAGTGGCTTCGATGTGATTTATGCCTTGCCCGACGAGGAGTTTGACCGTTCCGAAAAATTATTTTCTATCCCCGCTCACTTTGGCCGGAGAGGCGCCCTTATTTTCTCCGCCGTATTACATGCGGTTTCCGCTACGTTTGTGGGCATTGCCGGATATATGTTGCAAGCCGGGTGGTTCTATATAGCAGGCGCCGTAGTCTTTTGCGGACTGCTACTTTACCAGCATCTGATTGTAAAACCCAGCGACCTTAGCCGTGTCAACGCCGCCTTTGCCACTACCAACGGCATAGCCAGCGTACTATTCAGTATTTTTGTGATTTTGGATTTAATATTATAAAGCCGTATCTTTGTAAAATAATTGATAGGTAGAGCAAACATGATAAGCAACCTTTCCAGGGTTAATCAATGTTTAGTAGGATTAGCAGGGTGCCTGCTTTTGTTATTACCGGCCCGTATACTCCATGCACAGGCTATTGGCAATTCCCCGAAACGTATGGTTTGATACTTTTTTACTTCTATTTTTAATAATACATGCAAGAATCCGTTAACCAACTTACTACCTTACTTATTTTTTCCACCTTTGAATTAAGGGCTTTAGTGGCACTGTTTTGGGGTGTTTTTCTTATTTTTTACCGCAACAGGTCGCGGGCCAATCTACCCTTGAGCTGTATCTTTATTACTATCGGTATTCTTTACTTAATCAACAATTTCCTGCGCCTGCCCGTTCTTGCCCCTTGCGATGTGTACAATGTGCAGTCTTACCTAACAGTCATCTTTATAGCTCCGTTTACCATTTTCTATGCCTATTTTGTAATGGATGAAAAGCATCGCAAAAAACATTATCTTTTGCATTTTATCCCTTTTGTGACAATGCTCGGCTTGTGGCTATTGTTGCAAGCCTCCGTAAAGCCCCACATTCCCTTTTGTTATAATATTGAAGAACTTTTCGGCTATGCCGGCCAATTCCCCCTTTACGTGGGCTATTTTGCCCTGCTTATGACGGTTTTTGCGGCACAGGTGTTCACCTATTTCAGCATGGCGCTGGTGCGTATTCTCAGAGTACGAAAAATGCATAAAGCCCAACATCTTTCCACAGCCACCATGAATAAACTGCTGGCCATGGATTTTCTTTTCCTCTATTATCCATTGCTCTGCATGGTATTTATGTCGTACAATAACCACATGAGTTTAGCCATTGTGCACAACTTGTCGGTAGCAGCTACCATTACAGCTATATCCGTGCTGAGTATTAGTTTGCGATTGCCATTGAAAACCGATATAGATTTTATAAATAAACCGGCAGCCGTAGAAGCTGCTGTCAACGAAAACAACAAAGCCGAACAATTATTGGCTGAACAAATTGCCATATTATTCAACCAAAACGAAATATACAAACTTCCCCAACTAAGTTTGCAGGATTTGGCAATTAAACTAAATACCAACCGTACATACGTATCGAATTGCATTAATAAATATTATGCTTGTAGTTTTACTCAACTGGTGAACAGGTATCGTATTGAGGCGGCCAAAAAATTGTTACTCGAAACTGATAAGGATATTCAAGAAATTACTTGGGAAGTGGGTTTCAATACCCGTTCGTCGTTTTATAATGCTTTCAAAGAGAATGTGTGCAAAGATCTTTCGCCTGTGGAATGGAGAGGGAGGGTGAAAATTAGAAATTAGGAATTAAAAGTTAGTAGAAAACAGTTTCTGAGAAGTTTGTAAAGTTTATTTAATTTTGCACTGCAAATTTTACTTCATATTCAATTCATAATTCGTACTTCGCCCACCTGCCGCTTCTTTTCGTAAAATTCCTTTGTCTATTAAGTCTTGTATATCCCGCAAGGCAGTGTCAGCCGATATTTTTGTCATTTTCCCCCATTTGGACGAGGTAAGTTTGCCCTCGAAACCATCTAACAGTTTATTGATCATCAACCGTTGACGGTCGTTCAAATTCGTTTGTTGATGCTGTTCCCAAAACTTCGCTTTAACCAATACGGCATTCAATAAATCTTCGGTATTGTGCAAAGCCCTTTCGAAGCAGGATAAAAACCATTCCAACCACTGGGTTATATCACTGGTGTTTTGTTATTCAATTCGTTTTAATTCTTTATTCAGTCGTGTTATTTTTTCAATCAACTCATCGAAAGGCAATGATT
>JAVBNJ010000062.1:0-8465 GCA_031551625.1 Bacteroidales bacterium | reverse complement strand
CCCATCCACGATTGGCCCATTACCGACGACGACATTTTAATCATACGCTCAATAGCGGGCACCCAGTTCCATAAATCTTTATTGCGCTTCAAGAACACTTGTCCTTTTTCTTTTGCCGGCGAAATAATCAGAGTCAACGCCAGTTGCTTGCCCTTTGTCCATGATTTAAAGCCGATCTCACGCGACCACGTGGGCCTTACAATAGTCATTGTTATTTCGGAATACGACGAGGTGCCGCGTAATTTATCATCGGCCTTGCGCACAATGTCTGTGGCGCTCAGGTTCTGCTGTGCCTGCAAACCGGCGACAAAAGCAATTAACAATACTATTGTTGTACCTATTTTTTTCATACATTTTCTGTTTACATTTTATTCTATGGCTGAATTCACTGAAAACTAGTCGTCAAAGGTAAAAATATTTTTATATTCCGAAAAGTAATTGAAAATTCTTAACATTTTAGTAACTTCGTATGTTTAAAATTCAGCCCATGAAAAAGAAACAATGGTATATTACTGGGGGCTCTGCACTGGCAGTGATTTTGGTCTTGGTTTGGTGGTTCGTCGTCCGCCCCGGCAAACAGGAAATGGAACAAAAAGTATATGCACAACGTGGCCCGTTCGAGATTATTGTGGCAACTACCGGCGAGCTGAAAGCGCAAAGCATGGAAAAAATTGACGGGCCGGAGGAATTACGGGCTCGCAATGTGCGGTTTCAGGATATCAAAATACAAGACTTGGTACCCGAAGGAACGGTGGTAAAGAAAGGGGATTATGTCGCTTCGCTCGATCGTTCGGCCAGCGCGAATAAGATAAAGGACATTGAAGACGAGGTGGAAAAAATCCGTGCCCAGCTGGAACGTTCGCTAATCGACACATCGCTTAACCTGCGCGGAATACGCAACAATCTTGCCAGCCTTAAGTTCGACCTCGAAGAAAAGCGCATTGCGGTAGAGCAGTCGGCCTACGAACCGCCCGCCACGCAACGGCAAGCGAAAAACAATCTCGAACGGGCGCAGCGCGCCTATGAACAGGAAGTGCAGAATTACGCCCTGAAAGATGCACAAGCTATTGCCCAGATAAAAGATGTACGCATCAACCTCTCGCAGAAAGAGCGGGAGTTGGAAGAAATGATAAATGTGTTGAGCAAATTCACGGTATATGCACCCAAAGACGGCATGGTCATTTACTTCCGTGAATGGAACGGGGAGAAACGCAAGGTCGGTTCGAGCATCAGCCCGTGGGATTTGACGATTGCCACGCTGCCCGATCTTTCGCTCATGGAGTCGAAAACGTATGTAAACGAAATTGATATCAGCAAGGTGAAGAAAGGGCAAGCAGTACGCATGGGTGTCGATGCGTTCCCCGAAAAGCAATACACCGGCGTGGTAACCGAAGTATCGAATGTAGGCGAGCAATTGAAAAACGCCGACGCCAAAGTGTTCGAAGTAATCGTGCGTGTGAACGAAAGCGACGATATATTGCGCCCTGCCATGACTACATCGAATAAAATTATCACGGGAAGTTACGAGAATGTAGTATATGTGCCGCTCGAAGCATTGTTCGGCGACGATACACTCACGTATGTATGCCGTACCGACGGCACACGGCAAGTAGTAGTCCCCGGAGAAATGAACGAAAATTTCCGTATCATTGAACAGGGCTTGAATGAGGGCGACGAAATATACCTGTCAAAACCCAAGAATATAGACAAATTCAAATTAGCAGGCACCGAATATATAGCAGTGCTAAAAGAACGTATTCAAAAGAAAAAAGAAGCGGAAGAACAACGCAAGCGCGAAATCGAAGAGCGCGAAAGGGAGAAAGAACTGCAAAAGCAGGATGCCCTGAAAGGGTTGCCTGACAAAGGAAAAGGAGCGAGAAAAATAATCATTCAAAAGTAGCCGCCATGTTTATCCGCCGCTATTTGCACGATATACATATTGCCATAGAAAGCCTCCTCGGAAACAAGTTAAAGTCGATGCTCACGGCGCTAGGCATCATTTTCGGCGTAGCTGCCGTAATTAGCATGCTGGCTATCGGCAACGGCGCACAGCAGGAAATCCTGGAGCAAATAAAAATGGTTGGCGTTAATAATATTGTAATTACACCTGCCGAGGATCATTCGGGAACCGATGCGGCGCAAAACAGTGGCGAACAAGCAACGAAAAAATTTTCGCCCGGCCTCACATTGGCCGATGCCGAAGCCATCCGCGCGGTATTGCCCAATGTGGAGCGCATCAGTCCTGAAATTGCTGTTAATTCGTATGTGGTACACGAAAGTATACGGTATCCCGCCAAAATTCTGGCCGTATCGACCGATTTTTTCCACCTGTACAATTTACCATTGGCCGAGGGGGAATACTTTAGCGAATACCACGGCGAAAAAGGGCTCAACGTATGTGTACTTGGGGCCAATGTAAAAACAAAATTATTCAACAACAACGATCCTATCGGGCAATATATCAAGTTCGGAGCAGTATGGCTACGTGTGGTAGGCGTACTGCAAAAAAGTAATGTAACCACTACGTCGTCGTTCGAAACAGCCGGAGTCAACATTTACAACGACAATGTATTTATCCCCGTAAAAACAATGTTGATGCGTTACCAGAACCGCGCATTGGCTAATACAAAAAAAAGCAGCGAGAGCGGTGGGTTTGGCGGCGGCGGTTTCTTTTTCTTTTTTACAACGTCTAACGAATCGGTTTCGCAAAGTAGCGAAAAAACAAACTACCATCAACTTGACCGTATTATTGTGCAGATGCGCGAAACGGATCAACTAAATTCTTCGGTTGAAGTATTGGGACGTATGTTCTACCGCCGCCACCAGGGAGTAAAAGACTATGAAATAACCATACCCGAAATGTTGCTTAAACAGCAACAGCGTACGAAAGATATTTTTAATATTGTACTCGGCGCCATTGCCGGTATCTCGCTCTTAGTGGGCGGTATAGGCATTATGAACATTATGTTCGCGTCGGTCATGGAACGTACCAAAGAGATCGGAACCCGCCTGGCTATTGGCGCTAAAAAGAAAGACATTATTGCACAATTCCTCTCGGAAGCTATCCTGATAAGTGTAACGGGCGGCGCCATTGGCGTAGGGCTGGGCATTGGACTGGCATTTGTAATTGAACAGGTATTTACTATAAAAGTGATTGTTTCATTCTTCTCGGTAGTCGTAGCGTTCGGCGTATCGGCTGCGGTAGGCATTATTTTTGGCTATTCGCCGGCCAAGCGTGCGGCGGAACGTGACCCGATAGAATCGTTACGGTATGAATAGATGAGATTTAAAATTTGACAGATGAAAAAGATTACCCTTATAGCAATAGCGTTCTATAGCCTGATCTTACAGGCCCAGCAGAAATTTAACTACACCTATACATTGGACGAAGTGCTGGAGTTAGCCAAGGATCAATCGCCCGAAGCGGTACGGATTAAAAATTCGTTTGAAGCAAGCTATTGGCAATACCGCTCGTACCGCGCCGATCATTTGCCATCGCTAAATTTATCGGCCGACATACCTAATTTCATCCGCCAATTTACTACGGTACAACGCACAGATTCTTCCGGGAATATGGTTACCGATTTTGCTTCCAATTTTACCAATACATTGAGCGGACAACTTTCATTGGTACAAAATCTACCTACGGGAGGGATACTTTCAATCTACTCTTCGTTGGAGCGGCAAGACCAATTCCTGGATAATTTTTCCAATCACATTTCCACAAAATATTACACCATCCCTGTTAGCGTTAGCCTGACACAGTCGATTTTCGGTGTCAACCAATGGAAATGGAACCGTAAAATCGAACCATTAAAATACGAAGAAGCTAAACGGAACTATTTAAAACAGCTTGAGAATATTTCGACGCAGGCCATCCGGTACTTCTTCGATTTGGCTTCGGCGCAACAAAATTTAGCCATCGCCGAATTTAATTATGCCAACAACGACACGTTACACAAGATTGCCAATGGGCGCTACAACCTTGGCACCATCGGCGAAAACGATTTATTGCAATCCGAATTGAATTACCTGACAGCCGGGTCGTCGCTCAACGAAGCCCAGCTAAATGTAGAAACCGCACAAAACCGCCTGCGCTCGTTCCTCGGTTATAACGAACTGGTAACAATTGAAATTAGTATACCCACCGAAGTACCGCACACGACACTGGATCTGGAGCATGTGATGCAGTGGGCGCGCAAAAACAACCCCGACCTCCTCGCCTACCAGCGGCAATTGATTGAAGCGGAAAAGCGGGTAGCCGAAGAGAAAGCAGCCACAGGCGTAAAAGCCGACATCAGTTTGTCGTTCGGCCTCAATCAACAGGCAGCCGACATCGGCGATGCGTACCGTGATCCGCGCGATATGCAGACAGCGCGTATCGCATTGCAAGTGCCTATTCTCGACTGGGGGCGCGGAAAAGGACGTGTGCGTATGGCCAAATCGAATCAACAAGTGATCCAAACGCAGATAGACCAGGCATTGGCAGATTTTGAGCAGGATGTAGTGCTCAAAGTACGGCAGTTCAATATGCAGGAAGTGCAGTTCCAGATTGCCGCCAAGAGCGACACTATTGCACAAAAGCGTTACGACGTATCGAAAAAGCGTTTCCTGATTGATAAAATTACCATTACCGACATGAACAACGCGCAGCTCGACCGCGACCGCTCGCAACAAAACTATGTGAATGCCCTGCGCAATTATTGGAACTACTACTACCTCATCCGCCAACTCGCCCTCTACGATTTCATTGGCAATAAGCCATTAGACGTGGATTTTGAACTGTTGGTAGAATAAATTTACAATTTACAGATTGACGGATTTACAATTTTGTTAACGGACACAGCGGACACGTCGAGCGTCTGATGGTACAAATGCTGTTACACACGACCCGGCAGTTCCATAGCCACATTCCCAATCCACTGCATAATTGGTACATACCACCGCACAGTTAGAACCACACAACCAATCGGGATTACATCCACTTACCCACCAAGTAGAGTTACCACTCAATACGGGGTGAAAACATTTAAATTCGGCTACAGTAGGCCAACGCCAACCGGCAGGACAACCGGCATTAACACTATAGGCATACGCACCGGCATCACTCGTTTTTATCTCTACATTGCAACTGCCATATACCGTTGCTCCATCGGCTGCTAAATCCCGGCAGTAGCCGCCAACTAAAGTCAAATTTGCCTTGCATGTTCCGCTTGTAGTTGGCACATCTCGCTCTATCCAACCCGGACAGCCTGTTGCATCGGTAATGGTATTGACTGTTCCAGCCGAATACACTTTACTGTCCACGGTCGTTCCATTTATTACAAAAGGCTTTGTGCCGCGCAGTGTGTAAGTACCGTTTATATAGCTTACCGCATTGGGCGGATAATCTGTAGCAAACGCACACCACTTATACTGGGCGGGCATTGTGCTTTTATTTAACTGTAACGTAACGGTTGCAGTAGTTCCATTACTACCGGTAATCCACACACCACGTGTATTCCCTGTCACTGTTTGCGAACTCACGGAAACAGGTGAAAGCGAATAAACATTAGTTACAGACACCGGTTTCCAACTGCCGTAAGGCGCTCCGCTGCGCACTTCCTGATAATCGACAAACACCCATACCTGGTTGCGGTGCGTGCTATTGTCGCAACCCGTCCATGCCAATTTTAAAGTTACGCGCCCATTTTTGTAATCGGTGCTCACCAAACGGGTCGATGCGCAGTTGGTGGCAAAAGCAATGCCGGCAAACGTTGCATACAGTAAAAATAAAAATGTTTTCCTCATAATTAATAAGTTTTTGTAAATAATTTTTGTTCTTTAAACCTAAAGGATTTATATTTCAATAATTGTGGATATAAATCCGTGCGATAAAATACGACCACTCTCTTTCGCGCGAAATTCCAATAGTGTTTCAAGGTTATTGTTTGCTCCGCGCGAAATGCATATATTTCCCCTATACCCCGGATAACGTCGCTATCGCTCCTCATCCGGGGTTATTGATATTTATCCCCTTCGGGGAGTTTTGGTATTTCATAATTATTAATTTTTAGTTTATAAACTAATTAGTTAGTTCATCCGTCAATAAGCGAATAAATTGTTGTAGCATTGGGGTTGTTTTACAATCCGCGATAATCCGTCTAATCGGCGTCATCCGCGTTCTATCAACAAACAAACACAACAACCCCTTGCTACGATTTTTTAATCGCTGCCCTATTCAACGCCTTTTATTTTATTTGTATAATTTGTAAACTAAAAACAAAAACGTGAACTTTACTTTCTACATAAAGGTCTTCGAATACCCAACTAAAACAAGCAAAGCCCACGTCAAGCGTGTTAGCTATAGCTTTTCTTTAGTTTGCTAAAAAGTTTCGAAGTTTTTATGTAGAAAAGCGATTAGAGCTCAAAGAACGTCTTATGAATGCACAAATGTATTGAAAAATTTTTAATTACCAAACAATGTTTTCATCTTTTCAGGCTGATAACGTATACACCAATTGCCTCTGCCCACTGGGAAGAAAAACAGTTAACAAATAATCGGTATCCGATAGTTTATCAATAGTGGTCTGCTTTTTTATGGCATAAACGGTAAGTTCGTTCCTCGACAAAAACTCTTTGTCGGCACTGATTTCATTTAATAATTGTTTCCGCTCTTTTTTACCGGGTGCGTTGTCCCAGAAAACCGTTGTTGGGCGAATGGTAAAATTGTTGTAATAGTCGTTGCGCAAGGTTTCCAGCAAGTCGATATTTTTGGATAATAAGAAATGATGTAGGCAAGCATATATTTCTTCTAACGAACGATTTTTTGTTGCACATGCTTCTGCAAAGATGGCCAGCTCCAAGAAAAATTCGAAATAACGATTGGGATACAAAGAATCGAAAACGGTTGCCAGCGTTTGTGTAAACCGGCCTTTGTTCCATTACGTGTCAATGGCATGCTCCACTTTACGAATATTTTCCATATCGGTAGCGGAAAGCGCTTGGTGCGAAAGGACTTCGTAAGGCGCTTGCTCGCGATACACATAGCCGTATTTTTGCGCGTCGCGCCTCAATTGAGTGCCACGCAACAGTTTCAAAAAGCCCAATTGAAACTCCTTGGCACGAAAGGCAAACACATCATTGACCGATTGTGCAAAACGCTCGTATGTTTCATGCGGAAGGCCGGCGATTAAATCGAGGTGCAGGTCTATTTTTTCGCCGTTCATTAACCGGTGAATGTTGCGTGAAACCAATGCAAAATCCTGTTTGCGGTTCACGGCGACATTGCTCGGTTCGAATGTCGATTGTATACCGATTTCGAAGCGAAAAAATCGTTTCGGCAAGCGTTCATTAAGGTAATCAATCGTTTCGCCGGTGAGCAAATCGGCATAAATTTCGAACTGGCAACTCAGATTCTCACGATAATTAGCTATCAGAAAATCGAATGTATCACGGGTTTTTACGGCATTCAAATTGAATGTGCGATCTAAAAATTTCAGTTGCTTGGCGCCGTTATCTATTAAATAAAGTAAATTCTCTTTCAGGAAATTTTCCGGAAAGTAGCGGATGCCTTTTTCCAGCGACGAGAGGCAATACGAGCAACGGTAAGGGCAGCCGCGCGATGCCTCAAAATAGACTACACGGTTGGCAAGATTCTCTTTGTCTTCGGGTAACTGGTAGGGAGAGGGTAGTTCCGCTAACTTTTGCAAATCGGCACGCGCTGTTTCGCCACTTATTGCCTGACGCGACGACACTGCCGGAATAGCCACCTCTTCGTGGCGCTCCAATGTGCCTAACAATTCGCCCAATACAAATTCCCCTTCGCCGCTTACTATATAATCGACCGGCCAGTTGGCAAGGAAGTACGCCGGTTCGTAACTTACTTCGGGGCCGCCGAGAATTAGTATAAGTTCCGGTTTTTGCTGTCGCAGAATATCTACTAATCTTTTAGTTTGTTCTACATTCCAGATATAAACGCCCAACCCGATACAGTCACAGCCTGTTGCCAACATATCGTCGGCAATAGTGGCGATGTTTTCCTTGATGGTATATTCCTTAAACCGGATATCGAATGCCGCTGCATTGGCTACATACAGCCACCGCAGCGCCAGTGAAGTGTGGATGTACTTTGCATTGAGGGTAGCCAGCAGTGTTTTCATTAGTAATTTTTCGACATTCTCCGATTATCAATGCCTTTGGTATAAAGGCATGCAAAAATACGAATTAAAATTCATTCTTACATATTTCAAAATAAATCCGTATATTTGTACTATCTTGATAGTGTAAAGAATATATTATGAAGAAACTCCTAAGCCTACTTCCAAGCAAAATGATTCTACCGTTTTTTATTGCGGGTGGATTATTGGCCGGTTTGGGTATGTACACTGTATATATGTCGCGGGCGCATTCCTATTTGTCCGACGACCCTTCGGCCTGTATCAACTGCCACATCATGACACCCTACTATCAATCATGGTTCCACA
>JAVBNJ010000031.1:0-19627 GCA_031551625.1 Bacteroidales bacterium | reverse complement strand
TTTTTTAGTTGTTGTTCTATTTTAGTGTCTGCGTAGGGGGCGAGATGTCTCCACTTCACTTGCTGCCGCTCGTTCCGGGCGACATGACGGCTCTCTTCTTTCCATCCAGTCAACCGTCATGTCGACCGGAGGGTTTGGCGGAATTTGTGCCAAACACGAAGTGGAGACATCTCCTGCGGAACATATTCATTCATTAATTGCATAGTTATTTAACTAAGTTTTTAGTTTTATTTACGTAGCAGTGGGGTTGTTTTACAATCCGCGTAAATCCGTCTAATCGGCGTCATCCGCGTTCTATCAACAAACAAACACTACAACCCCGCGCTACGATTTTATTCTCGTTGCCTTTTCGTTTCAATTATTTAATTATTCTACAATTTAAGTTACTAAAAAAGAAACGTGGACTTTATTTGTCGTATTTGGAGGTTCTCGAATACCTGTCATCAAAACAAATATCAATCCACGTTTAACGTGTAATGATTCCTTTGATGACTGTAGAAATTTTCGAGATTCCCAAATACAGAGCGAGCCGTTATACGGCTCTTTTACCAAGCCAAAAAGAACGTTGCGTGATGCTGCAAATATAAACAAAAGTTTTTACCTGCCAAATTTATTTTAGCTATCTTTGTATAAATTTGGAACAGGTGCAACCTACATGAAGTGTTTTATACAGGTAATTATTGTTATGCTAATGAGTGCTACAGTGGCGCAGGCGCAAGGCTTGGTGGGTTATGCCAATTCAACTAGCGAACCGGCGGGTGGTGTGTTTACCAACCCCGCCAACATTGCCGGTTACCGCTACAAAGCCGATATCAATATCGTTACCGCCAACGGGCTATTTACCAGCAATGCCATCGGGTTGAACCTGTTCCGTCCGTCCGACAAAAGTTTTACGCTACTCGACAACAGCGGCGACAAGCAAATATACGCGAATGTAGACCTGATGCTACCTTCGTTTATTTACGCACTCGACAAAAATCAATCGTTCGGATTCACCAGCCGCTTTCGCTTTCTGGCCAACGAAGGCGGCATGAGCGAAGACCTGTTGAGTATTATTGCCAACAAAGAAGGGATAAACCTCAACCGCGAGATTACCGAACCCAATACCGCCGTAAACCTGCATGGGTTCTTCGATTTGGGATTGAGCTACGGCGCCGTGGTATTCCAAAACAAACGGCACATGGTAAAAGCCGGTCTCACGCTGAAACTTTACATAGGCGTAGCAGCCGGTTCTTTCCAACTCAGCAATGGCTTGCTGCAATTGGCCGACAGCGCCACCTTCCTGAAAGCAACAGGGCGGCTGGCTTCGCTCTATTCTACAGGTATGGACAAAGTATACAACGGCGACTACGGCAAACTTTCCAGTAATGCTTTTGGCTATGGCATTGACTTTGGCGTAGTGTACGAGTGGAAAAAGGAGGACCCCGAACGCTACGAATCAAAATACATAGTACGTGCAGGCATTGCCGTGTCGGATTTGGGACAACTACGCTATGCTACATCGTCCAATTCGGCCATCTACAATGTAAACCTGCCGAACGGTCTTAGCATTAACGAACTGTTGGGCCAAGGCTATACATTCACTTCGCTTACCGACTACATTGGCTATCTGAAAACGATGCGCAACGATGCGTTCCAAACAGAGTCGGAACCGGCGCATTTCTCGGTAGCATTGCCCGCTTACATCCGCACAACGATTGATTATAATTTTTACAAAAATTTTTACGTCAACCTGAACATTGGCATCAATCTGAAAAACGAAGACAGCTACGGTGCGCAATATTCCGATGTATATACCATCTCGCCACGCTGGGAGGGCAAAGAAGTGAGCGTATACAGCCCTGTAGGCTATTCTTCGTCAGGACGTGTAGATTGGGGCGCAGGTGTTAACTTCGGTGTATTGTTTGTAGGGTCGGGAAGCCTTTTCTCCAGCCTGATTTCAAAGAACGTAGCATCGCTCGATGTGTATTTCGGCTTGCATGTGCCCATCGGCGACACATGGATACCCAAGAAACACAAAATAAAACCGCCGGTTGTCGAAGGCCCTTCGTACTAAATTTTGCTGAAAAATTAGTGTTAAATTGTAAATCATAAATTGTAAATTACCATGATTGTTTCTGACTTAATAAAAAAATTAGATCTCTCTGTATTTGGCGGAGAGCAAAGCCTTTCGAATGAAATTACCGGAGGTTACACATCCGACTTGCTAAGCGACGTAATGGGCTTTGCCGATGCGGGTAATGTATGGATTACCCTGCAAACACACAAGAATATCATGGCGGTAGCCTCGCTCAAAGAAGTGGCTGCCATTGTGCTGGTCAAAGGATTCAAGCCCGACGACGATACGCTGGCGCAAGCAAACGAAGAAGGAATTCCACTGCTGGGAACCACCGAAGAAACGTTTGACATCACGGGAAAAATTTACGCGCTTTTACAATAGCCGGCAGTGCGCAATGGCGCCACTATTTTTTAGTCACAAATTACACTAATTACACGAATAGAGATGCGCATTGAAACACTAAATAAAAATTACACGAATGAGTTTGCAAAGCTAACAGGTAATTCGTGGCTAAAAACTGTTCTCTGTAAGCCATTACTATGTTGCACGGCAGCGCTGTTTGCTGCGGGCTGCGTACCATGGAAATCGATTGTAAACAGAGCGCCGAAAATTACCGATGCGCACCTTTTCTACAGCCATTCATTCGAGCCGTCGTCCAAACCATTTGTGTTTATACCCGCGCAGCAGCAATGGTCGTTTGCCTCGCCCGACAGCAACTACACACACTTCGACGATTTCCTGCAAGCCATGCACACTACTGCATTCCTCGTTATTCATAAAGACAGTGTGGTGTACGAGCGTTACTTTGGCAACTATAAAAAATCAACAATTACCGGTTCCTTCTCTATGGCCAAGTCGTATGTATCAGCCATTGTAGGCATTGCTATCAGCGAAGGGTACATTGCCGGTGTGAACGACCCTATTACAAAATACTTACCGTATTTAAAACCCGAACTGGGCGCTGTTCGCCTGGTCGACCTGCTAAACATGCGTGCCGGGTTGGATGCACCCGAAAGCAACAGGATATACATGGCCAATCTATACTATGGAAGCAATACTAAAAACGTAGTTACCAAACTTACCTTAGCCCACGAACCAAACACCCGTTACGAATACCAAAGCGCCGCCACACAACTGCTTTCAATGGCCGTAGAAAGCGCTACAGGAAAAAAATACGCCGATTATTTTCGCGAAAAAATCTGGGATAAACTAAACATGGAATTTGCCGGCAGCTGGAGCTCCGACTCCGAAAAATACGACGTAGCCAAAGGCTTTTGTTGCCTCAACAGTACGGCGCATGATTTCGCCAAGTTCGGCCGGCTGTATATGTATAACGGCAACTGGCAAGGCATGCAAGTAGTGCCGCAAACATGGGTCGAGGAGTCGCTTACGCAACACTACCCTGAGTCGCGCGACGGGCAAGGCTATTGCTACAACTATTGTTGGCGTGTGCTTCAAGACCAAAAAGAATTTTTTGCCAAAGGAATTTTAGGCCAACTAACGTATGTCAACAAAGATAAAGATGTCATCATTGTACGGTTAGGCGAGGAAACAGGGATTAACGACTGGCCGAAAGTATTTCAAGGCATGTTAGTGCAATATGAATAAGTGTAGCGACATAGGTAACAGTGGGCAGTCGGCTGTAAGCAGTGCTGGCGCATCACAAGATTGCTTCGTTCCTTGCAATGACGATGCGCTTGTCGACCGTCCACTGCCATTACATACCTATCGTGCCGACCTGCACTTGCACACAGTGCTTTCGCCCTGCGGCGACATTGAGATGACGCCGCGGCAGATTATTGCACGCGCGGCGGAACGCGGATTAGACATCATAGGCGTTACCGACCACAACAGTACACGCCAGTGCGAAGAAATTAAAAAAGTAGGTGTCCGCGAAGGCATTTTTGTGTTGTGTGGCGCCGAAGTAACCACACGCGAAGAAGTACACTGCCTGGCCTTTTTCGAAACATCCGAAACGTTGGCGGAGTTTCAGCAATTCCTGAAAGCCAACCTGCCACCTATCGAGAACGATGTCGATAAATTCGGCTACCAGCTGGTAATAAACGAAGCCGAAGAAATTGTTGATGAAGAGCCATACCTTTTGATTAACGCGCTCTCCAAGAGTATCGACGAAGTGGAGGCCGAGGTGCACCGGTTGGGTGGCATCTTCATTCCGGCACACATCAACAAGGCGCAGAACAGCCTGCTTAGCCAACTGGGTTTTGTGCCACCCGATTTGAAAGTGGAGGCGTTGGAACTGTCGAAACACATTACGACCGAAGCATTTTTAGAAAAAAATAAGTACCTCGCCAAGTACACCTTCATTCACTCGTCCGATGCACATTGCATTGACGACATTGGTTGCTGCTACACCGAATTGCAATTGCACAAACGAACGTTTAACGAAATAAAAAACGCTTTACAGAATGGACTTCACAGCTAAAACATTCGTTGAAGAATTAAAAGTACCCACTTACTTTGTCAATGCCGAGCGAAAAATAACTATTCCTAGTATCTTCCTGCTGTTGCAGGAGGCTGCGTGGCTGCATGCCAGCCAACACGGGTTCGGTTACGAGCATCTACAAGCAAAAGGATTATTTTGGGTATTGTCGAAAATAAAATTAGTGATGTACCGTTACCCGCAATGGGGCGACACGCTACGCCTCGAAACGTGGGGCAAGGAGCCGGAAACACTTACTGCATTCCGCGATTTTGAAGGATGGGTAAACAACGAAATTTATTTTACCGCAACCTCGTCATGGCACATTCTAAGCCTTTCTACAGGCCGTCCACAACGCATGGACGATTTCCGCGACCACTTTCCTGTGCCCGCAGGTAAACATGCAATAGAAGAAAAGCTGGATAAACTACCAGTCCCTGAAAATCCTCAACAGGCAACTGCTTTAGCAGTAGTTCCCAGCGATATTGACATGAACCTGCATGTGAACAACACTAAATATATTGAATGGGGGCTCGACAGTTTCGGCTTCGACTTTACGCAACAACACACACTTTCCGAAATCGAAGTTAACTTCCTGCAACAAGCCAAAGCCGGCGATAGCTACACGGTTGCCACCAGTGCGATTAGTAACACCGAATTTATTTCGTCGGTGCTGCGCACGGGCGACGGCAAAGAATTGGCGCGGATGCGGACAAAGTGGAATAAATACTAATTTATCATGAAAAAGACCATTCTGCGATTATTACTTGCTTGCAACGTAGCTATGTTATTATTTTGGGTTATAATTTTTCTCTTTTTTTGGGGAGAATCCTACACAGCCCATTCGATAGCAAGCTTTTTTTTCATCAATATAGTTTTCATTGCAAACAGTATTATATTTGTTAATCTTCTTCGTAAATTAAAATGACAATACCGCTGTGAACGATTTATCCTTACATATCCTCGACATTGTACAAAACTCGATTAGCGCAGGCGCCACGCTGATATATATTCTTATTGACGAAGACACAGCGACCGACGTACTCGCCATTACCATTGAAGACAATGGCAAAGGGATGACGCCCGAACAGGTGGCGCGCGTAACCGACCCGTATTTTACCTCGCGCACTACACGCAAGGTGGGGCTTGGCTTGCCGCTGTTCAAGCAAAGCGCTGAACAAACCGGCGGCAGCCTTGCAATAGAATCGGCTGTGGGCAAAGGCACCAAGGTAACGGCGACATTCGGCCATGCGCACATCGACCGGCCGTCGCTCGGTGACACGGCCAATGCAGTAGTGCTGCTGGTATCGGCCAATCCGCAAATTGATTTTGTGTATACACATACTCACAACGGTAACACCTACACGTTCGACACACGCGAAGTGAAAGAAGTACTCGACGGCTTGCCGCTGAACGACGTACAAGTAGTACGCATGCTCACCGAAATGATTCGCGAAAATTTGAAGGATATACAAAAGGGGTGATAAGGCTGAACAATGTTTACTCGTTCATACATGTACCTTTCACGCCTTCGTGCTTTTAAATAGACATTGCAGATAATTAATTATACAAAGTCCACATCACCAAGCAAAAATTATTTTGTTCCGCATTTCAACTGCTCCATTTTCACATAGTCGCACTCGAAAGCAGCAGGCAATAGCGCATCATTCGTGGCGCCCAGTACGCCGGCAGTTAATGCAATATAAAGCGGTTCGGAGGAAGGGTTGGCGCATTCGAACATTTTTTTGCCGTTGATATACCATGTAAGAGTAGTTGGCGTGCGCTCTAATTGGAATACATAAAAGGTATTATTTTTCAATGTTAACTTTTTAGTTACTGCTGCAACTTTGTCGTCGGCATAAGCGCCCATCACTAACCGTTTGTTACAGTAGTGCGCCACACTGATAGTAGGCAAAGGGCGTCCGCTGCCCAACCAGCATACACTGTACAAGTTTTTCACATTCGGGAAACACAACTTTGCTTCCAAACGCCCGTACTGCATTTCAAAGTAGTGAGCAGTGCTCAACATGTCTGAGGTGTAGTCGAACACACGTGGAATGAACCCCTGTTTCTCGTCCCAGGCCAATCCTGTAGCCTGCTCACGGCGTGTTATAATTTGTACTACATTACCTGCAAACTGTATATTCTGTCCTTCGCTCAAACGATGCTCTTCCTCATTGTGCGAGTAGTTACGGTCAAATAGAACCGTACTCCAGTATGGCCTGGTACCCCATTGTTCACTCAGGCGGGGTTCGTTGAATTCATCGTTGAATTTTGTTTCCCATCGTGTAATTTCGGTAAAAGCAGCCGCATACTTTTGTTGAATTTTGTAATATTGTTTTACATGCTCGGACTTTACCAACCGTTGGTATTCCTTTTGTTTGAGGTATTGTTCACTTTCCTTATAACGATTTTTATTTTGCAAATAGGCCTTGTGCTGGCGGAACGATGGCGATGCTACTTTATCCTCCAAATCAATGTATTCACGCACATAAGGGGAGTCGGAATCCACTCCCGATTGGCGAAATATTTTTACTTCCTTATATTTGCGCAATTCTTTCAATCGTTTTTCGAGCATCGCTTCTTTACTATTCTTATACGACAGGGCACGGATAACCGCAAGTTCTTTTTTATGTTCGGGCGATTCCACGTATTCTTTCAGTTCCTGGTAACGTTTGAAATCGGACGACTTTAGAATTTCCTGGTAACGTGCATACATCGTTTCCTGCAGCAACTGTTTCTGCTCATATGCTTTCGTGGAGGGTACTGGAGAGAATAGTCCGAACATAATAATTTATTAATGTGATAAGTTAATGTAGCAATAAACCTTTTGCAAATTTACTAAATATTTTATGAAATCAATTTAAAACCACGGCCGCGTACGTTCAGGATAGTTACCGTCTGATCGTCTTTCAGGTATTTGCGCAACTTAGTAATGTAGACATCCATACTGCGGGCATTGAAGTAGCTGTCTTCCGCCCAAATGGTGCTGAGAGCAAAGTTCCGGTCGAGCACTTGATTTTTGTTGACACACAATAGTCGCAATAGTTGTGCCTCCTTGGTTGTCAATACAATTGTTTTTCCATTTCGCATCAATATTTGTTTCCCGAAATCGAATGCATAACTACCTATTTGGAATGTCTTATCAAGGTCGTTTTCAGCCACTGTATTCTTCGTACGACGCAAGATAGCCTCGATGCGTAATAACAATTCTTCGATGTTGAATGGTTTCGTCAGGTAATCGTCGGCACCCGTAGCAAATCCTTCCAGCACATCATCGCGTTGCGATTTTGCCGTAAGGAAAATAAGAGGAACACCTGGTGCCATTAGCCGTATCTCTTTGGCTACCGTAAATCCGTCTTTCTTAGGCATCATTACATCAAGAATACAAATATCATATCTTTTGCTGAGAAAATGTTTCGAAGCCTGCTCTCCATCACTATACCAATCGGCAGCATAGCCTTTCACATTCAAATAATCGCGCAACAACGCGCCCATGTTTTCATCGTCTTCTGCTAACAGGATTTGTGTTTTCTTGCGTTCCATAGTTTAGTCTATTTGGTGATATATTGGCAACTCTACGCTGAAAGTGCTACCATTGTCATCGGCATTACTGGCGGCTTGTAGCCTCCCATTAAGTGATTCAATAATATTTTTTGCATAATATAAACCCAGCCCGAAACCTTTTACCGTATGCATATTTTCGACAGGCTTCCGGTAGAATTGATCGAACAAATGTTTGATATTATGTCCGGCCAATCCCATACCGTTATCAATAACTGATAGTACCAGATGGTTATTCTTATTTTCGGTTTTTACTATTACGTGCAGTATTTTTTCCGTTTTGCGGTACTTGATAGCATTGTCCACTAAGTTCGACAGTACGTTAGCCAGATGTAACTCATCGCCCATCACATGAGTGTGAGCGGCGTGTAACTGTAATTCACAGGAGGCATCCAGTGTGTTAAACTGCAAAGCAAACCGTGCTACTACTTTTTTAATCAACTCATGCATTTCAATATCCTTTATGCTAAGCCGCAAGTGAGCATTGTCTGCAATAGCCGAGCGCAATACACTTTCCACTAATTGTAATAACTGTTGGCTTTCACTTCTTATCATTTTAGCCAATCTGTCAATACTTTCTGGCGAGGAGGGAATCGTTGGATCTTGCAACATTTGTGCAGCAAGCATGATAGTAGTAATTGGTGTCTTCAACTCATGTGTAACATTATTCACAAAATCGCTTTTCAGCTTTGACAATCGTTTTTGCCGGAAAATAATGATCAGCGTGGCCGCAAATGTAGCTATAGTAATAAATATTAAAACCGTTGACACCAGAATCATCCAACGCATGGCATGTATGATATAACCGCGGCTGTATGGAATATATACATTCAGAAAATAATGCATATAATTATCAGGTTCATTTGGAAATAACATGATAACGTAACTACGTTCCGGTTCAGCTTGCTCGAATCCGGTTGTGGAGAAAATAATTGTACCCCGGTCATCGGTTACTGCAAAATCATAGCGCGAAAAAATACCTACTGCGTGAAAACAGTTACGTAGCAACGTATCTACTTGTTGCATCGAAATACGTTTTTCTATCGGATTGCTGCCCACAGACAGCTGCTTGATAACAGCTTGCATGTGCATCCGCTGCTCGTCCGACTGGAAAGCGCGAGGAGCCATTCCTTGTTTCAGCAACATTCCTGATTCCTGCTTGTCAATTTCGTTAACAACTTTTTGCAATGAAAGTTGTATATCGTGCAAAAAATTCTCTTGTTCAGTTTTAGCGGTAGCCCGTATCCACGAAACCTGAGCACCAATCAACGCCAAAGTACAAATACCGATAGCAATAGCTAAGAGTATGATGACTCGTTTCTGAGAGGTGGAATTCATTTAAACAAATAGCGGCAGGAACCTATCTTATAACCTCCAAGCGACGTGCAACAGCTACAATCTTATCAATGGCAAAATCTATTTGCTGTTGGGTATGGGTAGCCATCAGCGAAAGGCGGATAAGCGTCGAATCGTTCGGCACTGCGGGCGACACTACCGGATTCACGAATACCCCTTCTTCCAGCAACAATTTTGTCATCATAAATGTTTTTGCGTTGTCGCGAATCATTACCGGTAAAATAGGCGTACAGGCATGCCCCAGGTCGAAGCCAAGGCTGCGCAAAGCCTTATCCATGTAATGGGTGTTTTTCCATAACTGCTCCATGTGTTGCGGTTCGGCTTTCATAATTTCCAAAGCGGCTAAAGCGGCAGCTGTAGCACTCGGCGTGGCGCTGGCACTGAAAATCAGAGAGCGTGAGTTATGTTTGATGTAATTGATAGTATCGGCATCGGCTGCCAGGAAACCTCCGATAGACGCCAGCGATTTACTGAACGTGCCCATGATAATATCTACATCGTCAGTCAACCCGAAGTGCGATGACACGCCACGTCCATGATCGCCGATTACACCGAATGAATGGGCATCGTCGGCCATAATGTTGGCATTGTATTTCTTGGCCAATTTCACTATTTCGGGCAGGTTGGCAATATCGCCTTCCATACTGAATATACCGTCTACTACAATCAATTTCATCGCTTCTGGTTCGCAACGTTGCAGCAGTTTCTCCAACGATTCCATGTCGTTGTGACGGAACTTTAATGTTTTGGCAAACGACAATCGCGCTCCTTCGATGATTGAGGCATGATCAAGTTCGTCCAACAAAATATAATCATTACGCCCCGTTATAGTGGGTATCGCCCCCAGGTTTGACTGAAACCCGGTGCTGTATACCAGCGCGCCGGCTTTGCCGACAAACTCCGCAATTTTATTTTCCAGTTCTATGTGAATATCGAGTGTTCCGTTCAGGAAACGCGATCCGGCACATCCCGTACCGTATTTCTTAATGGCCGCAATGGCTGCTTCTTTTACCTTCGGGTGGCTTGTAAGACCCAGATAACTATTGGATCCGAACATCAGCACCTTTTTGCCGTTCATAATTACTTCGGTGTCTTGTTCCGATTCAATGGCACGGTAGTAAGGATATACACCGGCAGCTTGTACTTTCTGCGGTTCGCGGTATTGTGCGCATCGTTCACGCAAAACATTCTTATAAGTCGTCATCTGGTTAGAATAATTTTATTTATAAGCTACAAATATACAAAAAAAATTGTACCTTTACTTAATTATTTACTTGTACTTGACAATGAAACCAACTTTGATGATAATGGCTGCCGGTATGGGTAGCCGCTATGGTGGACTCAAACAACTTGATGGCGTAGGGCCGCACGGTGAAGTGATAATGGATTATTCCGTATTTGATGCCCTGCGCGCCGGATTCGGCAAAGTGGTATTTGTTATCCGCCGCTCGTTCGAAGCCGAATTCGCTATATTTATCCAGCGATTCAACGGCAAAGTGCCGTGTGAAATTGTTTTTCAGGAAATCGAAAACATTCCCGCCGGTTACAGCTACACTCCGGAACGTGTGAAGCCGTGGGGGACCAACCATGCTGTAATGATGGGTGCACCGGTTGTTCACGAACCGTTTGCTGTTATCAATGCCGACGATTATTACGGCGTAGACTCTTTCCGTGTGTTGGCGGAGTTTTTGCAAAACGTAGCTGAACAGCAAAATAAGTATTGTATGGTGGGATTCCAGGTGGGCAACACCTTATCGGAAACAGGAGCTGTTTCGCGTGGCGTGTGCACCGTTGACGGGGGCCATCATCTGACCGATATTGCAGAGCGTACGCAAATTCAACGGATCGATGGAAAAATCCAATACATCAACGAAAAAGGCGACCATATATTATTGGCCGATGATACTCCTGTATCGATGAATATGTGGGGATTTACGCCTGATTACTTTGTACATTCCGAACGTATGTTTAAGGAATTCCTGCAAGCGAACGGCGACAACCCGAAATCGGAATTTTATATTCCCTATGCGGTAAACGAACTGGTGCAAAGTAAAACCGCCAGCGTAACCGTGCTTTCCACTGCTTCGCAATGGTTCGGCGTTACCTACAAAGAAGACAAACCCGCTGTGCAACAGCGGTTGCAGCAATTGCATGACGACAATGTGTACCCAGAAAAACTATTTTAATTAAGAATGAGGAATTACGAATTAGGAATTGGTGCCAAGCGCGTCATTGCGAGGAACGAAGCAATCTATAATTCCTAATTTTAAATTCCTAATTCCTAATTCTTATGATTGATAGAGCAACAGTTACAAATATTCTAAACGCTGCCGACATTGTCGAGGTGATTGGCGATTTTATTACACTCAAGAAAAAAGGGGTGAACTATTGGGCGTGCTGTCCGTTCCACGGAGAGAAGACGCCATCGTTCAGCGTGTCGCCGGCCAAGGGGATTTACAAATGTTTCGGTTGCAGCAAGGCCGGGAATGTGGTGAATTTTGTGATGGATCACGAAAGCATGACTTACGTCGAAGCCCTGAAATATCTGGCAAAGAAGTATAACATTGAAGTACGCGAGCGCGAGTTAACACCCGAAGAGCAAACCGTCAACAACAATCGCGAAAGCATGATGGTGCTCTCGTCGTATGCGCAAGATGTGTTCAGCGAACAGTTATGGACAAGCAATGAGGGAAAAGCCATTGGGTTAAGTTATTTCCGGGAACGTGGCTTTACGGATAAAACGATTCGTAAGTTTCAACTCGGCTATTCGCTCGACGACCGCCATGCCTTTAGTAACCGTGCATTGAAGGACGGTTACAAAAAAGAATTTCTGGTAGCTACCGGCTTGTCTATTGAGAAAGAAGGGCGAGACGATATTTTCGATCGTTTTTCCGGCCGTGTAATGTTTCCTATTCATTCGCTTAGCGGCCGTGTTATTGCCTTTGGCGGACGCACATTGAAGCAGGATAAAACGGTGGCCAAATATTTTAATTCGCCCGAAAGCAAGATTTACCATAAAAGCAATGTGCTTTATGGTATTTTCCAAGCGAAGCTGGCTATTACACGAGTTCAGAAATGTTATCTGGTCGAAGGCTATACCGACGTAATCTCCATGCACCAGGCCGGTGTAGAGAACGTGGTGGCATCAAGTGGCACATCCTTGACAACGGAACAAATACGGTTAATAAAACGCTTCACGCCCAATGTAACGGTACTTTATGATGGCGATGCGGCCGGTATTAAAGCCTCGCTACGTGGTATTGATATGCTGCTGGAAGAAGGCCTTAATGTAAAAGTGGCGCTTTTCCCCGATGGCGATGACCCCGACTCTTTTGCCCGTAAACACAATGCGGCCGAGTTTGAAGCGTTCTTAAAAAATAACGAAAAAGATTTTATTTCGTTCAAGACGAAACTGCTATCCGAAGAGGCTAAGAGCGATCCTCTCAAGCGTGCTGAATTGATTAAAGATGTAGTGCGCAGTATCGGTGCCATCCCCGATGCCATTACGCGTACCGTATATGCGAAAGAGTGCAGCCGGTTGATGGACATTGGCGAAGATGTGTTACTAACCGAAGTAGCAAAGCTCCGTCGCGAGAAATTGTACGAAGGCCGCAAGCAACAACCGCCGCAAACCGGTGAGACAATTGATGTGGTGCCAACCACTGCGCCGCTTCCCGATTTTGTTGACGTCAACCAATACTTTGAAAAAACCGAAGAAGAAATTGTATACTATTTGCTCAAATACGGCACCAAAACATTATACACTATCAAGCAGGATTACGAGGTACGCAATATTTCGGTAGCGGAATACATCATGGCCGAATTGCTCAACGACGAACTGGAATTGAAAAACCTGCACTACCGCAAGCTGTTCGAAGAATACAGCAGCCTCACCGATGGCGACAATGAAACACGTGTTAAACATTTCATCAACCACTCCGACCGCGGCATTTCGGACATGGCTATCAATATTCTTTCGGATTTGCCGCCGCTCACTGTGCAGCATTTCACCGACTCACTTGAGCCCGAAGAAGCGCGCTTGCCGCGTGTAATCCCTAAAGCTATTCTAGTCTACAAATCGCGCATCACCAAAATTGCCTCCGACGAAATTGCAGGGCAGCTCAAGCAAGCACAGGAAGCCAGCAATATCGAACAGTTGAAAACACTGATGGAGCGCTTTGTAATCCTGCAAGATGTAAGCAAGAAATTTGCGCTGGAGTTGAAGCGACTGACATTTTAAAAATTAAACTTTACTTTCCTCTAAGTTTTTTGTACATTTGTAGGTTTGAATACATCAAGAGTGATTACAGAAAAAAATATTCCAACCTACAAAGCCGGCATGGACGTGGGCTCTACCACGGTGAAGCTCGTAATTGTCGATGAATCGGGCATTGTGTTGTTCTCCGATTATCGCCGGCATAATGCCGATATGGGAACGGCCATTGTACGTGCATTTCTGGCTGCATTCCGGCGCATTGGCGATTGTATGCTCGATATTGCTATTACCGGTTCCGTGGGAATGGGTATAGCCAATCGTTTCGATATTGTGTTTATACAGGAAGTGGTAGCAGCCGTAACGCTTATCGAGCAACGTTTCCCGGAAGTTAAAACATTTATTGACATCGGTGGGGAAGATGCTAAAATGATATTCTTTCGCCCGCAACAAGCGCCCGATATCCGTATGAATGGGAGTTGCGCCGGCGGTACGGGGGCTTTCATTGATCAAATGGCAAGCCTGCTGGGCGTGCCGGTCAACGAACTGAGCGACCTGGCCGAGCAAGCTGAAAAGACCTATCCGATAGCCTCGCGCTGCGGCGTGTTCTCTAAAACCGATGTGCAAAATCTGGTGAGCCGCAATGTAAGTAAGCCCGATATTGCCGCCTCAATTTTTCATGCGGTGGCCATGCAAACCGTGTCGGCGCTTTCGCGTGGCTACGATGTAGAACCGCCTGTGTTTTTCTGCGGTGGCCCGTTGGCCTTTATCCCTGCGCTACGCCGTGCATTTATAAAAGCACTTTCGCTGAAACCGTCAGCATGTATTTTCGATACACATGCGCACATTGTGCCGGCGTGGGGCTGTGCCGTAACACCGCGAAAGGGCAACAAAACCATTCGCCTGAAAGAGCTGCTGCGTAACGCCAAACATATAGACCTGTCCGACCAGTCGGCGCTCGAAAACCGCTTGCCGAAATTATTCGAAGACCAATCGGATTTCGAAAACTGGCGCAAAAAAAAATGCAACCACTTTGTCGATCGTGTGACGTGGGAAGAACTTGACGGGCCGTGTTACCTGGGTATTGATTCGGGCTCCACAACCACTAAAATTGTAGTTACCGACCGTAAAGAGCGTGTGTTGTTCGACTACTATGCCCGCAATCAGGGCAACTCGCTGCAAGCGGTAGTTAATGGGTTGGAAGCTTTCCGTTATGCCGCCGAACAACATAATAAAAAAATTACAATTGCCGCCAGCGCCGTAACCGGCTATGGCGAGAACCTGATAAAAGCCGCTTTCAACTTAGATTTCGGAATGGTCGAAACCATTGCACACTACTTGGCGGCACGGAAAATTTCGCCCGAAGTGTCGTTTATCCTTGATATTGGCGGACAGGATATGAAAGCGGTATTTATTGACAATGGGACGATTCGCCGGCGGGAAATCAACGAGGCCTGCTCGTCGGGCTGCGGTTCGTTTATCGAAGGATTCGCCAATATGCTGAACCTGCCGGTAGCTGAATTTGCGCACATGGCGTGCCGTTCCGAAAATCCGTGCGACCTCGGTACGCGCTGTACGGTGTTCATGAATTCGAAAGTGAAACAGGCGCTCAAAGAGAACGCCGAGATTGCCGATATCGCCGCAGGACTTTCGTATTCGGTTATCAAAAACTGTTTATACAAAGTTTTAAAATTAAAAGATGTGGCCGACCTCGGCGAACATATTGTGGTGCAGGGCGGCACATTCCGCAACTTATCTATTGTCCGTGCCCTCGAAGTGTTGACGGGCGCCGATGTATCGTTCTCCGATATTCCGGAATTGATGGGTGCCTATGGGTCGGCGCTGTATGCTCGCCAGCACGCGGCCAACGCAAAATCTGTCCCGCTCGAACAATTGCTCACGATGGAATCGTTTGCCACTGATACGGTACAGTGTAAAGGTTGCGAAAATAATTGTTTCGTCAAGAAATTTAAATTCTCGAATGGCAATAACTACTATTCGGGCAACAAATGTGAAAAAATATTTTCCAATAAAGTAGAAGAAAGCACAGAAGGGGCAAATCTTTACAACGAAAAAATTAGTTACCTGTTCGACCGCGAAGCTTTGCCCGACGGCGCTTACACCATGCGAGTGGGATTACCACGCGGATTGAACATGTTCGAGAACTATCCGTTTTGGCATACCCTGCTCAAGGAATGCGGCATACAACCCGTGTTGTCCGGCCCATCCACATACGTGATGTACGAAAAAGGACTAAACTCTGTGATGTCCGACAATATTTGTTTTCCTGCAAAGTTGATGCACGGGCATATCTTGAATTTAATTCACCAAAAAGTCGACAGGATATTATTCCCGTATGTAGTCTTCGAACAAAAGGAAGACTCGCATACGGCCAACAGCTACAATTGCCCGGTAGTAACGGGCTATTCCGACGTTATTAAAGCGGGTATCAACACGGCTGAAAAATATGGCGTACCGCTCGATGCACCGACAATTGTATTCAACGACGAAAAACTGCTGTTCAAAGCCATTAAGAAATATTTACAATCACTCGGCGTGTCCGAGTCGAAAATTAAAGCGGCGTTTTCCCTTGCACAGCAAGCGCAGCAAGCTCATTTCAAAAAATTATCGGAACGTGCCGCACAAATTGCCGCCAAAGCCAAAGAAGAAAACCGCATGGTTGTGTTGCTTGCAGGCCGCCCGTATCATGCCGACCCGCTTATCCAACACAAAGTATCGGAATACATTACCAAAATGGGAGTCGATGTGATTACCGAAGATATCACACGCCTGCAAAAAAGTACGGATGCTAGCGAAATACAGTCGGTGAGCCAGTGGGCCTACCCGAACCGTATTTTTAAAGCCGCGCAACATATTGCCCGTTCCAATGACAACATTCATTACGTGCAACTCACATCGTTCGGCTGCGGCCCCGATGCGTTTATTGTCGATGAAGTGAATGATATCCTGAAACGCAAAGGAAAGAATCTGACATTATTGAAGATTGACGATGTAAATAACATCGGCTCCTTGCGCTTGCGCATTCGCTCAATGGTCGAGAGTTTGAAATTCGGCAACGCCAAGCGGAACGAAATGCCGTTTTACAAAACACCGACATTTACGAAAGAAGACCGTCACCGCAAAATTATTGCGCCGTACTTTGCCGAAGGCTATTCGGAATTATTGCCTGAGTTGTTCCGCAACATGGGAGTGGAGTTGGAAATACTGCCACCCAGCGATTCGCAATCGGTGGAGCAGGGATTGCGCTACGTGAATAACGAAGTGTGCTACCCCGCGATTCTGGTAGTCGGCGATATTGTAAAAGCCCTGAAATCGGGCAAATACCACCGCGACGAAATAGCCGTAGCCATTACGCAAACCGGAGGGCAATGCCGTGCCACCAACTATATTGCTTCTATTAAAAAAGCCATGCAAACCGCAGGCTTCGGCGATATTCCGGTAGTATCGGTAGCCTTTGGAAATGATGTATTCAACGATCAGCCGGGCTTTGAACTGAAGCTCACTAAGGGAATAATGACCACGCTATTTGCGTTGCTCTATGCCGATTGCCTGACAAAATTCTACTATGCGGCATTGGTGCGCGAAAAGGAAAAAGGAGCGGCTGCCCGCTTACGCCAGAAATATCTCGACCTTGCAAAACCTGTGATAGAAAGCCGCAACCGGAAAGAATTATATAACCTGACAGAACAGGCTGCGGAAGAATTTAATACGATTATAACGCCCAACGACCATGTACCTATTATCGGTGTGGTGGGTGAAATTTATGTAAAATACAATTCGTTCAGCCACAAAAATGTGTTGAGTTGGCTGGCCGACCAGGGAGTGGAAGTGGTTGCGCCGTCGCTTTACAATTTCTTTATTTCGGCATTTGTGAACATGCGCCACAACCATCACGCCAACATTAAACGGAATTCAATGCCGCTGTTCGTAAACGATGTTATTTACCGGCTGGTATACCACTATGCCAAGAATTTTGATAAGCATGCTTCGAAATTCCGCTACTATCGCCCGTTCAGCGACTTATATGATGATGCCGAAAAGGCTTCGAAAATCATCAACCTCTCGGCGCAGTTCGGCGAAGGCTGGCTGATTCCGGCCGAACTGGCGGCATTTGCCGAGCATGGTATTTACAATGCGTTGAGCTTGCAGCCATTCGGCTGCATTGCCAACCACATTATCTCGAAAGGTATTGAAAAGCGGGTACGTGAAGTGTATCCGCAAATGCAAATGCTCTTCCTCGATTTTGATGCCGACACTTCGGAAGCCAACATCCTCAACCGCCTGCATTTTATGATAAAAAATGCAAAAGACCAGGCGGCTGCGAAATAGTTTTTATCCACGAATTACACGAATAAAGATACGCATTAAGACACAAAACAGAAATTTCACGAATTATAATTTGCTTTGCAAATAAATTCGTAAAATTTTTATTTTGATTCTTTATGTTGTTCTAAAAATTTGTGTAATTAATGTAATTCGTGGATAAGGAAATCTTTGCGATTTAAATAAACAAAAACAAGCTGAAGCCCATTATTGCCATGCCGGTCACTACGCCGGCAATGGAAATATGATGTTTTCCGTACTTTTCGGCAGAAGGAAGTAACTCGTCCAGCGAAATAAAAACCATAATACCCGACACAGCCGCCAGTACAATGCCGTTAATAGCCGGTGTCCAGTGCTGTATCAGGAAAAGGTAAGCAATTAAAGCTCCTACCGGTTCGGCTAAGCCCGATAGAAAAGAATACCAGAAAGCTTTGCGGCGGTTTCCGGTAGCATGGTAAATGGGAATGGCCACGGCAATCCCTTCCGGAATGTTGTGTATGGCAATAGCAATGGTAATAGGAATTGCTATT
This sequence comes from Bacteroidales bacterium, assembly GCA_031551625.1. Taxonomy (GTDB): domain Bacteria; phylum Bacteroidota; class Bacteroidia; order Bacteroidales; family UBA932; genus JAVBNJ01. Next base: position 1,121 of record JAVBNJ010000031.1, on the reverse strand, counting down.
TCCAAGCCGGAGAGCGCGGAGGTGAACGTAGCAATGCCTTCGGGAAAGTTATGTATAGCCAACGAAAGCGCTACAACCATGCCCACCCGTTGCAGCGAACCTTTATTATTCATTTCTTCCACTCCGTGCATTTCATGCGGGTTTTCGGCTTCGGGAACTAAAAAATCTATCAATGTAATGAACCCCATACCGCCGAAGAACGCAATGAGCATGTAGAGTAGCCCCCACTTATTACCGAACACGGATGCCAACTCGGCTTTTGCTTCGGGCATCATTTCCATGAACGATACATATACCATCACTCCCGCCGAAAGCCCCAACGAAAAACACAGGAACTTTTGGTTCGTACGCTTGGCAAGCAGCGCAATAGCACTCCCGATGCCGGTCGAAAGGCCCGCAATCACCGTAAATAAAAAAGCTATGAATATTGTTTCCCGCTCCATAGTTCAATAACTAAACAATTACCATTTTGTTTACACAAAGATAGGGAAATTAAAAAATTAACAAACTTTAACACTTTGCCTTTGCTTAATTAGAAATTTGTTTCTATATTTGCTACGTCATTGCGATTCGTCGGCTGACGGAGAAGCAAACAGCATGTTCTTTTATGTATAGTATTAGAACCGCCTGGCGGTTCACTCTATCACTTGAAATCTCGACCATTTCAATACATAACCAGAATAATTCAATCACGACAAACGTGGATTTGATTTATTGGTTATGTAAGGTAGTCGAGAACCTCAAGTGATGATAAATTAAGTCCACGTTTCTTTATTTAGTAATAGAATAACAGAATAATGGAAACTGGATAGGCGGCGAAAATAAAATCGTAGCAAGGGGTTGTTGTGTTTGTTTGTTGATAGAACGCGGATGACGCCGATTAGACGGATTATCGCGGATTGTAAAACAACCCCACTGCTACACCATTAAAAACTAAAAACTTAGTTAAATAACTATGGAATTAATAAATGAGTACGTTCCGCAGGAGATGTCTCCACTTCGTGTTTGGCACAAATTCCGCCAAACCCTCCGGTCGACATGACGGTTGACTTGATGGAAAGAAGAGAGCCGTCATGTCGACCGGAACGAGCGATAGCAAGTGAAGTGGAGACATCTCGCCC
>JAVBNJ010000033.1:0-11460 GCA_031551625.1 Bacteroidales bacterium | reverse complement strand
AAAAGCAAATTATCTTTCTTTGCGAACCGGTGCAGGCTATTGATAGCCGTTTGCGTGTTGCCTATAGAGCCTTGAGAGTTTAGTTTTTTGCGCTGGTTCAGTTCTTTTTGCTTTTTAATGTAATCGTTGGCAAAATCAGTCAAACTCAACCCCTGTTTTTGTTCAGGAATAGGTGCAGGCGCGGTCAACTCATTTGCCTTTTCGATTATATATTTGTCTAACCCTTTGCCGGTATAGGAGTTCACCGACAAACCCATATCCAACACTATTTTCTCATACAGGGTAATACGGGTACCCAGCGTTTTAAGTAGAAAACTATCGGTTAATTTTAACGCTCCGTTTTTGTTCTCTACAACCTGTTTCTTGGTTGCATATAGGTTGGTAGGTATATGTCCTTTTACGGGACTATGCCAACGGACTTTAATAGCAATAGGGTAGGTGCCATCTTTCCGCTGGTTGTGCCGTTCGACCTGAATAGAAAATGTAGCCATATTTGTGTTTTTTCGTGACCTTTTTCGTGACCTTTTTCACGTCAAAACTACCAAAATTATTCGGAATATTCAAAAATAACAAAAAGCCCCTCGTTTCCGAGAGGCTTTACCTGTGCTACTTTCCTTTATTTTCAAGTGGAGCGGGAGACGAGGCTCGAACTCGCGACCCTCAGCTTGGGAAGCTGATGCTCTACCAACTGAGCTACTCCCGCCTGTTATTTACAAACCCTTTGTATGAAAGGGATGACAAAGGTACAATGATTTTTTGAAATGGCAAAATTTGAAATAAATTTGGTTATATAAAAATATTCGGTTACATTTGTGCGCTATTACAGCATGTTCTTTTATACGGTTATAAAGGAAGCGAAAAGTTTCCGTTCTATCATTTGAAACCTCGAAAATTTCAAGTATTACAAAGAATACAACTCACAAGTAACGTGAGCTTGGTTTATTTTGTAATACGGGTATTCGAGGACCTCAAATGATGATAAATTAAAGTTCACGTTTCGTTTTTGTCTACAGATTTGTTCACAGATTACACAAATATGAGAACAGATTACACGGATTAACACAGATTGAAACGAAAACGGCAACGAAATAGAATCGTAGCAAGGGGTTGTTGTGTTTGTTTGTTGATAGAACGCGGATGACGCCGATTAGATGGATTTACGCGGATTTGAAAACAACCCCAATGCTATGTAAATAAAACTAAAAAATTAGTTAAAATAATATACAGTTAATAAATGCTTACATCTTGCCTCAGGCAGACACGACAATACAACAACAATTAACAATTTAATATTCTGCAAAAAATCTACTATTTACTATTTGTAATGTTGTGCAGCATGGCTGGCTATGCGACTAATTGTGTTTCTACAACACAAGTGAGCGCCAACTACAAAACACAGCAGGTAACATTTAAATTGACTTGGACAGGTTGCAACGGCGCTTCGCATTTAAATAAAGTGTGGTGCTTTGTCGATTTTCAAACCGTGGATGCCAACGGAAATAAAGGTTCATGGACACGCGCCACGATTAGCGGCACGCCAAGTGTAACCAATGGAACCTATACCACAGGCAACACTACCGGTTTTTATGTAACGGGCGCTAACGACCAATCGGCCACAGTGACCGTGAAGTTGGGCAATGCCTCCGGTATGTTCAACTGGTGCGCTACTGCCACAGATTATCCGCCCAACCTGCAATTTCCATCAAGTACGGAAATAAATAAAATAGTGTTGCATGGCACACCGCCTTTTGTGTTGACAGATAGCGGCGGCAGCGTAACGACTATAAACAATGCGGCCCCATATACTTTTTACAATACCACAAATAAATTTTATACAAAAATTACCGACGAAACAAAATGCCCGGGTATTATTAACTGCAAAGCCAGTACAGCCGCCATTTTGCTATGTACAGGCAGTGCACCGGCATTACGAATTTTAAAAAATCAATAAAACTACTACAAATATGAAAAAACAATTTTTCACTTTAGCTGTATTGCTCTATATTGCAATAACAGCACAAGCACAGGAACAAGATACTTATACTATATACTGCGGCGAGAGCATCACATTGATGCCCGATGGTGGAAGCTTAGGTACTAATGCCACATGGAAGTGGTATACCGGCTCTTGTGGCGGCACTTTGGCCGGAACAGGAAACGCTTTAACCGTAAACCCGACTACTGCTGCTACTTATTATGTACGCGCCGAAGGATCGTGTGGCACTACTACTTGCCGTTCGGTGGTGGTTAATATTAAAGCGCCTTCTTTTTCTATTGTCCGTTTGGCAAATCAAGCTACTGAAGGATGTTTGATAAGTTTTATCGCTAAGAGTTTTCCGGCGGGAGGTACTATAAAATGGAGTGGCGCCACTTCTACAGGCGATAATGCTGCTACTGTAACCATGCGACAAGCTGCTGCAACAAGTACTGTTGGTGAAACCGGCGGATACTACAAGGTGTCTGCGACCTATACTATTGCAGCCGGCAGCGGATGCAGCTCCACAGCGAATAATTATACGGGATATACTGCTACCTGTCCTTATACCGGTAATGATTTGGTCACAGGTACTTGTTACCAGGACGGAGCCGGCGCCGGCAACTGGCGCGCGCAGATCCTCGATGCACGTATTTCGGGTACTGCAGAACTTAATGCAAACGAAGGGCGCAAGTACTACAATGTTGTGCAAATGGCTGATGGAAAATGGTGGATGGCACAGAATCTGGATTACCGGAAAGGATTAACATGGTTCAACGATGCGCGCTCTTATACTTCCGGCTATGTAGGTACGTATTGGTGCCCGGGAGCAAACGGAGCAACATTTACGACTAAAGCCGGTTGTAATATTTATGGTTCATTGTATCCTCAGGGTGCAATCAGAGCATCGGGCGGTACCGGAACGGTTGCTGAACATAGCAGTGCAGACCCGTCGGGAGTACAAGGAATTTGCCCAAATAATTGGCATTTACCGAGTGATACGGAATGGGGGAAAATGCTTGATTGTGCAGAAGGTAATTGTAATAGTGGCATTCACTATCCGGTACTTTCCGGGTACCATGGAAATACCGGGCGCTTGCTAAAATCGGCGAATACATGTCCGAAGAATGATCCAGAATGTACTACGCTATCCAACCCACAATGGTATTATGATAGTTTGACGGCCGGTACCGATTATTGGGGTTTTAATCTTATACCAGCTGGGGGGCGTAGCATTTATGGATATTTTGAAGGTTTAGGAACATCGGCAATAGCATGGACGAGTAGTGAGCAAATTGTAGTAACCAATTGGGTGTATAACCAATGGACTGTAAACTTTAAGTCAGTAGTCCTTTCACGGGGCTTTAGTGTAAGATGTGTTCGCAATTAATCATCCTTTTGTTGGCGCGAGGTTGTTGGGACGGGGATTCTCCTCGTCCCTTCGATCCCGGCAAACTTAGCCGGACATATTGCTTATGAAAAGCATATTTAAAATCAGTTACAATAGAACCAAAAACACTCACCTATGATTTCACTCAGTCGCCACTCTACCGTATCGTAACTAATTTTGTGCGTGACGGCGTGGCATTGTTGGCAAAATTAGAGTCGGAAGGGCGATTTTTTTTTGCACGGACAATCCGACAGGAACTGGTTAAGGAAAACAATTGTTCAAAAAGTATTTTTAACCGCCAGAAACGCTAATAGCTTCATCCCTCACAAGGTGCAAAGGTCGCAGAGCTTGATAGTTTTGCACTACACCTTTACGTTTTCGTATAAACTCGTTGCGGTCTTTTCGGTTAATTGTTTGAACACTCTCACCATGCAATTCAAATTAAATTTGAAAATTGCATGGTTGTGTATTTTCGTGCTCGAAAAATTAATTATCCAACGCACTCAGAAAAGTGTCCCATGCGGTATTGCCATCGCGGTAATAGCTGTGCATCCGGTACACTGTCTGGTTGTGTCCGGCATAGGGGTGGTCGGGGGTACGCAGCATTACAGCCACTCCACGCGCACGTTGGTAACTTGCCCATGGATTATGCAGTTCGGCGACAAAGTTACCGGGACCTACCACATTCAAAAAGTCATACACCTTTTTAGCGGCAACCTTCACTCCCGTGGCATCTTCGAACGATGCTTCCGATACATTTTTTGCGAAGTCGGCCAAGTCGTAACAACTGTAGGTCAATTCGGGGGGAGTACCGCCAGCCGTTTGTTTGAGGCTTTGCGCCACAAGCGGACGTAAAAGTGCGGCGTTGGTTTGTGCCGCTTTACCGGCAAAATCGTTGAAGAGCGGCTGTAGTTGGGCAAAGTATTTCATGTCATACACGGCATACACATTTTCGCTGGTTGACGCTCGTGCTATGCGCCGCGCTGTTTCAAATCCAGCAATAGCACCGTCGTTCAAATCTTCGACCCATTGCTCACATTCGTAGTTCAAACCGTTGGAGGTAGGTTCGGAAACCACCATGTAATTTACTCCGCAATCTTTCAATTCGTAGGCCACTTCAAACTGAGCCATGGTGCAAGCAGCCAAAACCAACGTGTTGATGTGGATGTCTTGTTTCCGAATATTGTTCAATGCGTCGCGCAGTTGTGGCATGGTAATCTCTCCATTTGTGTGCATATTTACACTTATTGATTGCTGTTTTACCGCATTATCAGGCACATTAATGTCTATGCCGCTTCCGTGGTCATAGATAAAGAGCATGACACTATCCGAGGGATAAAGTGCACTGATGTCCACAACGGATTTTTCGAGCAATTTGTAATCCGACGGATCAGCATCCGGATAGTCATACCCGTCGAAATAATAGGCCGGAGAAAAGAGCCGGGACTTTACCACATCGTCATAAAATTTTTCGTCGACAATTTCGAATTGCGGCTTGAGCAAATAAGTTAATTGACTGTTGAGTGTATTATTTGCTGTGGCCGGCATATAAACAACATGATTTACCTCGTTTCCAGAACCGCCTTCCTTTTCAATTTTGCGAATGTCCGACAAGAAAGTTCCTTCAAGCTGTACATCCGCCATATTCACAAAATGGATTACCGTCCATTTTTTCTTCGCCTTCTCGTACTGTGGCATGAATAAACAATCGAACAAATAATTTTTGAGCGTTGTTACCTCATTTTTACGAATGCTTACATTCATTGTAAGCGCAGGGAAATCCTTGTGAGTAACCGCTACTTGGTACGATCCAGAGGGAATATCCGTTATGACCACATTACCGGCAATATCTGTTTTACCGGAAGCAACTTCGCGTTGTCCGTCCAATAATAAAACCGTGGCATCGCGAAGAGCGCATAACGGCAAGTGAGCTTCTATGTCGGATCCCTCGCTACGAATAACAGCCGATAGTGTACCTGTTCCCGTCTGCGGTTCGGGATCTTTCGTGCAACCCGCTAACACGGCAACTGCAAACAGCAGGCAACTGATTGTTTTATTCATCTTCTTTACCAGTTAACAAAATTATTTACGGTTCGATTGCACCATTGATAGTCCATCCCACTCGCCCGCTACATCTATTGGTGCAGGGTTCCAGGTTTCGCCACCGTCGGATGTATACAGAAGTTCTCCGGGGCTGTCCGAACCTGCCGCCAATGGAGTACTTGCAATTACTCCCCGCAATCCGTCTTGCAGAAAACAAACTTTCATCAACGCATTAGCTCCATTTCCATTGAAATGTTTCGATTTGCGCCAATTATCGCCACCATCCGTAGTGTAGAAAATATTGGCATGATCGCCCACAAACCAGACCCGCTTCATGTCCAATGCATACACTCCGTTCATATCAAACATGCCTATCTGCATATTATACATAGTCAAGTTTTGGGTGATATTGGTTGTCTTGGCAGAATAGTCATGGCCTCCGGCCATATAGACCACAGACGAAGAAGGGGTCGATACATCAATAATAGCCCAAGAATCGGCAAGTGTTTTAACAGACCAATTCCGCCCACCGTCTGTAGAATAGGCCACCGCCCTGTACGCCTCATCTGAATCATAAAAAATTCCGCCGGCATAAATGTTAACCCCATCATAGGTTGCTATACTTTGAGCGGCAAAACGCTCATCACTCTCCGTGCATACAGGAATAGTTTCCCAGGTTTCACCGGCATCAGCTGAAATGTAAACATCTTTTTCTCCTATTGCCCAAAGATGCACTCCATCTATAGAAATCAATTTAAAAGTACCGCCTTTAAAATGAACCTGCTCGCCTTGCCGGAACCAGGTTTTGCCTCCATCGGTAGTTTTATAAATAATACCGGGACGGGTGTGGGCCGCATCTTCTTGTATACCTGCCACCCAGCACACCTCTTCGGAATAGGCATAGGCACTGTGAAAATTAATATCCGGAAACTGCTCGGGCGCACTTTGCGACACCCATGTTTTACCTCCATCGGTAGTGCGCACAATAACGCCTTTTGTTATATCAGGATCGGAGAAGTATAACCTTCCGGAAGCCCAGCCTATCAAGGACTTTTCCGGTTCGGGCTTAGGATCGTCTTTTTTACAGGAGACCGTCAATAACAACAGCCCTAACATAAAAATAGGTTGTATTTTCATCGTTGCATTTTTTAGTTAATAAATAAACTTTTATTTCCTACAAAAATATTAAAAAAAATCATTTTCATACTATTTACTATTGCTCGTGCTTGAGTAGTGGTACCTCGAATGTTTCGCGCTCGCGGGCAATGTCGGTGTTAGGAAAGATGCTTTGCGCTTCATGCAGAAAGCCGTTGTCATTTGGGTAGCGCGACGAGAAGTGGCCAATCAACAATTTTTTGACACCGGCTTCTTTGGCTACGGTAGCCGCTTCGGCAGCTGTGGAATGCATGGTTTCATGCGCCAGTTCTGCGCGGTCGGTTTGGTAAGTGGTTTCGTGGTATAGCAAATCGACGCCACGCACGCACTCGACTATTTTTTTCGAGAAAGCCGTATCGCTGCAAAAGGCATAGGAACGCGGCGAATATGGGAGATAAGTAATTCCGTCCGAGGTTACCACTTCACCATCGGGCAGCGTGATATCCTCACCGTTTTTGAGTTGCACAATATCGGTAATCGACAGGCCGTACTTTACGATGGCGTGTTTGTAGACATTGAGCTGCGGCATTTTTTCGCGAAACAGGAATCCGGCTGCTGCTACCCTGTGTTTCATGGGAATCGTATGTACGGTAATGGCGCGGTTCTCGTAAATCAATGCCGGCTTTCCGGTGTCAATTGCATTTACTATGGGGGTAAAAGTCATTCCCTCCCCGAAATATTTCAGATGGTCGTCCAATATATCTTTAAGCTTGGCAGGGGCATAAATCGGGAATTCGCCTTTGCGTCCGAGCATACTCATGGTTGAGAGCAAGCCGAACAAGCCGAACAGGTGGTCGCCGTGCAAGTGCGAAATAAAAATAGCGCTTATTTTCAACGGGGAAATGCCGCAACGGCGCATTTGCATTTGCGCCCCTTCGCCACAATCAATAAGGAATAGCCGATCATGGATATTGAGCACCTGCGCCGTCGGATAGCGGTTCTTCGTGGGCATGGCCGACGCATTTCCTAGTATAGTTACCGAGAAAGTCATAGTCCCCCCCAACCCCAAAAGGGGGAGTTGAGGATTGCTACTTTTTTAAATTTGTTTCTATTCATACCTTTTTATTATGTACAATGATTCCGATTTGTACTTCCCTAAGCCTCCGCCAGCAAGCAGATTTGGGGCTTGTTCGGTTAGCAAAGATACAAAAAAATCCGGCTCGCAAGACCGAACCGGATTTCCATATACAATCAAGAATGAGTATTATTCTTTACCTTCCATTTCATTCTTCAAAGCAGCCAATGCGTCGATATCGCCCAACGTGGTTTTTTCCAAGTTAGCTTTCAACTTTTTCACCGCTTTTTGTGTACTGTCGGCTTCCGAAACGCGTTCTTTTTCATCCGCATCTTTCTTCGCATCTTCGAATGTACGAGTGTGCGATACGGTAATGCGTTTAGCGCCTTTGTTGAATTCCAACACCTTGAACGGCAATTTTTCGTCCGCTTTAGCAATAGTGCCGTCTTCTTTGGTGAGGTGTTTCAAGCTGGCTGTTCCTTCCACGCCGTAGGGCAATGCAATGGTAGCATGCTTGTCGGCAATACCGAGGATCGTACCTTCGTGAACCGAACCGATAGTGAAGATGGTTTCGAATACATCCCACGGGTTTTCTTCGAGTTGTTTGTGGCCAAGGCTCAAGCGGCGGTTTTCCTGGTCAACTTCCAGTACAACCACTTCGAGCGTGTCGCCAATCGAAGTAAATTCGGCGGGGTGTTTGATTTTTTTCGTCCAGCTCAGGTCGCTGATGTGTACCAAACCGTCTACGCCTTCTTCCATTTCCACAAATACACCGAAGTTGGTAAAGTTACGAACTTTGGCCTGGTGGCGCGAACCGATCGGGTAGCGCTCGGTAATATTAGCCCACGGATCGGGTTTGAGTTGTTTGATGCCTAACGACATCTTACGTTCGTCGCGGTCGAGGGTCAAGATAACAGCTTCTACTTCGTCGCCCACTTTCAAGAAATCCTGTGCGCTGCGCAAGTGTTGGCTCCACGACATTTCCGATACGTGAATCAACCCTTCTACGCCCGGTTGTATTTCTACAAATGCGCCATAGTCGGCTATTACCACTACGCGGCCTTTCACCTTGTCGCCCACGTTGAGGTTGGCGTTGAGGGCATCCCACGGATGCGGGGTGAGCTGTTTCAAACCAAGGGCAATACGTTTCTTGGCATCATCGAAATCGAGGATAACCACGTTGATCTTCTGGTCGAGTTGCACGATTTCTTCGGGGTGGTTGATACGGCCCCACGACAGGTCGGTGATATGGATCAAACCGTCTACGCCGCCCAAGTCGATGAACACACCGTATGAAGTAATGTTTTTAACCGTACCTTCGAGTACTTGTCCTTTTTCGAGTTTGCTGATGATTTCGGTTTTTTGTGCTTCGAGTTCCGCTTCAATCAAGGCTTTGTGCGATACTACTACGTTGCGGAATTCGTGGTTGATTTTCACAATTTTGAATTCCATGGTTTTGTTTACGAATACATCGTAGTCGCGAATCGGTTTCACGTCGATTTGCGAACCCGGCAAGAAGGCTTCGATACCGAACACGTCTACAATCATACCGCCTTTGGTGCGGCATTTGATGTAGCCTTTTACGATTTCGTTCTTTTCGAGCGCTTCGTTCACGCGATCCCATGATTGGATAGCACGTGCTTTCTTGTGCGAGAGCAATAACTGGCCTTTTTTATCTTCGGCATTCTCTACATATACTTCCACTTTATCGCCGATTTTCAATTCGGGGTTGTAGCGGAATTCGCTGATGCCGATAACACCTTCGCTCTTGTAGCCGATGTTCACAATCACTTCGCGTTTGTTCATGGCTACTACCGTTCCTTCTACCACATCGTTTTCGATAACTTTCGAAAGCGTTTGGTCGTAGTTTTCGGTAATTTGGGTTTTGTCGGTATCGTAGATACCTTTTTCATTTTCGAACGCATCCCAATCGAATTTGTCGTTAGCCACAGAGGCGTTACTAACGCGGTGTTTTTTCGGCAACACCGCTTCAATAGGGGTATCTTCGATTAGGGATTCTGTTTCTTCAGCCTGTTTGGGGATGATGATCTCCTCATCTTGGTTGGCTGCATTGTCAATGTTTTTTGACATTTGCTGTTTAATTAAAGGGTTAGACAATAAATTTAATTAGTCCCTAATTTTTTAGGGGGCACAAAGATAGTATTTTTTTTCGAAAAAACGAAATAAAAATCACCTGGGCAGGGTTGTCGATGCATTTGAATGACCTTCTAGTTCAATGTGCTCAATCTTTGTAATACGAAGAAAGTTAAAGTAAATTCATCGAACACAGCGCACCCATTGTTCACCAGTACAGTACCAAGGAGCGCAATAACTGATCCGTGTTAGATCCGGAGCACAATCTATAACGTACCAATTTACCCCATCATACGTCCGGTTTCCCCACCAAGCACGATGCTGTTCTTCTTTATACAACTTGCCGGCTTGACACAAAGCCCAAAGTTCTTCGGGGCTTGGCCAGCGCCAACCGGCTGGGCATAACGAGTTAGGGCCGGAACTTGGCCGTCCGGCATCTTTGTTCTTTACTTCCAAATCATTATGACAAAAAGCTTCATCTATTGCGAGGTCTCGACAAACACCATTACATAACATAAGATTTATTGCGCAGCCGCACGAATTAGGTGCAGCATCCCTAGTTGTAGTTCCATTATTAATCACACCGGTAAAGTTGGACGTATAGGCGCTGTAACAGGTAATACCACTTGCCGTCTTGTACGCACGCACCTGTGCTATATAACTCCCGGCAGTTGTAGCTTTAGATGCTTTCGTTCGAGCCGTACCCGAACTTGCTGTTACGCCTGCTCCTGTCCATTGGTAGCCCGTTGCTCCGCTCACAGAAGAAGACGTAAACGTAATAGCGGTACCATAGCAAGGATTGGTTGCCGTTAATGTCGGAACCGCCGGAATACTAACCACCGTTACTACCCACGAACCGCTACTGGTTACCCAGGCTGTATTACACATACCGTCTTTCGCCTGCCGTGTATAGGTTCCCGCCTGCGTAGGTAAATAAGTTGTAGCTGTAGCGCCACTAATAACACTTCCATTGCGCAGCCACTGATAGGTTATGCGTCCGTCGCCGCCGCTGGCAGCAGTGGTGCTGCCGATAGTGGTATACGCGCTGCCGCTGCACAATGCTTGTCCGGTGCTGGCCATCGCACCCGCCGTACAGGCCGGATTCGTACCGACTCCTTCGGGATTGTTGGTGACATCGGTAACGGATGTGACACAAGCGCCGGTATAGGTTTTTACATTGGCACCTAAAGTCGTACTGCCGTTGATCGTAAACGGGGACGTGCCTTTCAACGTATAGGTGCCGTTGCTCATTATGGCTTGTGGTGGGTAGTCTAACGCATTAGCACACCAGTCGTATCTGGCCGGCATACCGCTTAATGTGAACGTTACCCGCTGGGTTTTACTCGCCGAGCCCGTTACCCACACACCTTTGCTGGCGCTCACCAAGGTGCCGACGCTGGTGCCGCTGATAGCAGCGCGTGTCCAGACACCTTTGGTACCATTGGCATTAACGGTGCGGTAATCGACAATCACCCACGTTTTGTAATTGTGGGTGCCGGTACATGTTGACCATACTACATCGAAGGTTACTTGCTTTGTGGCATAGTTAGCGCTAACTTGCTTCACCGATACGCACGAAGCGGCATAGCTTGCCTGCGCGAACAGTACGGCGAATAATAAACAGTAGATTTTTTGCATATCAATTAATTTTTTAGTTGTTGTTCTATTTTAGTGTCTGCGTAGGGGGCGAGATGTCTCCACTTCACTTGCTGCCGCTCGTTCCGGGCGACATGACGGCTCTCTTCTTTCCATCCAGTCAACCGTCATGTCGACCGGAGGGTTTGGCGG
>JAVBNJ010000153.1:0-20113 GCA_031551625.1 Bacteroidales bacterium | reverse complement strand
ATTTTTATTTCAAGATTTAAAAATTTCAAGATTACTTTGTGAACTCGCAAGCTCGGTTGCGACAAGTGCATTATACTTTGTGTTCTTTAGTGTCTTTATGGGAAATTAAACACCTTGCGAGATATTCATAACTTCGAATTTCATAACCCCAGCGGGAACTTTCACTTCCACCACTTCGCCTTTTTTCTTACCCAGCAATGCCTGTGCTATAGGCGTGCCAACGGCCAGCTTGCCTTCCTTGATATTGGCTTCGGTTTCGGTAACCAGCGTATATTCCATCACAGCTTTGGTCGCCACGTTTTTAATTTTTACTCTTGTCAATACCTGCACGCTCGAAAGGTCGATGCGCGACTCGTCAATCACGCGCGCGTTGGCCACCATTGCTTCTAGTTTGGCAATCTTCATTTCGAGCAACCCTTGTGCTTCTTTTGCCGCATCGTACTCGGCATTCTCCGACAAATCACCTTTGTCGCGTGCTTCGGCAATTTGTCGTGAAATAGCGGGGCGCTCATAATTTTTGAGCTGTTCCAAATCTTTGCGCAAGCGCTCCAATCCGTCTTCCGTTACATAATGTACTTTCGCCATAATATTTTTCAAATTTTAGTATTTTCACATAAAAGAAACAGAAGAATCCAGACTTATCTGGACTCTTCCGAACTGCAAAGGTACACCTTTTTTCTAAAAAAACAAAATTTGGACGAAATCCAACAGAGCCGACACACTTAAAAATTAAGTGCTTGGTAAAGAAAGCCCATATCCCAAGCGGCTTTTAATCTTTTGGTAACAAGGCTCCTGTTTTTTGAGCCTTCTTTCGTTACTCTTCTTTTCATTAATCGTTCTGCTTGCAGTAATGCGTATGTGCGAACGAATGCCGTGAGGTAAGCGTAATATCTTGCGTGAAAAATCAATTAAATGCTTTTATTAGGTCCTTCTCTCGGGTCGCGGATTTGCTCAATATACAAATGTAGTGATGTTTTTTCCATAATGCTTTATAATAAATTTTATTGCAAGGGTCTGAAAAAAGTGAGTCGCTAAAATAAATACAACGGACTAATTATTAACAAAATGCGGAATTCGTCAAGAAAAATGTTAGCAACAAGTTCTACTTCATAAACGAAGCAAATACAGTGTAAACAACCGCACAAACACTATTCATTACTAGCTAATCACAACAAATCAAATGCGTCGGCCCTGCCATTAAAAGAAAGATTTTGCCTATTTCAAAAAATGTTGTACCTTTGCACACCTTTTCTCGAGAAGATAAGGAAGTTTAAATAGCAATATTAACTTAAAAACTATATAGAGTATGTCTGTAAAGATTCGTTTGTCCCGCCACGGGAAAAAAAATTACGCTTATTTCCACGTAGTAGTAACCGATAGCCGCAGCCCGCGCGACGGCCGTTTCATTGAACGTATCGGCACTTACAACCCCAACACCAATCCGGCGTTGGTAGAAGTGGATGTGGACAAGGCTTTGGATTGGATGAACAAAGGTGCGCAACCGACCGATACTTGCCGTCGTATCCTTTCATACAAAGGCGTGTTGCTCAAAAAGCACTTGCTAGAAGGGGTGAAAAAAGGTGCGTTGACGGAAGATGCTGCCATCCAAAAATGGAACAATTGGATGCAGGAAAAAGAAGCGAAAGTAAGCGGTAAGAAATCGGATTTAGCGCAAGCTGGCCGCGATGCTAACAAAGCACGTCTCGAAGCCGAAGCCAAAACCAAGGAAACCAAAGCCGCTTCCGTAGCACAAAAGAAGAGCGATATTGCGCTGAAAGAAGCTGAAGCCAAAGCTGCTGCCGAAGCATCGGTCGCTGAAGCTGCACCGGCTACGACCGAGGCTCCTGCCGAAGCATAAACTTCGATTGATTCAAAGTTAAAAGATTTAAAGTTTAAAGTTGCGCAAGCGCTCTAAACTTTAAATCTTTAATTTTTTAAGTCTTTAAACTATGGTTTTTGCAGAAATTCAAAAAACTTTTGGGGCATACGGTGAGCTAATCATCAAATTGTACGACGAAGCGCCTGAAGAAATAAATTTGGACGAACCGGTATTCATCACCATTGATGGACTACTGGTTCCGTTTTATTTTAAATCATTCGAACCTCGCGGTAACAACCGTGCACAAGTGGTATTCGACGATTTTGAAACGCAAAAATTAGCAGAAGAACTTGTAGGAAAAAAAATTGAAAATGGAGAATTGAAAATGGAGAATGGCACTCTCAATTCTCAATTCTCAATTCTTAATTACAAGGTCGTTGATAAAGCTCTCGGAGAGCTTGGCACCGTTACCGGTTTTCTCGACATTCCCGGCAATCCCTGCCTGCAAATCGACTACAATGGGCGCGAAGTAATTATTCCGTGTCACGAAAATTTTGTAAAGAAAAACGACCATAAAAAACAGTTGCTGCAAGTGGACGTACCAAAAGAATTGCTGGAACTGTAACGATTGAACCAACCGGTTTGACATCTTCTTCTATTAGATTGTATGATACCTGACGGTCAAAAAATAAGGAACTGTTAGGAAAACGTATTGAAATTCGCAGAAAATCACTATCTTTACAATCGTAAACTTTAGATCTGATATGTCTTTTCGTTATTTTGTATAATAAAAAGCTTATGTAGCTTGGTATTCTGGCCTTCCCAGAAAGGTTATCTTTTGTCTTATTTCAATTGATTTTATTATGCAAAATGAAAATACATTTCTTCACTGGAAAAAAACAATTACTCTATTCTTTGCGGGTCAGGCTGTTTCGCTGTTCGGCTCGTCGCTGGTAGACTTTGCCATTATCTGGCACATAACCTTGTCCACCAAATCCGGCACAATGATGATGGTAAGCACCATTTTTACATTCCTGCCGCGCTTGGTCATTTCGTTGTTCGCAGGCGTGTGGGCCGACCGGTACAACCGCAAGCAACTTATCATTTTTTCTGATGCCGGCATTGCGTTCGTAACACTTGTGCTAGCTATTATTTTTGCGCTCGGCTATCAGGGACTGTGGTTAATTTTTTTGATATTGTGCCTGCGTTCCATCGGCATGGGCATACAGTCGCCCGCAGTAGGAGCCATTATTCCGCAAATGGTTCCGTCCGAACACTTGATGCGGGTCAACGGCATCAATGGCAGTTTGCAATCGGTGATTCTATTGGCAGCACCTGCCGCAAGCGCTGCACTGCTATCATTGTTCCCGTTGCAGGCACTTTTTTTTATTGATGTGTCAACTGCCGTCATAGGCATCGGTATTATGTTGAGTATTCCAATCAAGGCGCATGCAAAAGCATTGCAAGAGCAAGCTACCGGCTATCTTGCCGATTTGAAAGAAGGATTAAATTACTGCTGGAAAAATACATTTGTGCGCGGGATGCTAATTGTTGATTGTTTCTATTTTTTTCTCATTACTCCATCGGCTTTCTTAAGCCAGTTGCTGGTTGTTCGCGAGTTTGGCGACGAGGTGTGGCGGCTTTCGGTTATCGAAATTTTGTTCAGTGGCGGTATGATGCTTGGCGGCGCTATCATTGCATGGTGGGGTGGTTTCAAAAACGCGATTAACACCATTGCCTTGTCGTGCTTTGTATTCGGTATTTCCAGCGTGTTGCTGGCTGTGCCTCATTTCTATTTTCTCTCTGCCCTCATGCTGGTAATGGGTATTTTTGTAGCGTTTACCAATGCTGCGGAAATGGCGTTATTCCAACGAAAAGTAGAAGCCGACAAGCAAGGCCGTGTGTTTAGTGTTGTGCAAATTGTAGCCACGGGAGTAATGCCTCTCGGCATGCTCATCTTCGGTCCGCTGGGCGATGTGGTAGACTTACGTTTGATATTTATCATTTGTGGTATCCTAACCGTTGTGCTAAGCGGATTTATTTATTTCCATAAAACGTTGAAGCAAGCGGCTGCGTAAAGTAATAGACCTAATAGGTTTTGCAATATTCCCTATTAGGTCTTATTTTATATTATCATGCTGCCTGAAAAGGTTACAACCTGTAAAAAATTGTTACCGCCGCATTGCCAAGGCGCAACTTTTTTTAATACGTTGTATATTTCCATTCACGTCGTATAATTCAATATACACAATGTACATACCCGGCGTGGCGATATGGTTGTCGTAACGTGTGCCGTCCCACGCAAAGCGGCCTGCACTCCCCAGCAGTATTTTCTTTTCCAATTCTTTTACCGGACGGCCATTGGCATCATAGATACTGATAGTAGCTACATAGCCCGGTGCGCTTAAATCGTAATCAATATACAGCACATCGTTGTAGCTGTCGCCATCGGGCGAGAATACATCGTAGGGCAACGAAAAAGCACTGGCTGTTGTTTCTTCGTTCGTGTTGAATTGCGAGTTGCGATACGTGGGGGTCGCAAAGCCCGCATCCTGTGCTGCCGATTGCCAATTGGCATGCTCATTGCTTGGACGCTCGGGGTTCACCCGCTCCAGCGAAATGCCCTCGGCGTTGGCCAAAAAACCGCTGTGCATTTCTGCCGAGTAGCAAAATTCATCGGCAATGCTGTCGTCGCTTGCCAGCAACACCACACAACCCGCATCGTCGGGATAGGAAGGGAAACCGCTAAGCACAATCATTTTTTCGGGCGATGGCACAGAGTAAAATTGGCGTACGGCATCGACGTTTGTGGTGAACGCCGCATAATCGTTGGGATACAGAAAATATTGTTGTGCCACGCTATGTACCGATGCAACTTTGTTATTCTTGTCGCGGTTGGTTAATTTCAAGTATTGCAAATCAAAAATTTTACCGGATCGGTTGTATATTTCCACAAAGTCGACGCCGTTGGCATACGGGTTAAACAGCACTTCATTGATTATAATTTCGCCTGCTTGCGGTGTCGACAAATTGCCGAACGTATAAACTAAATTATCAGGTATATTCCCTGCCAAATCACAAAAAGGCGCATCCACAGCCAGGTTGTAAAGGATACCTTCGGTAAATGGTTTTGCAAAATGCAGTGTTACCTGTTCCGGATTGATGCGATTCCATGTAACCTCCTGTGGCTTCCCTATACCATTGCTCAACATGTAACACAACGGATTTTTTGCCTTGGTCGTATCAAATAGTTCGTTGAATGCAAGCACGAGTGTTTGATTGTTGATTTGCTTGAACACTGCGAGAACAGGCGATTCCATATCCGGGTTGTGGGCGCACACACTATTTCGCTGTCCGGGAGTACCGCCGCGTTCATCGGTCGAGGCAACCCAGTTGGCAGCCGTTTCCGACAAGTTGTTGCTATCGATTTTTTCCAACGACCAACCGCCGCTGCATTTTGCCTCATTGGTAATCCACTTGTCGGAGTAGCCCACACGCGATAATAAGGTGCCATCGGATGTTTTTAATGCTAATGTCTTCCCGCTTTTTGTCAAGTTTGAAATATAGCTTACGCTTGTAGCGTTTCCATAATGACGCATGGTGTCCAATACTGCCGACGAACATAACATCAAATAGCCATGTGCAGGAATCGTAGCGCTACTAATATTTCCCGCAGTAGCGCTTCCTCCTGACAACGGACTGTATTCCATTTTCCAACCGTTGAGTGTCACCGGAATATCCAGCCGGTTGTATAGTTCTATATAGCTTACTTCCGGTAATCCCACAGCCGGTGCGGATGCTGCCATTAGTTCGTTGATAACTACATCGCCGTAGAAAAGGTAAAAAATAGAAACCGGCGCTGTATCGTCCACAAATAAACTGTTGCAGTTTATTATTCCTGCTGCTGCAATAGTCGCAACACCGCGCGGCAACTGCTTTCCAAAATTGACTAATACTTTAGTCGATTGTAAAATTTCTACTTGCACAGGTATTAATGTGTCATTTGCATAACACAATTTGTAATTATTTACAGCTTGCACCAAACGTTCGTCTACAGCTTGTGTAAAGCTTACTTCTATACTGTTGGTTCCTTGCAAAACGGCCGCATAAATATTGATACGATTGGTTTGCGAGTTTCGGCCGGTAGGTGTGGCAAATCCTGCTGCTTGTCGCGCCGATTGCCAATTTGGCAACATATTGCTTGGTTCGCCGGCGTTTACCCGCTCAAGCGACACCCCTTTCGCAGTGGCTAAAAACGGACTGTGCATTTTCTCGGAATACACCAACTCGTCCAGTACTACATCTTTACCGGAAATCAATACCACATTTCCTTTGTCGTCGGGGTATGAGGGGAAACCGCTTAGTACAAGTATTTTTCCGGGTGACGGTACGGTGTAAAACTGTTGTACCGCTTCTTTGTTCGTAGTGAAAACTGCATAATCATTAGGATACAGGAAGTGTTGTTGGGCTACGCTGTACGCTGAAGCAATGTTCCCGTTCTTATCACGATTCGCCAATTTTAACTGTTGCAAATCGAAAATCTTATCGGAACGGTTGTAAATTTCCACAAAGTCGGTGCCGTTGGGGTACGGGTTGAATAGTACTTCATTGATTATAATTTCACCAGTTTGCGGTGCCGACAAATTGCCAAACGTATGAACTAAGTCATTAGGTATATTCCCGGCCAAGTCGCAAAAAGGTGCATCAACTGTGAGCGTATAGAGAGTACCTTCTGCAAACGGTTGCAAAAAATGCAGTGTGATTTGCTCCGGGTTTGTACGGCTCCACGTCACTTCCTGCGGATTTCCCATGCCGTTATCCAGCAAATAGCATAATGGGGTTTTAGCTTTTGTTGTATCGAATAATTCATTGAACGTAATTTGTAGGGTCTGGCTATCGAGTTGTTTGAACGCCGCGATAGCAGGAGGCTTCGTATCAGGATTAGCGGCATGCACAGCATTTTGCTGTCCGGGCGTACCGCCACGTTCATCAGTCGAAACTGCCCAGTTGGAGAGAGTTTCCGAAAGATTGTCTATATCTATTTTTTCCAACGACCAACCACCAGAACGCTTTGCCTCATCGGCAATCCATTTATCGGAATAGGTTACACGCGATAACAAAAGTCCATCGGCATTTTTCAACGAAAGTGTTTTTCCCGCTTTCGTAAGGCTCGATATGTAACTTACACTTGTGGCATTGCCATAGTCGCGCATCACATCGAGCGCAGCCGATGAGCAGAGAATCAAATAGCCATGCGCCGGAATCGTAGCCGTACCAATATTTCCAACAGTAGCGTTGTACTCCATCTTCCAGCCATTAAGCGGCACAGGAATATCCAGCCGGTTGTACAATTCAATATAACCGACTTCCGGCAACCCCACTGCCGGTGCGGGTGCCACCATTAGTTCGTTGATGACCACATCGCCGTATAACAGATAGAAAATAGATAACTCTTTAACATCGTTTATTATCAATCTGTTTTCGTCGCTAATCCCCGTTACTTTAATTGTCGCATTTCCCCGTGGAACAGGATTGGCAAATGTAACTGAAACTTTAGTCGGGTCAAGTATTTCAACAGCGACAGGTGTAAGCGAATCGTTTGCTGCATACAATTTATAATTTTCTGCCACAACGGCTGTCGCGCTGTCTACCGCTTGGGTAAAAGTAAGCGCAATGGATGAATGGCCTTGCAACGATGCTGTGTTGATTTTTGTAGGAACATACACACGGGTAAACGATATGGAAATATTGTCGGCCCATAGCAACATATCGGCCGAAGCGGTATATTGATACAAGATACCGGAATAATTGGCGGTGCTGTAAGTAGTGTGTGTAACCGGCACAGCAATGGTTTGCAAAGCGTTAGTATCGCCCGCTGTGTTGCCGCGGATGTTCCATCCGCCCTCGTTGCTACGTAGCACTTCCACGACGCCTTTGCCTGTTGCTCTGATATCCTGTTCCCAATTAATGGTGGTTTTACGGACAATAGTAAACGTGTTGTTACGTACGGCATACAACGCAAGGGTATCGTCGCTTCCCACCATATTGACGCCAATAGCATACCCTTCGTATGCACCACTGGATTTCCATTCGCTACCCGCAGCATTGCTGAAAAGAAAAAACGCCCAACGGTTGGTACTGCTTGGGTTGTAACCATGCCGCAACAGGAAACGCCATCGCGTAGTTCCGCTATTCGGCATAACACCGCTTAGTGGGCAATAAATAATATCGGTAGCAGCCGTTGGGTTATCGAACGTATGTTTAAGTGAATAACGCCCGGCTAACGGTGTTGTAGTTGATGCTGCCCAGCGCCCGGAAGGAACTTGCGTCCAGCCATCCAAATTTGCATTTTCAAAATCGGCAGTGAATTGTGCATGCGCCGGAAAGGCCATGCATACTAATGCAATGATGGGATACAGTTTTTTCATAGTGGTTATAAATTCAATGCAAAAATAGAAATAAATTTGAAATCAATCAAATTTATATTATGCCAACTTGTTACGATACAATGTATTTTTAGGTTTTAATTTTCCCTATAGTTCATTTTTCTCAAAAAGTTTTTGTAAATTTGCAGGTTATATAACTTTTAGCGAATTATGGGAAAAATTATAGCAATAGCCAATCAAAAAGGGGGCGTAGGGAAAACCACTACCGCAATCAACCTGGCGGCAGGCTTGGCAGTACTCGAAAAGAAAGTGCTGCTGATTGATGCCGACCCGCAAGCCAACGCCACGTCGGGCTTTGGATTCGATACTAAATCCATTGCAGGCGATACCATTTACGAATGTTTGATTGGTAATTCAGATGCCAAAAGCGCGTTACTCGAAACGGAAATCAAGGGCTTGCACCTGATTCCTTCGCACATCGACCTGGTGGGCGCTGAGATTGAAATGTTGCAAATGCCCAACCGCGAAAAGGTGTTGAAGGGCGTGCTCGAAAAAATTGCCGACCAATACGACTATATCATAATTGACTGCTCGCCTTCGCTGGGCTTGATTACCGTGAATGCCTTGACGGCTGCCAATTCGGTAGTGATTCCCGTGCAATGCGAATTTTTTGCACTCGAAGGATTAGGCAAACTGTTGAACACCGTAAAAATTGTGCAGACACGCTTGAATCCCGAACTCGAAATAGAAGGTTTCTTGTTGACGATGTACGACGCGCGCCTGCGCTTGGCCAACCAAGTGGTGGAAGAAGTGCGCCGCCATTTCCCGAACATGGTGTTCCAAACGATTATCCAACGCAACGTGAAACTGAGCGAATCGCCTTCGTTCGGCAAGCCCGTTATCCTTTACGATGCCGCATCGATAGGCGCGAACAACTATTTGAACCTATCGAAAGAAATTGTGTTTAAGAACGAACAAAAATAAATAACAGATGAAAAAAGCCGCATTAGGACGTGGGTTGAGTGCATTGATTGCCGATGCCGATACTGTTTCAACGCCGCGCCCCGAGCGTAAAGAGCGCCCTGCTGCTCAGCCTGTAGAAACGACTGAACAGCCGGTGGGTGGGGTGTCGGAAATCAGTCTCGATGCTATTGAGGCGAACCCCGAACAGCCGCGCAAACACTTCGATGAAGAGGCTTTGCAGGATTTAGCGAAGTCGATAAAAAACCTTGGCGTCATACAACCCATTACGGTGCGCGAAGTGAAGCGCGGAAAATATCAAATCATCAGTGGCGAACGGCGTTATCGTGCGTCAAAGATTGCGGGCGTAGATACTATACCTGCTTTCGTGCGTTCGACTGAAGACGACGATGTGTTGATGGTTGCGCTCGTGGAGAATATCCAGCGCGAAGACCTCGATGCTATTGAAATAGCGGTGAGTTACCAACGTCTGATGGACGAATGTCGCCTGACGCAGGAAGAAATGAGCGAACGTGTCGGTAAAAAACGTTCGACTGTAGCTAACTATTTGCGCTTGCTCAGCCAACCTGCCGAAGTACAAGCGGCTGTTCGCGAACGCAAGATATCAATGGGACATGCCCGTGCTATTGCTGGACTTTCCGAAGATAAAGACCAAATTAAAATTGTGCGCAAAGCGGTGGATGAAGGTCTATCGGTACGCCAAGTCGAAGAACTGGTGCGTCGTGCCACACAGCCTGCCGCCACAAAGAAACAAGTGCTGCACGAAGACATATCCCTGCCCGAAAACTATTTTCACTTGATTGAAGCGATGGAACGCATTTTCAATTCGAATATTGCTGTGAAGCGAAGCGAAAAGGGAAGCGGAAGCATCACTATTCATTTTGCAAACGACGAAGAAATAAACGATTTCCTCGCGCGGTTGTCCAATAAAGGATAGTTTTTTTGTGAAACGATTTCTAATAGTCATACTTATTGTGTTGCTGGGTTTCCAGTTTGCGTGGGCGCAGCTTACGCAACCGGGTGTCAGACCTGCGGACAAAAATTTTTACTACGGCCTCACAGGACGCGACTCATTGTCGATTTCGCGCGTGTGGAGCGCCTCGCTGGTCTTGCCGGGTTACTCGCAAGCCTACAATCGCGACTATTGGAAAATCCCTGTGGTATGGGGTGGCATGGGCGGCTTTTTGTGGGGCGGCCTGCATAGTAATAAAATGTGGAATGAAACCGGCGAATCGCACTACAAGGTGCAACGGAACTTATGTTTTGTAGGGATGGCGGCTGTTTACTGGGGTAGTTTGGTCGACGGGTTGGTGTCGTACAACACCGGGCGCGAAGTAGTGCCGCAAAGGGCTACGCTTTATTCCGCTATGCTACCGGGACTGGGGCAAGCCTACAATGGCGACTACTGGAAAATACCGATTGTGTACGGTGCATTGGCTTTTACAGGTTATTTGATTGACTTTAACAATACGCAATATCAACGTTACCGCACGGCCTACAATATTGTTACGGGCGATGACCCCGATGCGATGGACGAATTTAACCGCCGTTACTCGGCAGACAAGTTGAAATATTATCGCGACCAATATCGCCGTAGTCGCGACTATGCGATATTTTTCACCGCATTGGTTTATGCATTGAATATTATTGATGCCAATGTGTTTGCCTATCTGAAAGATTTTGATGTGAGCGACAACCTCTCGTTCCGCATGCAACCGGCGGTACTTAATTTTAATAACTATGCCTATGGCGGAACTCCGGCTTTCGGCATGAAAATGGATTTTACATTTTGAAAAATTTTACGGATATGAACCGAACACTATTAAAATTCAAACATAGTTGTGAGTTCAGCGCAGCTAAAAAATTACTTTGCCTTTCGTTGCTTTTACCGGTGGCCACGCTGGTGATGGCTCAACAGCATGTAGTAAAAACAATGGCTAGCGACACGATTGTAAACCCCGGCAAAACGGTGGTAGTAGAGGGCGACGAGGTGATTGACCCTGATGTGAGCAACAACCTGGATAGTTTGCTATCTATATGGTATTTGCAACGCGCCTTGCGCGACACAGCGGGTTTTGACATGGACGAGGATTACATTACGGCCGATTTGCCGGATTCGGTATACATCAACCGCTTGAAACGGATGCCCACGTTGATAGATTTGCCCTACAACGATGTGGTGCGTCGCAGTATCGTATTTTACACACAACGTATTCCCGAAAAATCGGAAATGATTCTCGGCCTTTCGCAATATTATTTGCCGATGGTCGAAGAAATTCTGGACAGCTACAATATGCCGCTTGAGTTGCGGGCAATGGCGGTTATTGAATCGGCATTGAACCCGCGTGCTGTTTCCAGAGCCAAGGCAAAGGGCATGTGGCAGTTCATGTACCGTACGGCATTGTCGTATGATTTGAAAATTAATTCGTACGTGGACGAGCGATTAGACCCCATTGCTGCTACACACGCTGCTGCAAAGTATATGAAAGACTTGTATGGTATTTTCGGTGACTGGTCATTGGCGATTGCAGCTTACAATTGCGGTGCAGGCAATGTGAATAAAGCCATTCGCCGTTCGGGTGGTAAACGCGACTATTGGGATATTTACCCTTACTTGCCGCGCGAAACACGCGGCTATGTACCTAATTTTGTGGCGGCAAGTTATTTGCTGGAGTATTACAAAGAACATCGCTTGAAACCGAAATCTATTGATATGCCTGCGCAAGTCGATACATTTCTGGTAAACAAAATGCTGCATTTTGAACAGATTTCAGAAGTAATTGGCATTCCGGTGGACGAATTACGCGATTTCAATCCTCAATATCAGCACGACATTATTCCGGGTACATACTGCACTTATTCTCTCTGCATTCCTTATGAATACACGGGTGCATTTGCTGAAAAAGAAAAAGAAATTTATGCGTATAAAGACAGTGTTTATTTTAATCCCAATATTACCAAGCAAATTGCTCAGGGCGGCAATGTATCGATAGCCACCTCTGGGGGTAAAAATGCCATTCACCGTGTAAGGAAAGGCGAAACGGTGAGTTCCATCGCGGCGAGATATGGAGTAAAAGTATCCGATATTCAATACTGGAACAACATCGGAAGTAAAATACAAGTGGGACAAAAACTGGTTGTGAAAGGCGGTTCGGCTAAAGCTGCTACTACCACTGCGGCGGTTACCGCACCGGTCAAGCCGGTGGTAAAAAATAGTGGTAGCGATATTCATGTGGTGAAGAAAGGCGAAACGCTGTGGAGCATTGCGCAAGCGTATGACGACATTACCGTGTACGATTTGATGACGATGAACAATCTCAACAAGAGTTCCAAAATTATGCCGGGCGACAAGTTGAAGGTGCGGAAAATGTAATCAGGGATTTATGAAAAATAAATAATGAAAACGGCTCCCCGGGGAGCCGTTTTTCATTTGTGCTGAAAATAAATTTGCACAGAAAAAAATAATTTTCTTTCTTTGCATTCCCGATAATCACGGGGATATGTTCTTTCTTAACGAGTATTATTCTTTCAAGGGAATCTCGAAAATTTCATATTTACAAGGAATAACACAAGCGACCAGTTTAAAAACGTGGGCTTTGTTTATTTTGTAAATGGGTATTCGAGAACCTCCTTGAAAATAAGTAAAAGTTCACGTTTCTTTTTTTAGTCCACCGATTAACACAAATTAACGAGAACAAAAAGACAGCAGCAATAAAATGCAGCGTGGGGGTTGTTTTATAGAGTTTATATAGTGTTTGTTTGTATAGTAAAACAATCCCAATGGCTGCTACTAAAATTATAAACTAAAAAATTAGTAATTATGAACCGAACTCTACTAAAAACAAAACACGGCTGTGAGTTCAGCGCAGCTAAAAAAATCTACTATTTATTATTGATGACCATGTGTGTGTACTCACTACCCGCAGCAGCCCGCTGCGTGAATATAAAACAAGTGAGTGCCGATTATAAAAACAATAAAGTTACTATCGCCATTACAAGAACAGGCTGCATGGGCGATACTACTAATCATCGTAATACGGCGTGGGTATTTGTGGATTACCGGGCGACAGGTAGCGGTTCGTGGACACGTGCTACTATTAGTACCACATCGTCAGGTACGGTGGTTAATTCGGGTAACAGCAAAGGTGTGTGGATTTATGGAGCTAACGGTTCACAAACGGTAACGCTTACCTTAAACAGTATGCCTGCCAAGTATGATTGGTGCGCATATGCTACAGACTATCCGCCGAATGCGGCAAGTTATAATAATGGAACTTATACACTTCGTGGTACAATACCTTTTTATATCAACGGCTCTACCACTCCGTTTAATAGTAAAAATTATTCGGGTGGTATAATAAATTCAATTACCGATGCAACTGGTTGTTCTGGATGGGTTGAGCGAGACGTTGCTACAACAAACGGTGCAATTTGTAAACCCGGATTAACATTTGCAAACGGCTATTGTCGGGATTTGATAGCAGATGTGGCATCTACATTTAGTTGTTCCGGGAAAATTTTTGAAGCAAAAAAAGAAGTTTTACTGGCTACATGGCTGAATAGAAACAATGTTTGTCCTTCTACATGGTCAACCGCTGATTATTCACAATTGAAATGTTTATATTCGGCAGGGCTTTTGAATACAACACATTCTTATCCTAAAGATGAGACTCCATGGGATGAGGAAGTTATATATCCTCAATGTGTTGGTTGGCAGACAGAGTTCCTAACAGTCGTATGGGAAACATCGAGAATACCTTGCGCATATCATTGGTGTGCCTCGAATGGAAATAATGAATATAATCGTACGAGCGGAATAAAATGTGTCCGCTAATTTTCCTATAACTTCACGCTCATCTGCAACTTCAGTGTCGTTTGATGTGGTGCATTTATTTGTGCGAGGCCGCTGCTTACGGTGAGAGTATTGAAATAATAACTTTGTGCTATACGTAACCAAAAATCGATACGTTTAACAGGGCGCACGTGCAGGTTGAAATACCAACGTGCGCCTTTGTTGGCATAGGCGGGCACGGAGAACGCATAGAGTATGTCGTCTTCGTAGGCATAGAAGCGCGTGTTCCAACTGTCGGTGTCGAACACCGCAAAGCGCACCGAAAAATCAAGTGGGAAAGTAGGCAGTTTATATTTGACGTCGTGATACAACAGCAATCCGTTTTCTTTGACGGCGGCTTTGTAGAACGAAAGTTCAATATGGTCGCGCATTTTTAAACCGGGAAATAATTCGTATGAAATTTCGTAACGTGCGTGCCACCCGCTAACCTCTTGCAATTGTTGTATGGCGCTGTTTCCGCCGCTTATGTTTTCTTCTTTGATTTCCTGTTTTATGCGAATGTACATGCTTAAATTATCTTTCGGGCGGTAATCGGCTTGTACCCAATATTCAAAGCCATGCGACGGGGCGTACACGCGGTAGCGCATCCACGGAAACGCGTATACATCGGCATAGGCCGACACGGTAAGCTCGGCGTGCGGTATCCATTGTGCACCAACGTAAAAACCTTCTTCATTGGCGGTTTTGCTGGTTTCTCCGAATCCTTGTGCATACATGGCTTGGTAGTTGCGGCCATAGTTGCGGTAAAGCAACGAGAGGCGGAGTGCCCTGTCCAAATCGAACAACGCGCCTACTAGGCCTGCCCAACCGCCGTTGGCGCTCGCTGCCACTTCGCCGAAAAAACTGGTTTTGCGCCACACGCTGTAAAAATCAATGCCTACATTGGTATTCTGCGAAGCGGCTAACTCGAATTGATTATAAGGTTTTATGGCGCGTTCGTAATTTTTTCCGTAGCGGTGCCACAAGGCTGTCGTGCCGATTTTCAAAAACTTGAAACGATACGACATATTACCTCCCGCCACGGTTTCGGACAGTGCGTGTTTTTGTGTCATAGTACTCACTGTGTTGTGCTGTCCAGTGGCTTGCATACTGCTGAACGAAAGGCTATCAATAGTTGCATCAATATTTTTGTGCGATGCAAAAACTGAAAGGCTCCATTGCTTGTGCTGCAACGTAACAGCAGCGCCGCGGCGGAAGTTATTCTCGTCGGTTGATGAGTAGGGCGTGAGTCCGCGTTCTTGTTTTTTTATAGACAGCACATCGCCTGTTTTGCCGAGCGAGTAGCCGCCCCACGCTACGAGTCCTTGCCCGAACTGCACTTGATAGTCGCCTACAATAGCTTGTTTCACAATGCCCACGTCAGCGACTTGAATATGTGCCGAATAAAAATCGAAACCGTATTTATTGGGCCCTGTGAAAAATGGCTCCCCAGCATCGTTATCGGCTGTAATACCCCATTGCATTTTGTTTTTGTAATTGTATTTGTAGCGTGTGTAGAGCGACCACGGCCCACCGAGGTAACGCGCGTTGGGCTTTGCAGCCAGCTCTTCCGGTGTAATAGGAGAGTAGCCCACTTGTTGTTCCAATACGGTAGCCGTGCGTACAATAACTTGATGACGACCGCGTGTGAGGCGGTCTTTGAAGGTTGCAATATTTTCATTGATGGTGGCCACCGTGATGAATGGCGAAAGTTGCGCGGCAATCTCTTCGCTGAATCCGTGTATCAGCGGCAGTTCGTGGAGGGTATACAGTATACCGTACTCTTTCCGGTAATCAAGCAAACTCTGAATTTGAAAATCGGTAAGAATTTGTAGTGATCGCAAATCCGCCTCAGTTGCGGCGTTCAAGTTAATCGGATTTTCCAATAGCGATTCGTAGGTGTCGTACAATGCCTGTATGTCTATGTTTTCTTCCTCGCTATTGGCTGCAATTGTTTCAATGATTTGACGAATGGCATCGGGCAATTCGCGCGATGATTGGCCTTTTGCGAGACTACCCGAAAGTACTGCTAAGAAAATAATTGCAACACGACGCATTTTAATTAGGAATTAAGAATGAGGAATTAGGAATTGCGACAAGCGGTTCAGTTACTCAATTATTCAGTGATTACAATTT
Organism: Bacteroidales bacterium; assembly: GCA_031551625.1. Lineage (GTDB taxonomy): Bacteria > Bacteroidota > Bacteroidia > Bacteroidales > UBA932 > JAVBNJ01. The sequence continues at coordinate 3,960 of JAVBNJ010000153.1, read as the reverse complement.
GATGCTTATCCCCGCTTGCGGCGTGTAGCCAAGCACCGGGTGCCATGCAAATGCGGCGTCGAATTGAAAATTTTTGTAGCTGTAGCCGATGCCGAAATGCGTTTCGAATGGCTCGGAAATTACACCTGCCCGCAAGTATAACGCTCGCAGAATGGAAAATTCCGAACCGAATTTCACACGCAATGGTTCATTCACATCTTTTGACAACTCGGCGAACAGTGCCACCGGTTCGGCCACGGCATAGCTAACTCCCAACGCGAACACCACGGGCAACGGCGAACGCGCCGCATCGTTCCATTTAGAAAACGTGATGTTGAACACCTGCAGCCCGAGCGTCAATTTCTCTAATGGACGCGCCCACACGCCAATAGTTCCGGTTACGGCAAACAAGTTCTGGTAGTCTTCGGGAAAGCGCAACAGGTGGGCGTCGACACCTGCACCAACAGAAATATAATTGCTTATTTTTCGTCCGGTGGAAAAGCCGAAACGGCTCTCTCCGTACGTTGAGAAACCGAGATTGCTCAACGATATGCCAATGCCGTTGCCCAACAATGGAAAGGTGGTGGCAAGCGAACTAACGCCCATTTCGCGCATGGCAAAACGCTGTTCGTACGACACGCCAATCTGTATGTTGCGTTGCATGCCAAGGTTTGCGGGATTGTTGACGGCAACCCACACACTGGTGTCGACGGTCGTGATGTTTGCCAATGCCGCGGCACGTGAACCGATTGGCGCCAGCGGGAGTTGGGCGATAGATGTAAGCGGGAGCAGCAATAATGAGAATGCAGTCACCTGTTTGAAAAGAGGGAAAATCATGCAAGGAACGGAATAATAGTTATAGTACCCGATTGTACTGTCTTTACTTGGGGCAACAAAGGTAGTAAAAAAGAAACAACCCGCAAAATGAATTTGCAGGTTGCAGGATTGGGCAGTTTTAATGTGTAGTGCTTACACCTTATACTCGTATGTCACTTTGCTCAATTCCTCGTTGGCTTTGGCAATTTTTTTCGCCAAGTCGGCTTTGAACGCTTGGATTTTTTTGAACAACTCGGCATCTCCCGTGGCAAGAATTTGTGCCGCAAGTATACCGGCATTGCGAGCGCCGTCGAGCGCAACCGTTGCAACAGGAATACCCGCCGGCATTTGCAGGATAGAGAGCACGCTGTCCCATCCATCCATCGAGTTCGACGATTTGATTGGTACGCCGATAACAGGTACAGGCGTTAATGCGGCCACGACACCAGGTAAATGAGCGGCACCACCGGCTCCGGCAATCACCACTTTTACGCCGCGGATGTGAAGATTTTTAGCGAAATCTACTACCATTTCCGGCACACGGTGTGCCGAAAGAGCATTGATCTCGAACGGTATTTTTAGTTCGTTCAGAAATTTTGCAGCCTCTTCCATGATTGGAAGATCCGATGTGCTGCCCATTAAAATACTAACAACTGGATTCATAATGTGTTTATAATATTACTTTGAAAGTACAAAAATAATAACTATTTTCGCAGTCTGAAAATTTATTTTTGACTTAAATTGGGATTAGTGTTGTTACTCCCTGAAATGTTAACCTAATGAAACGGGTAAAATTGCATGATAAGGAATTTGAGTTGTCCATCAACCACGACCGTATACAAACGGCGATAGGAATAGTGGCGCAAAAGATCCGTGAAGATATGAAGAACGAACCGATACCTGTTTTCTTGAGTGTACTCAATGGGTCGTTTATGTTCACTACTGATTTACTGAAGCAAATGGATTTCAACTGTGAAGTATCCTTTGTTAAACTGGCTTCCTATAGCGGGACTAATTCCACAGGAAAGGTGTCGGAATTGGTAGGACTCAGCACGGACATCAAAGGCCGCACGGTGATTATTGTAGAAGATATAGTGGATACGGGAAATACGCTCGAAGAGCTGTTCCGGGTACTAAAAAAATACGAACCGAAACAAATAAAAGTAGCTACATTCCTACTTAAACCCGAAGCGTATAAAAAAGACATTCCGGTCGATTATGTGGGAATGCGCGTTCCCAACGATTTTATTGTGGGATATGGACTGGATTATAATGAACTGGGGCGCAATTTGCGCAATATTTATACGGTAGTAAAATAATTTTTTTGACTTCAGAAATACATAGTAATGCTTAACATAATTCTATTTGGTGCTCCGGGTGCAGGAAAAGGGACTATATCGGAAAAACTGGTTGCCGAGAAAGGGTTGGTACATCTCTCGACAGGAGAACTATTACGAGACGAGATTAAACGCGGTACACCACTTGGTATTGAAGCTGCTGCATTGATAGATAAAGGAAATTTTGTGTCCGACGAAATGGCTATTACCATTGTTCGGAATTTTGTAAGACAACACATGCCCTGCAAAGGGTTTATTTTCGATGGATTTCCGCGAACCGAAAACCAAATTGCCCCGCTGGACGAGATACTGGCAGCGTATGGTACATCGGTTACCATGCTGCTATCGTTGGAAGTCACGGAAGAGAATATTATTAAACGATTGCAAAACCGTGCTCGCATTGAAAGTCGCGCCGACGATGCGGATATTGCTATTATCCGTGCTCGCATTGCCACTTATCACAAGAAAACGGAGAGCATAGGCGGACATTACAAAAAACGCGGGTTATATTATACTGTAGATAGTAATATTACGCCGGAATATACGATGGAGCAGTTGCACGAAATACTGGGCAAGATTAAAGAGTGATGAGCGGCATAAAGCGCACAAATAGGTTTTGTGATCTTTGTGCCCTTGTGGGAAAATTAAAATAAGAAATGTCAAATTCAAATTTCATAGATTACGTACGGCTGCTTTGCGCATCGGGAGCGGGAGGCAAGGGTTCGATGCACTTGCACCGCGAAAAATATGTGCCTAAAGGCGGCCCCGACGGTGGCGATGGTGGTCGTGGCGGCCACATTATCCTGCGCGGTAATAAACAATACTGGACGCTCATCCACTTGAAATACCGTAAACACATTCGTGCCGAAAATGGCGGTGCCGGTAGCGGCGCTCTGCGTCACGGAGCCGATGGCGAAGATATAATCCTCGACGTACCTCTTGGAACTGTGGCCAAAGACGGTGAAACGGGCGAAATACTTTTTGAAATTACCGGAGACGGCGAGCAACGCACACTTTGCAAGGGCGGCCGCGGCGGCATGGGAAATGCTTTTTTTAAAACATCGACCAACCAGACACCGCGCTACTCGCAACCCGGTGAAGAAGGACAGGAAGGATGGTTTGTGCTGGAATTGAAACTGCTGGCCGATGTGGGTCTGGTAGGTTTCCCGAATGCCGGCAAATCGACGTTGCTCTCCGTAGTTTCTGCGGCTAAGCCAAAAATAGCCGACTACGCTTTTACCACGCTGGAGCCGAATTTGGGTATTGTGCGCTATCGCGACGAGCAGTCGTTTGTGATGGCTGATATTCCCGGAATTATTGAAGGAGCACACGAAGGCCGCGGATTAGGCCTGCGCTTCTTGCGACATATTGAACGCAATGCGATGTTGTTGTTTCTTATTCCCGCCGATAGTAAAGATATCACAACCGAGTACAAAATCCTGCTCAATGAACTAAAACAGTTTAACCCTGAGTTGCTCGACAAACAGCGAGTGTTGGCCATCTCGAAGAGCGACATGCTTGATGACGAGCTGGAACGCGAAATAAAAAAGCACCTTCCGAAGAAAGTGCCTCATATCTTTATTTCATCTGTTTCCGGTAAAAATATCCCGCAACTGAAAGACTTATTGTGGAAAACGATGAATGAGTAGTTGCAGTTTTGTACACACCATGTTTCCGATTAACGGTATAACGTACTGGCAATAAGCAAAAATTTAGCGTAAACTTACGCCAATTTATTTGTATGGATTGTCAAACTACTTTTCAGATTCGCAGCTTTATTTTTGTGGATAACGTTAATTTTCGCCAATTTATCCAACATAGCCGAAAC
>JAVBNJ010000093.1:0-9482 GCA_031551625.1 Bacteroidales bacterium | reverse complement strand
ATGGATTGGAATACCAGCTCTACTTCGGCTTTCATGCCTTCGGGGCGGAGGATTTCGACTATTTTTTTCGAAATTTCTTCGGACGTAAACGGACGGTAAATATCTTGCACGTGGTTTACCAATTGCTCGCTCGGTAAATGTAGCTGTTCTTTGCAGCGTCGGTATACATCGTCGATAAGGCTTGCTTGCCCGCGTTCTTTCAGCAATTCGATGGCGGCAAGAAAAGCACAAAATTCCGACATGTGCGACATCTCAATGCCATAGCAGTCGGGGTAACGCACCTGTGGCGCCGAACTTACGATTACAATCTTTTTCGGATCGAGGCGGTCGAGCATTTTCAGGATACTTTGCTTGAGCGTGGTGCCGCGTACAATGCTGTCGTCTACGATTACGAGCGAGTCGATACCTCGGCGCACTACACCATAGGTCACGTCGTATACATGTTCCACCATGTCGTTGCGCGAAGCGTCTTCGGTAATAAACGTACGCATTTTTACGTCTTTCACGGCAATTTTTTCAACGCGCGGACGGCGGGTAATAATTTGCCACAGCTCGTCGGACGATAATAATTTCCCGGCGTTAATGATTTGGTGCTGTTTGTCGCGCAGCATATAATCTTCGACGCCTTTTACGAGTCCGAAAAAAGCCGTTTCGGCAGTGTTGGGAATGTACGAGAAAATCGTATTGTCGAGGTCGTGGTTGATGGATTGCAATACTTTTTGCGTGAGTTGCTCGCCTAATTTTTTACGCTCGCGGTAAATATATTTGTCTGTCCCGCGTGAGAAATAAATGCGTTCGAACGAGCAGGCTTTGCGTTCGCGTGGTTCTGTAATTTGTTCGAGATTGTATGAACCGTCTTTGCCGATGATAATGGCTTGCCCGGGTTGCAATTCCTGTACTTTGTGTGTGCGCACACGAAGTGCGGTTTGAATCACGGGGCGTTCCGAGGCCACTACGATAATTTCGTCGTCGGCATAATAAAATGCCGGACGGATACCGTTGGGGTCGCGCACCACAAAAGCATCGCCCTGGCCTACAATTCCACAAATGGCATAGCCGCCGTCGAGTTTTTTAGTGGTTTCACGCAGCAGGAAGGGAATGTCCAATTCATTTTCGATGCGTGCAGCTATTTGCCGGCGCGACAGACTTTCGGGGTCGCGATAGCGGGCGTATAGCGTTTCATTCTGCCGGTCGAGCAAGTGTCCCATGCGTTCGAGTAGCGACACCGTGTCTGACGTACTGCGCGGGAATTGCCCGATTTCTACCAGGTGTTGAAATACTTCGGCGGAGTTTGTGAGGTTGAAGTTGCCGGCTACCACCAGACTGCGTGAGCGCCAATTATTGCTACGCATCACAGGGTGCACAAAGTCGATCGTGTTGCGGCCTTGCGTTTTGTAGCGCAAATGCCCGAGCAACACTTCGCCTGCAAACGGAATGTTGTCGGTAACCCATTGCTCGTCGGCTCCGGGGTTGTTTTTCAGCTTGTCGAGCCCAATGCCGATTTCGTCGAACACATCGCGGATAGGGCTATTGCCGTTGGAACGCGAGCGGTCCATATACACTGTACCGGGTGTAGGGTTTAGTTTTACTGTGGCTACACCGGCGCCGTCCTGCCCGCGGTTGTGTTGTTTTTCCATGAGCAGGTAGAGCTTTTCGATACCATAGCCCCACGAGCCGTATTTTTCTTTGTAGTAGGAGAGCGGTTTGCGCAAACGAATCAAGGCAACGCCGCATTCGTGTTTAAGAGGTTCCGACATATATCACTTTCGATTAAGTAGCAAAGTTACATAAAAAAGATGAAAAGTGAAAAGATGAAAAATAATTTGCGTTTGCTCTTCGGTTAGTTTGGAATAGTTTTTCCGTTGAGCAGGCCTATAAAAAACCGGAACAGAGGTAATCTGTCCCGGCTTGGATGGAAGGTTGATAGTGTGTTTCTATTGTCATTTCTTTGGCTCTGGTGTTTCCTTGCCTTCCTTATCAAGGTACACAATTTTTTCTGTTTTGTTGTCGGCTTTAAGTACTAATTCTACTTTGGCAATTTCTTTGGCTTTGTCCAAAGAAACTTGTTTTACAGTATAGGAGCTTTCAAATGCTTTAACTGCGGTTTGTACCTTCGCATTCAATTCGTCGATTTTTACTGTCATATAGCTCGGGGGAGCCGGTGCGGTAACCTGTGTGGTTTTTGCAGGTTCGGTAGCAGGTTTAGCTTGCGGTGTTTGGGCAAAGGCAATGGCACCAGCACCAATCATCAAAGCGATGGATAAGAGAATTTTTTTCATAATCGTAAATTTTTTATTAATATATTATAAGAGGTAGATTTTCGTTATTGCTTGCATTAAAATTAGTGCAACGGGCGTGCCAGAAAAGTAAACTACATTATAAAATATTGACAAGTAAATCATTATGATTAATTCTGTCCGATTACCGGATAGTTAAAAGTGTGGAATTTTGTGGAAATTTCTACACCTGCGGTGTGGAATAGTTGTGGCAGTGAATTTGTCTGTTTTTCTTATCTTTGTAAGGTGTATGAAAAAGACCATCGAAAATAAAATACGACTGAAGGCGGTGTTGATATACTTGGTGATAGCTGCGCTTTGCGGTAGCATGGTGGGCTACCTTTATAGCTTGCGCATGCAAATGCAACGGCAGCGCTCCGAGGTTGTGCAGTACTACCGTACGTTGCAACTGGCCAATAAACTAATTTATTCGGTGAACGATGCGCAGTCAATGGCTAATCTCTACATATCGTCGCGTAGTCTCAAGTATCTCGAGCGTTTCTATACAGTGGTCGATACGGTAGAGCAGCTTATCGACTCTATGGCACAGGTAGATAGCGAGCAGCAGGCATTGCTGCATGAGGTGAGTGGATTGCTGCACGAAAAGGCATGCATCATTTCGGAATTCAATAAACAGTTTGCCGCTGAGAATCCATTGATGCTTGTCAGCCAACGCCTGCGGAGCTACTCGCTACCGGTAAAGCCGGATTCGGTAATAGTACACTCAGAGGTTAAAGACACTACAATAGTTACCCGCCCGACACGAGGTTTCTGGCAACGATTGAGCGAAGCATTCTCGCCAAGCCAGCATATCGATACTGTGATGACCAAGCAGGTTACAAAAATCGATACGTTGCAGGTGTCGCGTACCGACGCACTGCCGATACTGTCGGAAGCGAGCAGCATGGCCGAAGAAGCCGGCCAGCAGTATAGCCGGCAATTGGTGCAGATAGAACGGCAAGTTACCAACCTGATGGTTGCCGACCAGGAAATATCGACACAGCTATCAATACTGTTCCTCCAATTACATAGCCGGGCAACGGATTCGGCGATAGCGGGCCTCGAAAGGACCGAGCAACTTATTCGTCAAAACAATGTATACTCCATTGTGGGCGGAGTGGTTGCGCTATTGTTGATTTTAATTTTCATATTGCTCATCATTGGCGATGTGAACAAAGGGAAAGCTGCGCGAAAAGCATTGGAGGAAGCCAATTTCCGTACAAAGGAATTGATGGAGAGCCGGCATAAATTATTGTTGTCCGTATCGCACGATATTAAAACGCCGCTTGGAGCGATTCTTGGTTACCTCGAACTTTGGCAGAATGGACAGGCGGTTACGAAAAAGGAACTCCAGTCCATACAAAGTGCCGGTAGCCATATTATGGCTATGTTGGAAAACCTGTTGGAGTTTTCGAAACTGGAACAGGGAAAATTGAAGCTGGAAGCCTGCGATTTTAGCATACGCCGTCTTTGCTCCGAAATAACCGGGCTATTTGAACCTCTTGCCCGGCAAAAAAATTTGGCCTTTTATTCTCACTGCAACATTGATAAAACTGTTTGGTTGCATGCCGATATGTTGAAAATAAAACAAATTATCACTAATGTGCTTTCGAATGCTTTTAAATACACGAATTCCGGAAGTATTGAGTGGTCGGTAACTTACAGTAACGAAAAACTTAGTTGTACAATTTGCGACACGGGCGCCGGTATTCCTGCCGGACAGTTGGATACTATTTTTGAACCATTCGCGCGTGTGGAGCAGAACAGTGCCATGGCCACAGGCAGCGGATTCGGATTGTATGTAGTAAAAGGTTTTGCAGATCTGTTGGGTGGTGCCATTAGTGTGGCCTCGGAGGTGGGCAAGGGCTCGCAGTTTACGATTACCATTCCGGCCAACCGTGTCGTGGCCCCGCAACACTACGTTTTGCAGCATATTATGTTGGTCGACGACGATGCCGCTTTCCTTGCCATGTTGAAAGGAATGTTGGAATCGTTGGGACACCGCGTAACGGTGTGCGATACCCCAACAACTTTTGAAGCCGTCACTTGCAATGCTGTGCTCACCGATATGGAAATGGGGGCTATTACCGGTTGTGATGTGTTGCAAAAAATTAAAAAGGAGAATCCGGAAACACCGGTGTTTATAATGACTGGGCGTGGCGACTTTTCAAAAGATGCTGCCCTGCAAATGGGTTTCGACGGGTATTTACAAAAGCCCGTAAATATGGATACGTTGCAGCATTTCTTTGGTGGTTGTAAACCGGCAACCACAAGCATTGCTTCGCTCGACGAATGGTTTGGTGGCGACATCGAAGCCGCACGCGCCTTACTGGAGCAATTTGCGGCTTCTACTATCGAGAATGTGGCATTGCTGCAACAAGTGATGGATACCGATAATTTTGCCGCCGCACAAGCGCTTTGTCACAAAATGCTGCCCATGTTCCTACAATTGGGTGCTACCGATGCTGCTGCCATTCTGCAAAAAATGGATAGCTTGCGCGGCCGTATGGCGGCTGACTTTCCGGAGTGGAAAGAAAAAATACGCGAACTAATTCGCTTAACTAAGGAATTAGTGGAGAAAATACGGTGGCAATTATAATTTTATTCCGTAGAGGTGCATTTTGTTGTACAGTGTTTTGCGGTCGATTTGCAAAAGCTGTGCGGCCAGCGATTTGTTGCCGTTTGTTTTTCGCAATGCTGCTTCAATTTGCTCGCGCTCGTTGGCAGGTCGTAGCGGGAGGTTTTCGATTTCTTCTTTTTGGTGCGCGGGAGCAGTGAACACCGGCAAGTTGTCGAGGGTAATTTCGTCGGTTTTGGCGAATAGCGCTGCACGCCGTACCACATTGCGTAGTTCGCGCAGGTTGCCGCTCCAGTGGTGCTGTTCCAGTTTTTGTAGCGCTTCGGGTGTAAATCCGTCGATGTGTTTTTCCAGTTCTTGGTTTGCTTCGTCCAAAAAGTGTACGGCAAACAACTGTATGTCGCCTTTACGCTCGCGCAGTGGCGGCACAGTAATCGAAAATTCGTTGAGGCGATGGTACAGGTCTTCGCGGAATTTGCCGTGGGCAATGGCCGCTTCGAGGTTTTCGTTGGTGGCGGCAATAATTCGCACATCTACTTTAATGTCGGTGGCCGAACCTACGGGGCGGGTGGTTTGCTCTTGCAGTGCACGGAGCAATTGCACCTGCACATCGTAAGGCAGGTTGCCCACTTCGTCGAGGAATACCGTGCCGCCGTTGGCTTGCTCGAACACGCCTTTCTTGTCGGCAATGGCCGAGGTAAACGATCCTTTCAAGTGGCCGAATAATTCGCTGGCCGCCAGTTCGCGTGAAAGGCTGCCGCAATCGACAGCAATGAACGGTGCGGCTTTCCGCGGGCTGTTGTCGTGGATCAAGTGGGCGATATACTCTTTGCCCGTGCCGCTTTCGCCAAGAATGAGGACCGATATTTTTGTCGGCGCCACAACCATGGCATACTCTTGAAGTTGTTGCCCTGAAAGGCTTTGGCCATGGATGAATCCGGAGGGTGTCACTTGCCGTTTGGTTACCGGTGTGCGTTTCGTTTGTCCGACATCATGAATCAATGCTTGTTCTATTTTTTGTTTGAGTATCGACGGATTGATGGGTTTTTCCAGGTAGTCGAAGGCCCCCAGTTTAATGGCCGATACGGCGCTTTGCACTTCGGCGTAGCTGGTCATCACAATCACGGGCAGCGATAATTTTTGATCGCGCAGCCATGTCAATAGCATAATGCCGTCACCATCGGGCAGGCGCAGGTCAGTGAGCACCAGATTGAACAATTGCTTTGATAATTCTTTCTTGGCTTGTTCTACTTTGGACAACAATACAACCTCAAAACCGTTTTTTTTGAACCAGCTTTGCAACATGGTGCCAAACGCCACATCATCTTCAACTAACAAAATTTTTTTTGTCAATATGCCCTGCATTTTTGCTAAACAAAGATAATTATTTTTACCGGAATGTGCACTATGTTTCTAGAAACAAAATGCAGCGTGTACCCCCAACATTATGTGCGAGTCGCCTTGTAGCCACGAGTAATCGATAGCAGGTCCCAGGTGAAAATGATCCCAATGAAATAGGTTGTATACTACTTCGGCATGCAACGAAAAATGGGCTTTATAGTTCTCACCGCTGTCTTCGTGTTTGAGAAATGTAACACCTGGCAACAGACCTATTTCTAAATTTTCCAACACTTCGTATTTCACACCTGCGCCTATGCTAAAGTGGTTGCCTTCGGTCCATACTTCTTCGAAGCTGCCGCCTATCGACCATTTGCTATTGGGGCACAGCGTACGAAAGTAGTGAATGTGCGCACCCACGCCCCACATGTTATCGTTCGGTGCATAAATGGCCCCTGTGCTGAGGCCAATTTCGTTGCGGGCATGTTCGTGGTTGTGCTCTTGGGCGCGAAGTGTGTAGGTGGTTGTTAAAATTACTAAAAAACAAATGAATAATTTCGGTAAATATGTTTTCATAAATGTTATATAAATTCCATTTAAAGGTTTCAAAATTCAAAGGTATATTTTTACGAATACCAACCATCAAGTAGCAACTTTAGAGTTATTGATTATTGGTTCAATGGCCACTCATGGAACTACCATTGTGACTTTGCAAATTCGTCTGGATAAAAAATATTCAGGGTGGTGGTCAAATAAAATCATTCTATCGTTTCCTATTTCGTATATTCTGTAAATTCCGCACTTCAAGGTCTTTGTCGGCGAAGCGTGCGTGGCCCCAGATTTTTTCCATCAGCTCAATGGCTTTTTCCTGAGCCAGCAGGCCTTCTTTCTCATGGCGTGTTTGCATGAAAATGCAACTGTCAATTACCGCCTGTTCGCGCACAATGTCTTCGGCCAGTGCTTCGCAACTCGGGGCACCGCAAGCGCCACAGTCAATACCGGGAAGCAGAGCCTTGAGTTCGCGTGCGTTTTCCATTTTTTGTAATGCTTTGGTAATATCAAGGTCGTACTTTACCATCGAGCGCGGGCGGATGTCGCCCACATCATCGGTATCTTCGATATATTTTTTATAGTCGTCGGAAGTGCCGTTTGTTGCGGGCAGCTGACGAGCCGCGTGGCGCAAGCGTTCGGCTGCCAGAAAACGGTTGTACGGCGTGAGTATGCCACCTGCACAACTTTCGTTGCACGTGCGCATCTCGAGATAATCGACTCCCTGTAGCTCGTCATTTTCCAAGCGTTCCAGCATGTCAATTACATTTTCCAATCCATCTATTGCCAAGCATTTTCCTTCGATATGCGCCGCTTCACCACCGGTGAGCGACCACGTTACTCCCCGCGCCGATAGCTGGGTTTCATGCTCCGGTACTACCGTGTCTTTAGCCTGTTGGCTATACTCGTGCATCACGCGGTTATAAAGGTAGTTCATGTTTATTACCCCGTCAATCGGCGAAGCATAGTCGCCAATGGGTGCTTTGATAGATGCAATTTTTGCCGCACATGGCGTAATATAAAAGATGCCTACATTGGCAGGATTTACGCCTTGCTTATGGGCATATACCTCACGGAAATAATCAGTGGTGACTTCGAGCGGCTGCTTCACGCGCAGTACACGGTCGACCAGCGATGGGAAGCGGATTTGAATTAATCGTGTAACCGCCGGGCAGAACGAAGAAATAACAGGCTTTTCATGCGTGCGGGTGTATTTGTTTATTTCGTCAATTAAAAAATCGACGCCGTGTTCCGATTCGTGCACTTCGGTAAAGCCTATGCGTAGCAATATGTCCACAATAGCCGAACGCGAAATGGCCGGAGCAAACTGTCCGATGAAAATCGACGGCATCACGAGCACGCGATGAGTATAGTCAAAGATATGTTTGAAATCGTCGTCTTCTACCACAATGGCGCATGTGGGGCACACGCGGTTGCACTCGCCACAGTCGATACACCATTCGGGGTAAAGAAAGGCTTTCCCGCCGCTCACACGCAATGCCTCGGTGGGGCACACTTTCATGCAGTGCGAACAGCCGACACACACATCATGGCGTATTTTCAGGGCATGGTGAAAAGCTTGTTGTTCCATGTTTTTTACCTTTAGTTTTTACTTCTTCAATATCTTTTTGCAAGTTGTGCTATTCTTTTTCTATTTAACAGTAACAATAGAGAAGAGGTGAAAGGGGGCAAGGGTGAAGGGGTAAAAAGACTTGTGGCGTAAGCCCCCTTGCTCCTTTTCACACTTGTACTCCTTGTAACCCCACCGTTATTGTCAATGTGGTGCCTTTTCCTACGGTCGATTCGATGTGGAAATCGTCGGCATTCTCGCTGATGTTGGGTAAACCCATTCCGGCACCAAAACCCATTTCGCGCACTTCGGGTGAAGCAGTGGAGTAGCCGCGCTGCATGGCCTGTGCAATGTCGGGAATACCCGGGCCTTCGTCTTCAAGGCGCATCACGATTTTTGCAGGATCGATATCCACAAGAATATCTCCGCGATGGGCGTGTGCTACGATATTCACTTCGGCCTCGTAGAGCGCCACCACTACCCGTTTCACAATGGCCGGGTCGACGTTCAGCTGTTTGAGTGTTTTCTTTACCTGGCTCGATGCGTAGCCGGCGCGGGTAAAATCACCGCTTTCTACTTTAAATGTCAACTGCATAATTAGTACACGGGTTGCAGGCCGGCGCCATAAAGGATACCGGCGGTTTTAAACATGGAATATGGACTGCGGAGAACAACCATGTTGCTGTCTTCGGCCAGTTCCAGCATTTCGGGCGTTACTTCCTTGTTGCGTACAAACAGGATGTATTGCGTGTCCGACATCTCGGCCGTGCGCATCGACTGGATGTTGGCCAGTCCCGTGACGAGCAGGAAATTCGACATCTTCAGCGTCAGCACATCGCTCATCAGGTCCGACGCAAAGCCATGCGATACGTTGTCCTGCGCATGTTCCGCACCGCATACAAATTCCCCGTTTACCAAATTTGCGATTTCTTGTAGTGTCATAGTATGTTGTGGTTTTATGTGTAGGATTTATCAGTCAAAGATAATAAAAAAGCGGGAAAAACAATTATTAATTTGTAAATTAAAAATTAGATAGGTTCAACTATCGAATGCAACTTTCTGCAAAGATGCAAAAAAATCTTCTTTAGGGGATTTAAAATTTAATTTTTTTCTTGGTCTTCGGTTAATTTTATATTGTATTTGTTTGATTTGTTCGTTAGTATATTCATCA
>JAVBNJ010000124.1:0-37687 GCA_031551625.1 Bacteroidales bacterium | reverse complement strand
AATGTTGAAGAACAACAAGTTTTCAAACGCGCCGAGAAGCAAAAATGGCATTGTCGTGAATGTGGCTATCTACACGAAGGCAACGGTGCTCCCGAAAACTGTCCGTTGTGTAACCATCCGATGGCATTCTACGAATTACTGAGCGAAAACTTCTAAATTAATTAAGAATTAAAAATTAGGGATTACGAATTGCGCGATCATTGTCATTGCGAGACACGAAGCAATCTAATTCCTAATTTCTAATTATGTTATTTAAGTCTGTTGTCGGTCAAGAAGAGCTGAAAGTACGTCTTGCACAAATGGTGCGCGAGGGTCGCATTGCCCATGCGCAACTGCTGTGGGGAGCCGAAGGCAGCGGTGTCTTGCCGTTGGCGTTGGCGCTGGCGCAATACATCATGTGTCCCGATCGTACAGATACAGACGCTTGCGGTGTGTGCCCAAGTTGCAACAAGGTACAGAAACTTATTCACCCCGATTTGCATTTTGTAGTGCCAGTCAATAGTACTAAAGAAATTACATCCGACAAAAAACCGGTTACCGAACATTTCTTGACACAATGGCGTGATACTTTGCTGGCCAATCCTTACATCACAGAGCAGGAGTGGTATGCCGGGATGGGCATCGAAAACAAACAGGGTAATATCAGTGTGAACGAGGCGGCGCGCATTATCGAAAAGTTGAGCTACAAGCCATTCGAAGCCGAATTCAAAATAATGATTATCTGGTTGCCAGAGCGCATGAATATGCAGGCGGCCAACAAGCTGCTGAAGCTGATAGAGGAACCGCCTTTCAAAACATTGTTCTTTCTCGTGAGCGAAGACACTACGCGAATTATTAAAACCATTCTCTCGCGTGCACAGCCTGTGCGTGTACCGCCCATCGAAGAAGAAGCGTTGTTGAAAGTGGTGTTCGCGCACGGCGGATTTTCCGAAGAGCATGCGCGAAAAATGGCGCGGGCAGCGGCAGGCAGCTATAGCGAATTGCAAACAGTGTTGGCCGGCGAGCAATCGCCCAATGACCATTTCGATCGCTTCAGCACACTGATGCGTGCAGCCTATGCCGCCGATGGCCTCTCACTTATGGCGTGGGCCGAAGACATGGCGCAGTATGGGCGCGAACAGCAAAAGTCGTTCCTTGTGTATGCCGAACACTTGTTACGCGAAAGTTTTATGTTCAACCGCAATGCAATTGAAGCTACGTATCTATTGGGCGACCAAGAGGCTTTTGCACGAAAATTCTCTCCCTTTGTGAACGAGCGCAACACAGGGGATATCCAACAAGCATTTAATCTCACCATGGTGCATCTGGCACAAAACGGCAATGCCAAAATCATTTTTACGGATTTAGCCATGCAGTTGACTATGTTGTTGCGGAAGTAAGTAGCTCTAATTTTTTAAACAAATATGTTAAAATTACCGGTTCAAATACGATTTAACGACATGGATGGTGTAGGCCATCTCAACAATAACGTTTTTGGCGAATTCTTCGACCTTGGCCGCCTTCATTATTTCGAACAGGCGCTGAACGAGCAAGTCGACTGGCGCCGTGGAAAAGTAATGGTACTCGTACATACCGAGGCAGACTTCCTCGATCAGGTTTTCCTGTACGACAAAATTGAAGTGCATACGCGCGTTATGGAAATAGGCAATCGCAGCCTGAAAATGTACCAGCGTATTGTCGATACCAAGAGTGGAAAAATAAAAGCAGAAGGCCGCAGTGTCTTGTCAACCTATGATTTCAGCACCGGCCAATCGTTTCCGATGCTTGACTCATGGCGGGAAAAAATTGCAGCTTTCGAAGAAAAAATAAAATAGTTGGCATGTCATTACCGCTGCCCGACATATTGGCCATCCAATCAGTCGCTAAATTCGAACAAGCGTGTTTAGAGATATTCCGCTTTCAGACAACGCATTGTAAAATATATGGAGAGTATATCCGGTTGTTGGGCATCGACCCTGCGCTCGTAAGACAGGTAAACGATATTCCGTTTCTTCCTATTTCGTTTTTCAAAACGCACGAAATAATAAGCAATAACCAACCGCCTCAAATTACGTTTACCAGCAGCGGCACCACAGGTAGCAGCACTTCGCGGCACATGGTAACCGATTTGTCACTGTACGAAAAAAGCTTAAACGAAAGTTTTAGTTTATTCTATGGAAATCCGATCAATTATACATTTCTGGCGCTACTACCTTCGTATCTCGAACGGCAAGGCTCGTCGCTGGTGTATATGGTGGAAAAGTTGATGGAACAAAGCGGCAAAGCCGACAATGGTTTCTACCTGCACAACTTCGAGGATTTGCACGAACGTTTAATAACCCTTAGAAACAAAGGCTCCAAAGTATTGCTATTGGGGGTAACTTATGCATTGCTTGATTTTGCAGCCCTCTATCCGATCGACTTTCCGGAACTGATTGTGATGGAAACCGGCGGTATGAAAGGAAAGCGCGAGGAACTGCCGCGCCGTGAATTGCATAAAATGCTCTACAAAAGATTCGGTGTCGCAAAAATCCATTCGGAATACGGCATGACGGAACTATTATCACAAGCCTATTCTGCAGGCGACGGTATCTTCCGGACACCACCATGGATGCAGGTACGTATCCGCGACCAGCGCGACCCATTGAGCTACGTAGCCGATGGTGTTGTCGGCGGTATCAACATCATCGACCTGGCGAACCGGAACTCTTGTGCATTCATTGAAACGCAAGACCTCGGCTGCCGTCACGATGACGGCAACTTCGAGGTGCTTGGCCGCTTTGCCCAAAGCGATGTGCGTGGCTGCAATCTCATGTACGAAGGATAGCTTATTTATCGGACGCATCTAACTCTTTGCAGGGAGCTTGTAACGAGGCATCCTTGGCACCATACAAATTCCCCTGCATTAACTCCCGTACTGTTACCACAATCAATAGCGTTCTGGTTAAACGTCAATATAAACCAGCTATCATTTTCAGTCCCTCTTCCGGAAGCACATATTTTTTCATTTCCACTTGTACTACTTGACCAATATACAACAGAACCATTCGTCAAGTTTATTTGATTACGGGCGTTCCACATGCATCTTAATTCATCAAAGGTTGGTACATGCCAACCTGATGGGCACTGATTCCTATTTGGATAAGTGGTGCTGATATCGGTGGCTTTTATTTCGAAACCACAGCCGATGTAAGTAGATGCCTCATCTGCTGGTAAATTTCTACAATAGCCACCAACACGTATTAAATTCGGCTGGCAAGTTCCACTTGTGGTTGCCACATCGCGCTCAAACCAGCCGGGACAACCTGTAGCATCTGTTAATACATTTATAATTCCTCCTGAATATGTTGTACTATTCACCGTTACACCATTTATTGCAAATGGCTTCGTGCCACGCAATGTATAAATACCATTGGTATATGTTACGGCGTTGGGTGGATAATCTGTAGCAAAGGCACACCAATCATATTGTGTAGGTAATCCGCTCGAGTTCAGTGTCAGCGTTATTGTTTGCGAAGTACCATTTGTGCCATATATCCACACACCTTTGCTAGCGCCCGAATTAACTACCGTGCCGGCAGACGACATGGAGACCGTTGCGCGGTTCCATGTATTGGTTTTTGTAGCACCTGTTACTGCACGGTAATCGACAAATACCCATGCGGTATTGCGATGATTCGACATGTCGCCGCCGCAGCCCGTCCATGTAATGGATACAACTATTTTGTTATTTTTATAGTCACTGTTAATTTGTTTTACCGATACACAGCTAGCGGCACTCAACGCAAATGTAGACATTATATACGACAGGAATAGAAATGTTTTTTTAGCTGCGCTGAACTCACAACTGTGTTTTGTTTTTAATGATGTTCGGTTCATAATAATTATTTTTTTGGTTGTTATTAATGTTCTATGCGTTGGGTTGAATTCTTATGCCACTACGTGGCGAAAATATATTTTTCATTTTAACTAATTATTTAGTTTATCTATTAATAAACGAATAAATTGTGGTAGCGTTGAAAGTTGGCTTCTAAATAACAAACACAAACGATGAAACCAACTTCCTCTGCTATATTTATTCTTGATTTAATCAACAATCCCCTGCCACGATTTTATTTTCGTTGCCTTTACGTTTCCATTTTTGTAATCGACATAATCTACGAGTACATAAAAAAAGTGGACTTTATTTATTGTTTATAGAGGTTCTGGAATACCATCAAGACAAATAAACTAAGCCCACGTTTGTAGAATTGTTACTTACTCTTGTCTTGATTGAAATTTTCCAGATTTCTATAAACAAAATAATTACCAACTGTTAAAGAACATAGAATGCTACAAAGGAAGTAAAATGTTTTTTATTATACAAATTTATTTTAAAATCGCGATTAATTTCTTCTTGAAAACAAGCCGGGTAAATACCTATTGCATATTTCCGTTCTGAATTTTAGTTGATTATTACCAGTTAACCCTAAGTTTTAAACCCTGTTAGAGTTCATTCGACCTAAAAGCGTTTTCGGTTTTTCATTGGAACAATCCATTTGCATATAGAGCAAAGGGATGAAACTAAAAAAGACTGCCGAATTAACATCGACAGCCTTTCTTAGTTGTTCCATTATCACGAATAACTTAGGGGGTAGTTATTTTTACACATCGAACAGAATATTTGTAGTTATTACCAATTGCATTTTTTACATCAGTAGCTGAATTCAAAATCTGTTTAGCATTAATTCCATTGTTATTATTCCAAAAATAAGCATTAGTAGATAATCCCTCTTTATTATTACTATTATCGCAGTATCCAGCGGGTATAGCAAAAAATCCATAAATATCTGTTCCCGCTCCCGCAGAACCACTTGTCCAACCGGTTGCTTTATTAGGATATGTTTCAATACTTCTTAACTGAACTGCTGCAGTAGTACCATCACCAAAAAGACCAAGCATAACATTCCAGTCATTATTAGTGGGAACTTTCCAGCCTGTTGGGCATGGATCCAGTCCTGATACTGTAGCTGCAGATTCTGTGTAGTAGCATCCCCATTCTGGGGAACAATTAGAATAAGAACCTCTATTTGCTGCAAGATTTGCTGCAAACCACCATGGTGATGTACTTTCATTAATACCCATTTGTACTATTCGATAAATAGTACTATTTCCTCCAGTGTCGTTGTCTTTTATGTAAGCTTGCCAATTACCCACATTTCCACTGCGTTGTTTACATTCATAATTGGCGGATAAAACCAGGTCGTTAGCTTTATAAGGACAGTCAATTAGCCTGTACTGAACAATATTAGTACTATTTAATGCACAACCTTGTTTTTTAGCAATTACTTGTATTACGCCATCGGTAGCTGTGTTGTGTATAACAACACCAGTTTGTGTCCCGGTAGCGGGAGAACTTGATAATACAGCAGTCCCTAAGCGCCATTCGTAAATATCCGGCATGTCGCCTCCTCCTACATTTGGGGTATAGTTTGCGGTTAAGGTGCAAGCGCTCGGGAAACCACCTTGATTAAGCATCAAAATATTGTTAATTACAGCCGGGTTATCTGTGATTGCGATAACCCCATCCAGCGGTTTGCATGCTATGTCAATATTTTGGGTTAACACTTTGGTATCGTAGCCAACTGCCGACATCGTTAAAGAAAGCACATAATTATTAGGAACTGTGGGTGCATTTGCAGAAGTTTGTTTTATGCCCATTCCATTCAACGGGGATGGGTTGGTAAAACCGGGCAGCGACCATGTATAGCTTATGGCGCTTTCGTCGGGCACCGAAACAGTTGGAGCTTTAAACCCGAGCGAATTGGTTGCTTGCGGTGTTCCTGTAACAGTAATCGCTTCTCCATTGGCAAATGTAAATGCGCCGTTTTGTGCTGCTATAAGCAATGTCGCCTGTTTCGTCGTGTAACCGGTTTTGTTAGCATCTACCGTAATGGTATAATGTGTTTGAGCTGCCGGTAGAGTAATAGACCATGTTGGTCCTGTTGAAGTATTCGTTGCAGTTCCACCGGTCATGGTCCATGTGTAGGTTACACCGGACGCATCGCCCAAGCCGTTAGGAGTGAAGGTTACAAGGGAGCCGGGACGGAAATTATTTGTAGCATTCATGCCGCTTCCGCTGGCTGTAATACTTAGTGAGCCGTCCATTGGGCTATTGGCCAGCTGGAATGTTTCCGTTTTCGTTACATCGGTATATCCTACTGCTTTGGCCCAAGCACGGATGCTTACGTCACCCGTTACAGGCACTTTAAAGCCGACGCTATGGGCTGTTGTAGAACTTGTAAAACTACCACCGCCGTTTGTTATCGTCCATTCGTAGGTTACATCGGCCGGGGCTGTAATGCCTCCGGCTGTAAATAGCACATTGCTACCCGGGCGCAATCCATTGGTATTTACTCCTTCGCCGGATGGTGTAATAGTAATAGCACCGGTCATTGTTGCGTTGGCAATGGTTCCGTTTATAGAAACCTCGTCCATACAATAGCCCATAGCCAATGTATTGATGTCTATCGATGAAATAGAGGGTTGGGCTTTAATGGCAAAATTGTTCGTTTGCAAGGGTGTTGTAGTCCACACTTCCCCTGAAGAAGTGGTTGCTGTAGTGGGAGTAAAGAACGATGGAGCAACCCACTTGTATGAAATGTTTCCGGGTTTGGTAATACCTTCGGCTTTCAAGGTAATTGGTTTTCCTGGTAGAAAATCGCCTGTGGCATTTTTCGTACCTGTAGCAGTAAGGGTTAAGGCGCCTTCTACCGGTACACAATTTTTTACTTGAAGTGAATGTGTGGCTACTTTGCTACAATAACCATTGAGTATAGCAGTCAACGTAGCTTCTACCGTACGTTCATTGTTAGGCGAAGTAGCTGTTACGGTTGGTGCCGTCGACGAGGCAGGAGTAAAGCCCGGCAGGTTCCATTTGTAGGAAACACCTGTTGGCAGGTCGGCGCTCGGATTTGCCACAAAGGTTATGTTATTATTTTTACTCACTACATTATTAAGGCCAACCGGCGACATTGTAAAGTCTATTGTACCGGGCATAGAGGCGCAAGCTACCACAATATTTTTTGTGGTGGTGGCATCGTTGTAGCCGGTAGCCTTGGCTTTCAGGGCTACGGAATAGCTACCTTCATATACGTCTGGCGTAATAGTCCATGTAGTAACCGTTGAAGATTGTGTTTCGGCAGTGAGCCTGGTTGCCGACCATTCGTAAGTAACACCGGCAACAGAAGTAGGAATACCTGTAGCTTCAAAAGTTATTGGCATATTGGGACTCACTTTCCCGTCAACCAATCCATGTATTTGTATGCCGAGGCTACCGGGCATATTGGCATTAGCCACAACTAATTTTTTAGTGATAAAGTCTGTTTTCTTGTACCCCATAGCATTGGCCATGACTTTAAGGCTGTGTTCTCCCAGTGGAAGACCGCTTATGTTGATAGCATTGGTAATGTCCAACGAGCGTAGATTGTTATCTTCGTACCATGTATAAGTAAGGCTGCTTTGTGGCTGTATAATTCCTTCGGCAATGGCGGTTGTTGCTTCGCCCGGGCGGATGGTATCTTTACAGGTAATCCGGAAACTTTTACTGTCAAAAGTCATATTGATATCAGCAACCCTCAGCACAATGGGCGTGGCTTCTTTATTAATATAACCTGCAGCGATGGCTGTTAAATTTAGGGTATAATTGCGTTCTTCGTCAGGTAATGTTATCGTCCAGTTTCTACCAGTGTGCGTGTTTGGGGCAATAGGGGTTACCACATTATTGGGGTTTGTTAAATTCCAATTGTATGTGACATTGTCTACATTAAGACCATTGGCGCTCAATGTAACTTGCGACCCGGGAGCTATGGTTCCGTCGGTATGCGAGTTGGCGCTGTTTGTAACCTCTACCTGTATGGTCAGCGAACCGGGCATACTTATCACGTCTACCGGTATTTGAATATCTTTAGGCTCGATGCAATAGCCCAGTAGTGCATCTTGCGACAGTGCGTTGATGAGTGGTGTCACTGTAACTGCACTGTTGCCAGAAATGGTAGCAACCGGTTCCCATGTAGCGGTATTGTTATTCGACGAAGTAGTAGCAGAAGAAGGAGTATAGCCTGCTGGGGCGCTCCATACATACGATAACCCGGTGGGCTTGGTAATGCCCGAAGCAGTAAGTGTAATCTTGGAATCTTTGCGGAAGCTGATACCATTAGCGTCTTTGATACCGCTTGCCGTCACAGTTAATGCTCCTTCCATTGGAAGGCAGTCCTTTATTGATACTGTTTGCGACGTTTCGAGTACACAATAGCCTTTTGCTGTTGCTTTAACCGATACTTGGCGAGGACCGGTGGTAGCTGGTGTATCAAACCGCACGCTGGTGCTGTCTGCCGATGATGCCCATGCGGCTGTGAGCCCGGTGTATTTCCAACTATAATGGATATCGGAGGCCGATGGACTTGTAATACCGCTGGCGGTTAAGGTTAGTGTGTTATTTTTTGCAACCGTAAAACCCGGTGTAGCGGCTAATATCAGCGCACCACCCATACGTGTACAACGCACGGTTACATTTTTTTTGATAGTCGTGTCTTTGTAATTGGTTGCTTTGATTTTTACTTCGGCTGTTATGGTATACGAATCGGCTTGTGAGCCGGGGAAACAATGCGTAACGGTTTTCCCTACGCCATTAACAGGACTGCCTGTCCCGGCAATCAGCCACTCATAGTTGCATGGCGAAGCGGCTTCAGCGCCTTCGGCGGTGAAGGTTACATCGTATCCCGGGCGGATGCATCCATCGATGCTACAACCCTCGCCGCTCATGTTTATTTGAATATTGCCTTCAATAGAAACACTGGCCACCTTGTAAGTTTTTGTTATTTCTTTGTTTGCATAGCCATTGGCTTTTGCCGTAAGCGTCACCACAATATTGGTGCCTACAACTGTAGAAGCCGGATAACTTATAATGGAAGAATGTGATTTACTGGTATAGGTTACCGGATTTGTACCGTCGGTAATTACCCAATCGTAAGTCAGTTCTTGTGTGGTGGGATTGGTAATGCCGGCTGCTTGGAACGTAAGCGTAGAGCCGGGCCGTGCAGTGTTATTGGCTCCGAGGCCGCTAGCAGCTATATCCAAAGTTCCATTCATCGCAATAGTGCCCACCGGAAGATAAGTATGTGTCGTAGCCGGGCAGTAGCCGAGTGCGGCAGGGGCATTGGCTGTTACAGTAACCGTATAATTCTCGGCACCGCTGGTGGCCGGAATTTGGGGCGACCATGACGGAATAGTAGTAGTAGCTGCTGCCGGACTGAGCCCTTGTGCATCCCATACGTATGTAACACCTGCGGGAGTACTGATATTGGGTACTTGTAAGTTAACAATGGTGCCTTTCCGGAAGTTGATACCGTCTTTCGTACCGGATGCTGTAATGGAAAAAGCATTGGTTAACGGAAAACAATCGGCCACTGTAACAGTGCCGCTTTTGGTTACTTCGCAATATCCGGGAGCATTGGCCGTAACAGCAATGATAGCCATACCTGCTGTAGCCGGTGCTTTGGCATTTGCTGTTGAACGCGTATCGGCATCAGGGTACGAAATATTTTGAAAACCGGAAAGGTTCCAATCATAGGTCAACCCGCTGCTGGGGTTGGTAATTCCATTGACAACGAAGGCCAGATTGCTGCCTTTCTGCACCATTATGCCCGAAGATGGACTAACGGAGAATCCAAGAATCCCGGTCATCGGCAAACAATTGTTGGTAACTACAACAACGGCGCTTTGCGGAATGCAATAATGTCCGTGCGGATCAAATGCTTCAAGCCGTAAAGTATACGATCCTTTTACTTTGGAAATATGTGCCTTAAACTCTTTACCAGTGGCTTCGGTTACCGGATTGCCGGCAGCATCGAAAAAACCACCATCGGGAGCTGTCCACTTATATTCTAATCCCTCTGTTGGTACCGAAATACCCGCTGCCGCGAACACCATCTCCTCGTTCATTTTAGCGCTGGTACGCCCGTCGATGGTAAGTATACCGGTTACCCCTTCACAGTCAGAAAGTTTGACGTCTTTTTGCTTGATAATATCGCGATAACCTGCCGCCCGTACTGTGAGGAATACCGGATATGTTCCCGTATTATTAGGGGCAATAGTTATAAATGACTCACCTGTTCCCGTGGCAGGACTGAAACCTGGGGCACTCCATTCGAATGTTAGATTTCCTGTCGGATCTTTAATAGCATTGCTCACATGGAAAGCAGTCTGTGTACCTTTCACCACAAAACTCTCAATGCTAAAGTCAACATTCCCCTGCATGATGCGGGGATATTTGGAATCCTGATCTTGCTCACAAGACAGACATAAGAAAAGCCCTACTAAAAAAATTAGTAAGCCATTTAGGTTTTTCATAAAGTAGACTGCTCCTTATTATATTGTAAATATCTTGCAAAGATACAATTATATTTTAAATTTTCCTAAAAATATATAGGTTTTTCATCATCGCAGGTTCAATTCGCGAATGCAACTAAATATTTTTACATGTTGATTTCAAAACTTTTCCCTAAATTTGTTATTTAATGAATAGTTAATTTTTAAACATCCCAATCTTTGATTTCTGCGATGCTTCAAAAAAATATCATACTGTTTCTTATGCTTACTTGTTTTACGATTACCGCCAAATCTCAAATAGTAGTCGATAGCACCAAGCTTCCGGAAAACTTAAGTAAGCACATTGTCGTAGCGGGTGATACCATTCAATTCGACTCCCGCCAATATGCCGTTAACCTCGATGCATTTTTACAGGACTTGGCTAATAAAATACCCGGTCTTACGGCTAATTCGAATGGTTCGTATAATATTCGCGGAGAGAAAGTAACCGAAGTATTGATTAACGGCAGCCAGTTTTTCATGGATAACGATGGGGTGGTGCTAAAAAATTTTCCAACTTTTTTTGTGCAAGGCGTGAATTTTTTTGACGATCTGTCATTCCAAAGTATCTATTCCGGGCTGAAGGACGCTAACTACGATCGTGCATTGAACTTCATTACCGAACCGGCTTACTACCAAAGTATCTTTGGTCGTGCCTATGCCGGCTATGGCTACCAAGGGAAATGGAGCGCCGGAGTCAATGCCAATATATTCGATGGCAAGCGCAAGTTAAGTTTCGTCGGGCAAACTAATAATGTCAACGATATGCCGTTTACTTCGGTCGACATTTTGGGTGTTAACAACACTAACTCCGGTTCGCAAGGCAACAACAATACCCCGCCGGATTTTGAAGATATGTTCGGCAATCCGGCTAATTTTTCAATTGATCAATCGAATGGCGTGAATACCACAAACAGTGCGGGTGTCAGCTATTTTGACCAATATGGGAAATGGAAGTTTTTCGGTAATTATTTTTTCAATGCTACCGACAACAATACATCAGGCATATACGAACGCGACTACCTCGAAGTGCAGGATGATCATACAACAGCCTATACCGACACGTCGAGCATGACGAGCCACAACCAGAACCACCGTCTAAAATTTCGCGCCTACTACCTGCCCGACAACCGGAATTTTTTCCGCGCCACCCTGGTATTATCGGCCCAGCAAAGCCGTGGCGACAGCTACATTAACGATACGTATTTTTACAACGATACCATTACCAGCCAATCGACCGGAAAATCGCATGTAGACGTGAGCGGGCTGAAAGGTTCGCTTACGCTCGACTATGTACATCGCTTTGCCAAGCCCAACCGCTCGCTGGTTGTAAGCCTTGTACCATCGCTGAATGTGGCCGATGGTTACAACTCATTCAACTCCCTTATAACTATTAACCCGGTTATCGCAATGCCTTTGAGTGTACGAACAGATGTTACAGAGCGTGAATCGGGTGCAAACGCTACTGTTATTTATGCCGAACCAATTGCTAAAAACAATTTGCTCCAGTTCCGTTACAAACCCTCGTACACAACGGGCCTCTACGACCAGCGTTTCGACACTGTTCGCACACCATTAGTGTACGATACACTCGTTAACCAACAACTGACCAATAGTTACCTGCTGCAAGCCGGTGGTCTCGCTTGGCAATACAAGGCTGCCAATTGGTTTATTAATGCCGGTTTAGATTTGCAATATGCCGAAATGCGCACCAATACATCGGGTATGACAACAGCAGATATTGCGAAAAATTATTTCAACATACTACCTACCTTCAGTTTTGCACTCAACCCGTCGGCACAACAAAACCTGAAGCTGAATCTCAAAAGTTCTACCCGTGCACCAAAATTCTCCGACCTGCTGCAAACCGTAACCATCATCAATCCGCTGAATGTGCATGTGGGCAACCCGAATCTTGATCAGGAGTGGCATCTGCTGCTCAATGCCCGCTACACCGCTTTGCTGCCCGATGGACAGACAACGCTGATAGCAAGTGGCAGCGCCGAATACGTCCAAGACTACATTGGGTACAACACTATTAACGATGGAAGTGATTCCGGCAATGACGGTATACCTGGGGCAAGCGGCGTCAACGTAATGCGCCCGGTTAACTTAGACAATTATTTCACCTCAAGCCTTTATGTTGACTACGGTCGGCAGTTGCCATTCTTCTACTCGAACTTCGATGTTAGCCTGCAATACAACTACACCTACTTGCCCAGCCAAATCAACAGTGTGGCAAATTTTTCGAAACAGAATAACGGAGTGCTAAGCATGCGTTTCAGCAACTCGTCGATTGCCTATATTGATTTTTTGTTGGTGGCCAATTTCTCCTACACGAATGCGCGCAACTCCGGCAATGCCAGTCGTTCCGACTACCTGCAGGAAACGCTAATGGCGCAAGTCAACATTATGCCGTGGCGCGGGATTATTATTAACACCAGTTTCAGTCAAAATTTTAACCGTAATTTATCGGCCAACGATGATGCTAATTATTTTCTATGGAACGGTTACATCGGCTACAAATTCCTTGGCCCACGCAGCTACGAGATACGCTTCACGGCACATGATATACTCAACCAAAACCGTAACTACAGCTATACTGCCAACGACACATACACACAAACAGCGCAAACCAACAACGTACAACGCTACTTTATGCTGTCGTTTATTTACGATTTCAATTTTCCGCAAAAAACAGTACGATAATGAATAATACGCTGAACCTGTTATTACAACTGGCCATTTCGGCCGGCATTCACGACCGCGATGTGTTTGTCGACAAAGTAAGTACATTCCTGCAACAAAAAATGGATGCCGACCCTGCCAACAGCGAACACTTGGGTGAAGAGGTATTGCTGATTCTCGAAAAACTGAAAGAAGAACTTTCAATTGATCGCATGGTCTCGAAAATAAATAAGCCAGGTAAAGAAATATCGGCACAACTGAGCGAACTCACTGCGGCTATCAACAAACTAAACGAGACATTGCAAGACAAAAAAGATTAAAACGGAAAAATTAGTTATGCACATTCCTCACTTATATACATGGATTCTATACATCCGCCGGATTATACAGATATCATTCCTGCTTATTAAATATGAAATATCAGGTTGGTTCAAACTTAAATCTCATCGGTATGTATCCGAAGGAGGTAACCCTAAAGACCAGCACTCTACTCCGGCACGGATGCGTATGCTGGTCGAAGATTTGGGTCCCACTTTTATCAAATTCGGACAAATATTAGCCGACCGGCCCGATGTGATTTCCGAACCCTTCCGCATTGAGCTAAAAAAATTACAGACCAAAGCAAAGCCCATGACCGACGTGCTTGCTATGCGACTGATCGAGAAAGAACTGGGTGTTCCCATTACCGATGTATTTTCGGAGTTCGATATGCAGCATGTAGCTTCGGCTTCTATAGGCCAAGTGTACCAAGCCAAACTGAAAAACGGACTGGAAGTAATTATTAAAATTCAACGTCCGCGTATCGAACGTAAAGTGAAAACCGATGTGGCATTGATGCGCAAGTTAGCTCGACGGTTAGCCGTATCATACCCAAGCATGGCTGCTATCAATATCGTAGGCGTAGTCGATGAGTTCGGGAAAAATATAATGGAAGAAATGGACTACCAGCACGAAGCTGCCAATGTACGCCGGTTCCAGAATATGTTCAAAAACGATAAAACGGTACATATCCCGCATGTATTCATGAAATACACAACCCGCCGGATGCTGGTGATGGAAAAAATCGACGGTGTTTCGCCCGACAACCTGCAAGGCCTGCGCGATGGAGGCTTCGACACACACCAGATTGCGGTTAATGGTGCCAATGCATTGCTCACCATGATTCTGGAACACGGCTTTTTCCATGCCGACCCGCATGCAGGTAATATTTTTATTACCAAAGGCAACATCATCACATTTGTCGACTATGGGATGACGGCTAAACTAAAGCCGCGCGACATCAATTTCCTGGCCAATTTTACGATTGGCTTTGCACGCAAAGATCCGCATGGAATTGCCTTAGGGCTACAATCACTGTGTAACATCAAATATTTCGAGCAACATGACGATTTGGAATTCGACCTCAACGAAATCATAAAAAACTACGAAGGCGTTGATTACGTAGACCTTAATCTTGCCAAGGTAATGCAAGATTGCCTCAACGTAATAGTAAAACACCGGTTACAAGTTCCTTCCGAAATTTTTATGCTTGTCAAAGCGCTGGCCTCCATCCAAAAATTCGCCGATGCGCTAGATCCCGACATTGCGCTCATGCCGCTCATCATGCCTTATGCCAAACGGCTGGTACTGCAAAAATACCATCCGAAAAAACTCGCACTTGAAATTTACAACACGGTATACAACTATGTATCACTTGTTCGCGACCTGCCTACAAATATTGGTGAAATACTATTCAAACTCAAAGAAGGCCGCTTAACGCATGATATTCACTTACACGAAGCCGGCAGTATTTTGAAAACCTTTCGTCAGGTAGGTTTCCGCATTATCTTTGCGCTATTGGTTATAGGAGCATTTGTGGGTTCTTCCATTATGGTTGTTTGGGGGCACAACCCGCAATATGCGCATACATCGCTTATAGTGTCATCCATCCTGTTGGGCTTGATGCTCCTCCGCTCGCTCTTCCGAACAAAGATATAAGTTCGTTATATTTTATAGTGCACGATAACACCTGACCAGTGCCCATTGGCATTCACCGTCATTTGAAATACTCCAAAGATTACAAGAGGGATATCCACCTCCATCCCCATCTATTGTAAAACCATCTTCCCTTCCGGCATCATTTGTATACCAGAGCGAGTAATTGGGATATACTACTCCATTCTCTGTTCCGAAAAGCGAAGCCCAGCCATAAGTATCGCTAATAGGCGAGCAAGAGCTATTATAGCATCTTAAAGCAGCTCCCGCTGAGGATCCTATAGCACCTACCATTGTCCCAAATGTTCCCCTAACCGGCAATAGCCAACCTCCGGGGCATATTCCTTGTACATTTCCACTCGAGCCACTTGTACCACCATACGCACCAAACACTTCGCTGCAACTGCTGTACCTCCGTCCGCATTCATCTTTGGAGCAGCCATTAACTATTGCACCAACAGTTATACTATTATAGGAGGCTAACTTTACATTTTGCGCCAGCCACCATTTATTATCGGGCATCAATACAATCCTGTACAATTCATTGTCACGTGTGTCTTTTATCCAAGCTTCCCAATTTTTAGCACCGCTTGTGCGTAACCGGCAAGCATGCGAAACATCAATCAATAAATCGCCACCTGTATAAGGACAAAATGTACCGGGACAACCAGTCGCATCCGTCAATGTTTTTGGAGCAATAGTCAATGCTGCTATTGCCAATGTTTTTCCTGAAACTATTTGTTTAGTTATTCCATCCGCAGCTGTTAAAATAAACGGAGGAGTTCCTTTAAATGCATAAGCACCGCCGTCAGCTGTTACATTCGGCGGATAGTCTGTGGCAAATGCACACCAATCGTATTGGGTAGGCATACTACTTAACGTAAGTGTCACACGCTGGGTAGTGCTGCTAGCACCATATACCAGAATTCCTTTACTAGTACCGGAGTCAACAACGGTTCCTGCCGAAGTGGCGCTGACAATGGCACGGTTCCATATAGAACTTTTAACACCGCCTGTTATTGTACGGTAATCAACAAACACCCACACCGTATTACGATGATTGCTGGCATCGCCGGTACACCCGGCCGACCAGGTAATGTCCACGGTTACTTTGTTGTTTTTATAATCGGTGGCAATTTGCTTTACCGACACGCAATTGGCAGCAACGAGCACAGAAGCCCACATTATACCAATGAAAAGGGAAAAGAATTTTTTCATATTATTATATTTTGGTTGTTAATTCATTTTTGAATACAGAGGCACGGAGACACAAAGACACAGAGTTGTCATTGCGAAGTACGAAGCAACTTCTGTGGCTCCATGTTTTGTGTCGGAGAGTAATCATTTTAACTAATTATTTAGTTTATCCGTCAATGAGCGGGCAAACTGTTGTAGCTTCGGGGTTGTTTTCCAATCTGTGACATCTGTTTTTAATCTGCCACATCTGTGGTTCAACAAACAAACACAACAACCCCTTGCTACGATTTTCTATCATTGCCTTTTGCTTCTATTTGTACCAATCTATGCGAATTGTGACCAAAAAGAAACGTGGACTTTAGCTATCCCTATAGAGGTTCTCGAATACCTGTCAATGAAATAAATAAAACCCACGTCATTCAGTGAATTAGTATTATCTTCATTGACTGTTGAAATTTTCGAGATTTCTATAGAAGATAAATTCCAAAAGAACGTATAATTGTACAAAGGAAGAAAAATATTTTTGGTTGTGCAAATATTTTTTTGAAAAACAAAAAGAGGATAATTAATATAGAATGGAATTGTGTAAAATTCGGGTCTAAAAGCCCTACTGGAATCTCACAACTGTAATTCCTGAGCCGCCGAATTCCAAGTGTTCATCAGCTATTGATGAAATGCCGCCAATCGTTCGCAACAGTTTGCGGATTTCTTCCTTGAGGATGCCGTTGCCTTTGCCGTGCAGGATTTTCACTTCGGAAGTACCCACCATCAATGCTTCGTCGATAAACTGATTGACTTCGTTCAGCGCTTCTTCCACGCGCTTCCCGCGCACATCAATCGTTGGCTTGAATTCCAATTTACGTTTCGACAAATTGAACGATGCTGCCGGAGAATTGGCCGGGCGCGATTTCTGGATTTTTTTGAATTCATTGACCGATATACGCTCCAACTGGTCTAAACGGGCATTCATCAAAATGTTACCAAAACCCACTGTTACATTCTCGTCT
Source organism: Bacteroidales bacterium (assembly GCA_031551625.1). Classification (GTDB taxonomy): domain Bacteria; phylum Bacteroidota; class Bacteroidia; order Bacteroidales; family UBA932; genus JAVBNJ01. Next base: position 20,435 of record JAVBNJ010000124.1, on the reverse strand, counting down.
GCTATTTTGATAAGTTCTCCGACCGTATCCTGTCCTTTGATACGCACTTTATCTCCCGGCTGCAACGGTTGTTCTTTAACCGTTTTTATTTCCTGTACGTCTTCCTGTTTACGCTCTTGCTTGCGCTGGGCGCGACGTTCCTGCCGTTGCCGCAACTGCTCCATCTTACGGGCAATAGTAGCGTCGGATTCGGCTTGGGTTTCATTGCGCAGTTGTATTTTCAGTTCTTCGACCTGCTGCCGCGCCAGTTTGGTACGTTCTTTCTCGGCCTGCGCTTCCTTGATTTCGAAAATCGTACGCTCAATACGTTTGTTGGCATCGGCCAATAGTTGTTTGGCCTCTTCCTTTGCTTGCTGGATAATGCTTTTACGTAACGCCTGTATTTCGCTCAACTCGCTTTCGTAGCGCGTGGTTACATCTTCGAGGTGCTTGTCGGTTTGGCGGATACGTGCCCGTTTCTCTTCCCAATAGCGCTTGTCGCGCGCAATGTTACGAAGGTTACGCTCAATGTTGACGTATTGATTACCGGCTTTTTCTTCCGCTATTTTTATTACCTCTTCGGGAAGCCCCATCTTGCGCGCCAGTTCAAAAGCAAATGAACTGCTCGGCGCGCCTGTTTCGAGCCGGAAGAGTGGCTGTATCTTCTGCACATCGAACAACATGGCTCCATTCATAATACCTTCGGCCGATGTGGCATAGTATTTCAAATTGGTATAGTGCGTGGTAATCACACCAAATGCACGTTCGTTGACAAGCTTGTCTAGCACCGCTTCGGCAATAGCGCCGCCGGCTGCCGGTTCGGTACCGCTGCCGAATTCGTCAATCAAAACTAACGTTTTAGGCGTGGCGTTCTGCACAAAATATTTCATATTGAGCAAACGTGAACTATAGGTGCTCAAATCGTTTTCTATCGACTGCTCATCGCCAATATCAATAAACAATCCGTTAAACAAGCCCATTTCGGAATTTTCCGAAGCCGTAACCAGAAAACCGCACTGCAGCATATATTGCAAGAGTCCGGTTGTTTTCAGGCACACCGATTTACCTCCGGCATTAGGACCGGAAATCAACAATATGTGTTTTTCGGGCGTCAACTGTAAGTCGAGCGGAACAACTATTTTACCTTCTTTCTTCAATGTTTTTTCGAGCAACGGGTGCCGCGCTTTTTGCAAACCCACTTGCGGCGCATCGCTCAGGAGTGGTTTCACCGCACCGGTTTCCACTGCCCACTGCGCTTTCGCACGAATGAAATCTATTTCTCCTAATAAATCGGTTGCCGCAATAATATCGTCCAAGTATGGCTGTAAAAATTCGGCAAATGCGCGCAGGATTTTGATAATTTCGCGCTGCTCGGCATAGCCCAGCTCCTTTATTTCGTTGTTGAGTTCTATTACTTCTATCGGCTCCACGAACACGGTTTTGCCCGTGGCCGATTCGTCGTACACCAACCCTTTTACTTTCCGCTTATTTCCGGCTGGGAGTGGAATTACCGCACGGCCGTCGCGGATAGAAACGCTGGCGCTTTCATCGACAAATCCATCGGCCTGCGCAGCTTTTAAAATTTGGTGCATGCGGCGCGAAACTTGTGTTTGCTTGTCGCCAATGGCACGGCGCACCTGTGCCAACTCCGGCGACGCATTATCCTTTATCGCCCCATGCTTGTTGATAATACTGTCGATGCGTTGCAACACGGCAGGGTACAGCATAACCGGCGCAATCAGTTTTTTCAGCGATGGATATTGTTCGTCTTTTGTTTTTTTGAAAAACTGCAGGAGATCGTTCACCGTATCCAGTGCGCGTTTCAAATCGAACAACTCCGTAGCATCGAGAAACAACCCTTGCACCCGTAGCTTTTTCAAGAAGTGCGAAGCATCCACGTATCCATCATTCGGAAATGTATTCTCCATCAGCAGGCACGTGCGCAATTCATCGGTCAATGACAATTGCCATACTACTTCGCCGTATGAAGTAGTAAATGCCGCTTCTTGCATGCGTTGCCGTCCGCTTTCGGTCGCGCAATAGCGCGCCGCCCATTCGCGTATGCGGTCGAATGCTAACTTCTGCTCTATGTTCTGCGGATAGTTCATTTCGCGGGTAAAGATACGCAAAATCTCCCGCAGATTACTTTTTGTCAAAAAAATTGTATCTTTGTAGCTAATAATTCCTCAAATTCTTGTAACCCGTATGATAAGCCAAAGCGATATTCTACATTATTTATCGGCCAACAAGCAAGCTATTAGCCGAAAATATCATTTAAATAAAATAGGTATTTTTGGCTCCTATGCCCGTAACGAGCAAAAGCCCGAAAGCGATTTGGACTTATTGGTCGAATTTGAAGAAAACACTCCTGACTTAGCCGACATAAAAGAATTTTTGCGAGCAGAAATACAAGCAATTTTTCACATTCCGGTGGACATTTGCCGGGAAAAATATATTAAACCTATTTTTCGTCAACAAATTTTATCCGACGCTATTTATGTATAACATCAGCCTGCGAGACCACACTGCTTGTTGAATATGCTTGATGCTATTGGCAAAATTAAGCAGTATGCCTCTCCGTGTACTTCGGCCGACAATTTTTTGGATACCACGCAGGCATTTGACGCCAGTTTGATGAATTTTATTGTCATTGGCGAAATGGTCGAAAAACTCTCGGACGAGTTGTTAGATGCAACAAGGCATGAGATAGACTGGTTCAAAATAAAAGGCTTCAGAAACATTTTAGCTCATAATTATTTTGGGATTGATGCCGAAGAGGTTTGGCAAATTATTCATCACAAACTACCTGAATTGGAAGTGCAGTTAAATGCATTGGTGGATATTAGCCCTGTGAAAAACTAGTCTAACTACAAAACACCGCGCGGTTGCCCGAATTTCGAGCAGCCGCGCGGTGTTTAACACTTTAACCCTAACAGGGTTTTAAACCCTTTCGTTTTTTTCATGAACAGGCAGGTGCGTAACTCGTCGGTCAGCGACAATTGCCACAGTACCTCGCCATACGACGTACTGAACTCGGCATCGTGCATGCGTTGCCGTCCGCTCTCGGTCGCGCAATAGCGCGCCGCCTATTCGCGTATGCGGTCGAATGCTAACTTCTGCTCTATGTTCTGCGGATAGTTCATTTCGCGTGCAAACTATTTCATGGCATTTTCTATTGTTTTCTCGGAAATGGGCTGATCGGGATTTAGAAGTTCAATGTTGTAGTCATCCAAAAATTCCCAAGCCGCTTGTGCTTTTAGCGTTTTCGGGACAACTGTTTCAAAATTATTTTGCGCCAATGCATGATTTTCAAAATAGTTCTGTTCAATTTTTTCGAGCAAATCAAGCTTCGACCAGCCTTTTTCTTTGGTTTGTTTCAAGTAGAATGCAACTTGTTTCAAATCTTTGCATTTTTCGAGAATTATGCAATTGTGCGCCCAATTGATATTTATAATTCAGTCGTATACATGCTTTTGCAATTCTGCCACCGCGGTGGCAGAATTTGCGGTAACTAAATCTGCTTGATTTTCGTTTGACTGTAATTTGGTAACCGCGGTTGCCAAAATTTGTGGCGTTTCAATTTCTGCCGCTACGGTGGCAGAAACTCCAAGCGAGGTATAAAATTCAGCAAACATTTTCATTCGCCAGATATTACGTACCGAAAAACCACGAACACCGGGAAGTTCGGTTTGCAAATCTTTGGCAAGTTGTTCGACAGCAGATTCGCCCCAACCTGCCGATTGTATTTTTTCGCTTACAGCTATACCAATACTCCAATAAAGTAACAATGTTTACTTGCTTACCGGCATCAGCATTTCGTATCTCGTATGCTGATTTTTGTTAAGATATCCTGTAGAAATGGCTTATAGCCGGACAAAAATTCTTTTTTGTGGGCTTTATCTATCTTTTTCATTTATAGAACTCTTAATCTTAAACCACCTATTCGGCTTTAGTATTTTTACAAATATAATAAAAAATACATTATTTCGGCTATTTTTCCAGTGCGTCCTGTTGATTGATTGTATATTTTCGCCCCTTATTTTTTCCCTCGACTTTCAACAGTCCAAGGTCTACAAACCTGGCAAGATATTTTTTTACGCTAACATCCGATTTGTTTGTCAGTAGTTGGGCACGATAATTGGTTATTTCGCCATTTTTGTCGAGATAGCCTGCAATTTGCTCTAAAAATTCCAATTCTACTTTTGATAATTTATCGGTATTTATATCGGTAAAAATATCGGTAATTTTCTTATTCGGTAATTCTTCCAATGCTTGCAAAATAGCCTGGAGCATAAACTCAATAAAAATTTCCGAATTGGCTGTCTGCCCCGCTGTTTGCAAGGCATCGTAATAGCCTTGTTGGTTTTCATAAACCACTGTTTCCACAGGAAGCCATGCAAAAAGTTCGTTCCATTTGGAAAGAATCAACGTTTGCCACAACCGCCCTATTCGCCCATTGCCATCCATAAACGGATGGATAAATTCGATTTCAAAATGAACAATAGCACTTTTGATAAGTGGGTGTACATCGGTTTTCTTCGCCCAAGCAAACAAATCGGTCATCAACTGCGGAACAAACCGGTAATCTGCACCAGCATGCACCAGTTGCGAGCCTGCAAATACGCCAACACCCTGCGAACGAAAATGCCCCGGGTCTTTAACCAGGTCGGCAGTCATAAATTGGTGCGCTTTCAGAAAATCCTTGACTTTATAGGGATCATATTCGAGTAAATGCTCATAAGCCAAATACGAATTTTTCACTTCCTGAATTTCGTGTGGCAAGCCCAACACTCTTTTTCCGTCTATAATATCGGTAACCTGTCCCAGCGAAAGCGTATTGTTTTCAATGGCCAAAGAAGACTGAATAGAGCGCAGGCGGTTGATTTTTCGCAAACGCAGATTGCGGCTATATTCGCCCGCACCCCGTATCTCGCCAAGCTTTTCGGCGATTCGTGCAACCAAATCAATCGCTTTTGTGCTAATTGTATATGTTGGGATATTCATCTATTATCTCTGCTTTCTATAGAGTACAAAGATACGCAAAATCTCCCGCAGATTGCGCAGATCTCACAGATTTTTATCGTACGCAGCGGACATTGTTATAACATACGATGCAGCCGGATGGGTGATCGCAACACGAGCAGGCTATTTTCACAAGTGCGCCCGCGGGCCATGCAGGATAGGAATTATCTAAAACTATTGCAGTACATCTAGGTTCCGGATAATCTTGTAAGTAATCATAACCAGTCCGTGAGTTTGACCAAAGCCACATTTGACGGCCTGTGGTAGTGTTATTCGTTTCCTTCAACTTCAAGTAGTCATTAGCTTGCCACATACATCTTAATTCATCTGGTGTGGGCCATCTCCATCCGTTTGCTGCATCACACAAAGCATTGGTATTAGTCCATGATGTTACACCGGCGCTTTGTGCTTTAATTTCAATGTTGCAACCTGTATAGGAATTTGCATTATCTGCCGTCAAATCCCTGCAATAAGCATCATATCCGTTTATGCCACCTACTTTTGTCAAACCTGGGCAGCAAGGAATATTCACATTAGAGCCTGTGATTTTGAAATCACGCACAGCAATACAGCCCGGACATCCAGTGGCATCGGTAAGTGAACTGACAGTATCTGAGGTTTGTTTTCCTGCAATTGTGTTCCCGCTTACTACAAACGATAGAGAACCGCGTAATGTGTAAATTCCATTATTAGCAGCACCGATGTTTGGTGGATAATCCGTTGCATAGGCGCACCAGTCGTACTTTGCAGGTATACTGTTTAATGTAAGTGTTACGGTTTGCGTCGTGTTGTTAGCTCCATATATCCACACTCCTTTGTTGTTGCCGGAATTTACCACAGTGCCGGCAGAAGCGGCACTAATGGTAGCCCGGTTCCAAGTACTGCTTTTTACGCCATTAGTTACGGTTCGGTAATCGACAAATACCCATGCGGTATTCCGGTGGCTCGAAGCATCGCCGCCACACCCTGTCCATGTAATGGCAATCGTTACTTGTTTGTTTTTATAGTCGGCTTTAACTTGTTTTACTGCTATACAGTTTGTCGCGAAACCGCTATGTGCAATGCACAAGACCAATAATAAAAAGTAGATTTTTTTAGCTCTGCTGAGCTCACAACAGCGTTTAGGTTTTAATAATGTTCGGTTCATAGTAATTAATTTTTTAGTTAGTTAACTATTTTTTTAGTATATATTTATGTAGCTTCGGGGTTGTTTGGTAACCGCAAGGGTAGCCCCGACAACAAACAAACACAACAACCCCATGCTACAATTTTTCAATTATTGCCAATCTTGTTTCAATTTCTATATTGTAAACAAAAAATGAACGTGAATTTTATTTATCATAATCGAGGTTCTAGAATACCTATACTAAAAACAAACAAAATTCACGCAAAAGTGAAGTATTTGTTTATCCTTTAGTAATATAAAATTTTCTAGATTTCGATTATGGATAAATACCCTAACTTTTAAAGAACGTATATTACTGCAAAGATTGAAATTTATTTTTAATCTACAAAATTTTTTTTGTACCAGGGCTGACGCATTTGATTTATTAGGATTAGCAAGTAATGAGCAGTGTTTGTGTAGTTGTTAACACAGTGTTTGCGTTGTTTATGAAGTTGATCTTGTTGTTAACATTTTATCTTGACGAATTCCGCATTTTGTTAACAATTAGTCCGTTGGGTTATAGCCGCAAGCAATGGTACGACCGGCCATTCCGTACGCCGTTTTATATTAACGTAATGAATGAAGGAGTAAGATTGCAATGAAACAACAGCCGCTTACAAATGAAGAACGCAGTTCTTTGATAACCTACCGCATGCAGCGTGCAAACGATACAAAAAAGACCCTACAGTTTTTACTGCCGGGTCTTTTGCTATAGTGCTGGACTATATTTATATCTTATCTATTTTCGCATATTGTGGGAATTCGCAACCAAATTTTTCATTCAATAGATTATCCAACTCATCGGCCTTTTTGGCCAAACCTGCCAGGTTTTTCCGAACGGTTGGTTTTTCTTCCGAGAACACATCGGACAAATGGACACGATATGAAATGTAAATTTCATTGTTGTAAACACCCAGTACAAAGGGCTTGACATCGGTCGAGAGCAAGTAACGCAACAGCGGCTCCAGGTTCTGTTTCGGGAGCAAGTTAATGGGCGATGCGGCAAATAAGTAGCTACGGTCGTACACAAAAATACGGATCTCGGAACTGCCTCGATGAAAGTTCCACGATTCATTGCCCACACGAGCCAGCACCGGATTGATGTCCAAATCCTGAATAGCTTCTTCGCAAAATACAGCCAGTTCGGTTAACGAGTTTTTGTTAAATAATTTATCGTTAATTTTATTGCCGCAGGATGCGCAGTATTGTGTTTTTTCAGTAATCAGCGAGTGGCACGAACTGCATTCAATCGCAAACTTATTGCGATCAATAGTTTCAGTCAGTTTAAGCATTTCATCCAATATACTTGCCGGAATACCGAATCCCATATTATCGGCATCGTTGATTTTCGATACGGTTACAGCAATCACTTTGTTCAATTGGTCGAACATTGGGCCGCCGCTGTTACCGGGGTTCACGGCAGCATCGGTTTGAATGTATGTCCGCCCATTCATTATTTGCTTGGGTGACGAAATCGTTCCATCGGTAAGCGTATAAGGCATACCAAATGGGAATCCGGCGACATTAATCCGTTCGCCTATTTTCAATTCTTGGCTTAGGCTCAATTCCAATTCGGGCAAATGACTGAAGTCTGCATCTGTAACCAAAAATGCCAAATCAGCTACAGGATTTATTAATACGACTCTGGCAAGGAAGCGTTCTTTGTCGGTATTTTCAATGGCCACTTCGTGAAAGCCTTCCACCACATGAAAATTGGTAACAAACAGATTGTGTTTTTTTAGGTAAAAACCAGTCCCCGAACCGCTCGAATGGTTGACTTTGAATACTACTTTTGAAATTATATCGTTTTGCATACTTTCGTTCTATTATAAGGTTGTGTATTTCATTTCATGCTTTTATTTTCCGAATAAACGGGAGAGTAGTCCGGCCTTTTTAGGAGTTGCCAGCTCGCCATCCATAATCTTTTTCAATGCACCGAAGAGTATAGAAGCTGCTGCTTCCCACGGTTTGCCCGATGATCTTTCCATGGCATCAACCAACAGCTGATTAACGTCTTCCTGTACATTGTTGTGGTAATAAACATTATAAAAGTTGAATAGGATATCGGTTGTAATGGCTGCGTGATATCCATCTTCCATGCCTTTAGCAGCACGCTCGTATAATTTTTCAAGATTTTCCTGTATGTTCTGCAATGAGGACCGGCGCTTGTTTGGAATAAATATTTCTATACTATACAAATTTTCCAAAAGTTTTGTCTTATCCATTGTCTGCAACTCTTCGAGGAATATTTTCACGTCGGTTATTAACCCCGGTAATGGTTTTTCATCATTAGCATCTTTAACAGCTTGTGCGATGTCGTTTTTCAACTGCCCTTGCGGATGAACATAGTAATCAATTTGCCGCAATGTTCCGTCGATCAAATCCCATGCCTGCGTGTAGTTACGTTTCGATTCGAAATAAGTTGTGTATTCCAGCGACTGCTTAATAATAGCCAGAATAGTCTGGTATGCTATCTCCGCCTTCTCGGCAGGGAATGGTGTAATAATCGGCTCGTATAGCCGTTTGGCATTAAACTTGGTTACATACTCATCGTCATATTGGTCGCCGGTTGCACATATCTCGCGCAGAATGTAATAAATTTTATACGGATTGGTTTCATTAATTTTACAAGAATATTCAAAATCCAACCGGTTATCGCGCAGGTAAATTTGAGTCAAGTCGAGTTCTGTAAAATTCAATGAGCAAACCTGCCTCAATAACGGCACTATTGTACTTTGATTTATTTCGAGAAAAGGTGCCGATACGCTGAAAGATTCCTTATCAATGGCAATATTCACAATAATGGAACCATGCGGAATACGGAATGATGTACCATCAGTATTCCCATACCTGGCACGCAACTCGGGATCCACATAATCCATCAGCAAATGAAAACTTTTCAGGTACTGCTTTTCATCAAATGCAGCAAGTGATTCATCCCACTGTTCCACCTTTATTTTGCTGGCAGTGGAGTTGTAAAGGGATTTGTAAAAAATCGGACAATTATCCATGATTGATATTAAAAGTAGGTTATTAAAATAATGACAAAGATAGAAAAAATGATATTATTGTTTTGTTGATTAATAGTTTATTTTGTATTCTGTTCAGATTATGCAATAGGTAAACACACTGTAAAGCACGCACCGCCCAATTCAGAGGCAGTGTATACAATGCGACCGCCCTCTTCTTCCACTATTTTTTTGCTGATGGCAAGGCCTAAGCCTGTGCCACTACTTTTGGTGGTAAAGTTGGGCGTAAATAATTTTGATAGCTGCTCTTCTGCTACACCGCCCCCATTATCGGCTATGCTTATGCAGTAGTCTGTTTTTTCGGTAAACAGTGTTATACGTATTTTCCCGTCGGGTTTGTCCTGCACGGCTTGCACCGCATTTGTTAGCAGGTTTACCAGCACACGCGACAACTGGTCGGAATGCCCATACACAACGGCATTTTCAACGCATTCGCTCCATTCAAAAGTAATGTTTTTATGAATATCGAACAGCGGGCGTAATTCGGCCAGCAGGTTATTTAACGACACGTTCACGGGTTCGTCGGTACTTGTTTTGGCAAAGGTCGAAAATTCCGAAGCGGTTTTTGCCAGCGTATCTATCTGCTCCAGCAGTGCGCTTGCCAGTTCGTCGAAACGGATTTGCCAGTCGGGCACATTGTCTTTCTTCAACCGAACGAGGTGCTGGATGCTAAGGCGCATAGGCGTTAGCGGATTTTTGATTTCGTGTGCAATTTGCCGCGCCATTTCGCGCCAGGCGCTCTCGCGTTCGCTTTGCGCCAGTTTCTGCGTACTCTCTTCAAGCGCTGTTACCATTTGATTGTAGGCTCGGATAAGGTCGCCCAGTTCGTCTTTCTCGTCGTAGCGGATGAGCTCCATTTTCTTCGTCACATCAAGCCGCTGCATGTTGCGCCGCACAATTTCCAGCGGGCGTAATAAACGTTTAGCCAGTGTGGCGCCCAATAATAGCGCTACAAGCAACGACAAAATATACACGTTAACCATCGTAGTAACAATAGCCGATGCCTCACGGATATCTTTCATCCGCTTGGAAAAATAGGGGATATTGACATACACTTTGGCTTCGCCATATATATTATAGTACGTAGCGTATGCCGAATAAAAATCCAGCGTCCCTATTTTTTCCTTATGTATAAATTCAGACAACTCTCTGTTGTGTAATTGTTCGTAAGCCTCGCGGTTGATGCGCCCGCTTTGCAGATGCCTGTCGAAAATTTCCATGCGCGACGACACAAACAAACGTCCGGTGGTGTCGTACAAATTAATGTCGATATGCAAGCTGTTCGATAATCGTATCAGCTCCCTGTTCAGCGCGAATAGTTGGGACTGGTGAATATCATGCGTACTGTTCAAGTGGTAGTCCAATTGGGTAAGCACCGCTTGCATTTTATCTTCCATCTGTGCCATGCCATTGCTGCGGAACTGCCGCACGTTATACCACACGGTAGCTGCACCTACACAAAGTATTGATATTACAAACGAAAGAATTAGTAGAACGGTAATCTTTTGCTGGAAAGTATTTTTATAAACAGCTCCCCACAACGGCATTCCCGCTATAAACAGCAGTAATAACAACCCGCAGGCTATTATAAAAAATAAGTAAGAAAATAAAATCAATAAACTCCAAAATGTATGTGAAGCGCGGCTTATCACCACCAGGTGATGTGCATCCGGCGCAAATGCACGATGGGTATAACCATTCTCGATTTGTTTACCGGCGTAAAATAACCTGTTGTTATCGTATGGATAGCGATAATCGCCAAAAGATGTAATCAAACGACCATCGGCATATTTGGCATAGGAATAGTCGGCCGGAATGTTCAAGCGGTTGCCTACGCCCCGTTCCACCAACAATTCGGGATAGCCTTCGCCTCCGGAGCGCAACTTGGAATCGATTTCCAAAAATAAATCCCAGTCGTTTGTTTTGTTATCACGGTAGGTCAACCAACCGAGATAGCTGTTGCGGCCGTTGTCGTTTGCCAAGTAATAGAATACTGACGAGTCGCTCAGGCGTGTACCATACTCCGCAATTGCATTAGAAAAATAAGTGTGGCAATCTATTTCCAATGTGTCTATTCGCAACTTCACACCTCGCGGACAAACGGTCAATTGCAAGTCATAGTACTGCATGTAGCCCACGAAATAATGCTGTTGCAAATACCGGTGCAACGAATCTACATGCGCATGTGTCAACATTAACTCTTTTAAGCGTCCATCAGCATCAATCTTTTTGGAAATTCCCTGCAACAACAATTCAGCGGTCGAGTCATGTTCTACTACCAACCGGTCGGCCCATGCCTTTACACGCATATCTTCGCGTTGGTGATTGTATATCTCTATCATAGCAAGCACATAGACAGCCATTATCAACGTATATGTTGCCAACCATGCACGTGGACTTATACGCTTGAACCATGTGGCATAATTGCTCAGCAATACTTGGAGCAATAGGTATAGCGATGCGACAAAAAGTACCAAAATACCGTATGCCACAAAAGTAAATGATGTTAACTGGTCGAGTTGTGATAAGTCCAGCGGAATAGTGGAGTTCAAAATCAGCGAACGCCATGCATAATGCATAAATACTGCCACACCAAGTGTCACTATGCTCAGCACAATTTTCATCGTATCCGAAAGAGCAGATTTCCGGAAATGCCGCCACAAAACCAGGATAATTAAAAATAGAAATAATACATGCAGCAGTATAGCTGCAAGCGTTGGAATCAGCACTGAATCGGCATACAGCGCCGATGAAAATAATTCGGAATTACTTTCAAAAAGAGTCTGATTGAAAAATAAAAAGGCACGCAATACAATCAACAGTATAATCACTGGAAGCGTTAAACGTGGCGACAATCGTAGGGAAACAAACAATGCAATTATCGCCAACAATGCCGCCAACCAACGGAAAATTAAATTAGCAACAGGGACGGTATACTCATCGAAAATCAACGTGAATAGAGGAGTTTCGTCGATACCATGCACGGTGTAAGGCGTAACTTTCCCAACCGGCACTATATCAACAGCGCTTGGCAAATGTAGGAAACCGCTCACTTTCGGTTGCAGGAAATCGTTTTCGTAGGCATACACTTTTTCCACCAACACGGCAGTTACTATCTTTGTGTCATTTTGCAAATAGGCACGGGTAACATACCACATGTGTCCCAGACGTAAAAACTGTTCGGTCGTATCAATAGCAGCCAGTTGTTGTTCATCAATAGCCACATCGCTAGGTGTCCAAGCCTGCAAATGTCCGTTTTTGAAACAAAATGCCGACACATTGGTGTGCTTCAGATTCACTTGGTAGCCGAGGCAAAGTCGCTCGCCGATATCTTTTGCTTCCTGTATTTTCCGGTGTATGTGTTGTTCGCTTTGTTGCACCAATCTTTGATGTGCAAGCTTCACTGATTTATCTGTCAACGACCACGCAAAAAGAGCTACTGCCAGCAAAAAGCAGGCAATAGCACAAAATCCGGTAGAACGTTTACGGGTCATTGTTTTGTTGCAGATATGTATTTAAAAATTTGTGTCATTCGTGTATAGAGAAGCTATTTGTGATGATACGGTTCGCCTTTGATAATGGTGAATGCACGGTATAGTTGTTCGGTAATAATCAGCCGCACCATTTGATGCGAAAATGTCATTTGCGACAGCGAAATTTTGCTCGTGGCCTTTTGGTACACTTCATCCGAGAAACCATAGGCACCACCAATAGCAAAAACTAAAGATTTAGTACTACCCAACATTTTCCGTTGTAGAAATTCCGCAAATTTTTCCGATGAATATCCTGTTCCGTTTTCGTCCAGCAGGATTAACTCGTCAGTATCGGAAAGCTGTTGCAGCAACAACTTCCCTTCTTGTACTTTCAGTTGTCCGGTCGATAGCGATTTGGCATTTTTCACGTCGGGTAATTCCTTGCGGATATAGCTCACGTAGTGCTGCAGGCGTTTTTCGTAAATGCCCATACCTTCGAGCAAATAAGCATCTGCTGTTTTCCCTATCGTGAGCAAAGTAATTTTCATGTATTGTTGGTTCCCGCAAAGATACGAAGAACACAAAATTGCTTCGTTCCTCGCAATGACGTGCTGGTCATCTTTGTGCGCTTTGTGTCTTTGTGGGAAATTATCTATCGTTTTACAATCGTATACTCCGGCGTATAATTCAACAAGCACGATTCAACATTTACCAACCCGTTGTTGTAGCTTTCGTTGTATTTAAACACATAATTTGTTTGCAATAACTTGGGTTTGTACTCTGGTAGATATTTTTCGAAATCTTTCCCGTAAAGCATAATGGCTTGCAGAAAATAGTAGAATGTATCATACCCCTGAAAAGCATACTGCGACGGGTCGGCCTTGTAGGTATCCTGGAAACGTGCCACAAATTTTTTCACATTTTCGTTTTCATAATCTATGAAAAACGGTACCACAATATGCAGGTTTAATGCATGGAAATATTTCAAATCAACCGTTTCAAAACCGCGCCAACGTTCGGTTCCGTACAATGTAATCAGATAACGTTGACGGAATGTCAGCAAATACAGGTTCGCAGCTACATCGGCCACTAACGCCTCATTGTTTGATGCCACCAATACACAATTCTCTGTTCCTGCTACTATCATATTAGTCAACGAAGCGCGTATGCTGGTGTTATTTTTCGCGACCTTGTAGGGTAATAACGTGATATTTTTGATGCGATCGCCTATTAAATTTTTATAACTCTCTACGAGTATAGAATCGCGGCTACCTTCTTCGTACACCATGATAATATTGGACTGATGACGTGACAATAAATTGTCGATCAATTTTTTTTGGCGGCAATAATACGGGGGACTCACTTGAAACATATTGGGATTCTCAAGTGTCAACACTTCGGTATTCGGGTCGAGCGGCGATACAATTTTCACCCGGTATTCTTTTGCAAATTGTGCTACAGGACGGAAGTTTACCGTATACACCGGGCCGATCACAATATCTTCACCGGCCAATGTATTTTTCGCTAAGAGGTCTTTGATAGTTTGTTCATTGTACGTGTCGTATACCGATAGGTCGAGCGACAAGCCTTGCCGTTTCAATTCCTCAATAGCCAACAACGCACCTTCGTAAAATGAATAATAATTTTCGGCGCTCCGCAAGCGTGTAATAGCTGTATTCACCACTACCGTGTCTGCCGACTTCGGATAGACCAGCAAAGGAAGCATCAATGCCGCCTGAATAGGGCGCGACAGCAATACAGGATCTTTGTCCAATGCATCGGTCGGCGGATTCAAAAAATGATCAGAAGGAAATTCTTCCGCTAATGCGGCCGGTTTTGTTACGGCTTGTGTCCCCAACGATGGCGGCGGCAATCGCAACAGCACACCCACCATTAAATCGTCGGTGGCCAATGCTTCCGGATTATAACGCCGCATGTCATCGACCGTTACCTCGTAGCGGCGGGCAATGTTCCACAATGTTTCGCCCTGCTTCACTTCGTGATAAAAAGGACGCTTCACCGATTGGTTCTCGGCCTCGGAATCCGAAACCGTTGTTTTTGTTTCGGATACACTCTTTGCCTCCGAGGTTACTGTCGAAGGTTTTGTTGCCGGTGTAGCAGCAGGCACCACTGTAGCCGGCGCATGCACCACAGGTGTGGTGTCGGGCGCAGTACCCAGCGATGAGGCTAAAATTTTAAGCGACTGTCCTTCTTTCAATCCGTTTGCCAATTCGGGGTTGTCCTGTGTCAACTGGTCGATAGTTACTTCATATACCCGCGCCAGCGAATACAACGTTTCTCCTTTTTTGACAATATGAACGTAATATATTTTTCCGTTTATTTTTGCTCTCTCCGTCGATTTTACAATGACAGGCACTTGCGCATAGGCAAACGTCACTAAGGCAATAAAAATGACCGAGCAAATTAGTTTTGAAATATATTTTCTATTCATTCTACAACTCCTCCAAATAGACTTTGTTTTAGCTTAGGTTGTTTGACTGACAAAGATACAATTTTTTTGGACACCGCGACTCGACTGTAGAAGAAAATAACGGTTGTAACTTCATAATTTGCTTTACACCACCCGCGCCAAAAAGTTCGCTACATTGGTTTCAATGCGTTCGTAAATATCGTCGGTGTAGGGGGCGCGGACAAAAGGTGTACCGGTAATTTTTTCGTACAACTCAATGTAGCGGTCGGTGATGTCGGCTACAATTTCGTCGGTCATTTCGGGAACTCGTTGCCCTTCTTGTCCGCTGAATCCATTTGCCATTAACCATTCACGCACAAATTCCTTTGAGAGTTGCTTCTGTGGTTCGCCTTTGTCGAAACGTTGTTGGTAGCCTTCGGCATAGAAGTAGCGCGATGAGTCGGGCGTATGGATTTCGTCAATCAAGTAAATTTTGCCGTCTTTTTTCCCAAACTCGTATTTCGTATCGACTAGCAGCAATCCTTGTTGGGAAGCCATTTCAGAGCCACGTTGAAATAGGGCAAGCGTATATTTTTCCAGTTGCTCATAATCAGCTGCACTCACGATACCGCGCGCCAGAATTTCTTCGCGCGAAATATCGGCATCATGCTCGCCTTGCTCTGCTTTGGTTGTGGGTGTTATAATCGGTTTTTCGAATGCTTGGTTTTCGCGCATGCCGTCGGGGATTTTTACGCCACAAATTTCGCGTGCACCTTTTTGGTAGGCGCGCCATGCACTGCCACAGAGGTAGCCACGTACAATCATTTCCACAGCAAATGGTTCGCAGCGGTGGCCTACGGTAACCACCGGGTCGGGCGAGGCGATGCGCCAGTTGGGAACAATGTCTTCGGTTGCCGCCAGAAACTTAGCCGCAATCTGGTTCAACACTTGTCCTTTGTAGGGAATACCTTTGGGCAACACCACGTCGAACGCCGATATACGGTCGGTTGCAATCATCACCAGATAGTTGTTGTCAATGGTGTACACGTCGCGCACTTTGCCGACGTATTTAGCAGTTTGTTTGGCAAATTGAAAATTAGTTGCAATTATTGCTTTCATTTGTATTTAAAGATTTAAAAGTTTCAAGATTTAAAAATTGCGGCAAGCGTACCGATTATTCCGTTTCATTTTTCTCAAATGATTTTACAATATATTTTACCAATGGGTGACGGATAATATCGCGCTGGTCGAATGCCACAAAGCCGATGCCTTTTACTGTATGCAGCCATTGCATTACACGCGCCAATCCCGAGTCGGCACGACGTGGAAGATCGACTTGTGTGACATCGCCGGTAACAATAAATTTGGCATTGTTGCCCATGCGTGTAAGAAACATTTTTAACTGGCCGGTGGTGGTGTTTTGCGCCTCGTCAAGAATCACAAACGCATTGTCGAGCGTGCGGCCACGCATGTAGGCCAGTGGTGCAATTTGTACAGTGCCTTCTTCCATATATTTTTCGAGTTTTTTAGCCGGCAGCATGTCGTGCAACGCATCGTACAAAGGCTGTAAATAAGGATCCAGTTTTTCTTTCATATCGCCGGGCAGGAAGCCGAGGCGCTCGCCCGCTTCCACCGCAGGGCGCGTGAGGATAATACGTTTGACTTCTTTATTTTTCAGTGCACGCACTGCTAATGCAATAGCTGTGTAGGTCTTACCAGAGCCCGCAGGGCCAGTGGCAAACAGCAAATCGTTTTTATCATAGAGTGCTACCAGTTTTTTCTGATTAGCTGTGCGGGCACGCACCACACGGCCATCGGTGCCATACACAATCACGTCGGAAGGCGTTTCGTCCACGCGCTCCATCGGTTCATCCGAGAACAAGCGTTCGACATCGTCAATGGTTAAGCGGCCTTTGCGTGCGTGCGTGTCAACCACCTGCAATAATTTATCTTCGAATTCGTCAATTTCTTTGTCGGCGCCAAACACTTTTATTTCGTCGCCGCGTGCTACAATTTTCAGTTTCGGAAAGCGTCCTGTAAGGCGGTCGAACAGTGCATTGTTCACGCCGTACAACTCTACCGGATCAATCCCTTCTACAATTATAATTTTTTCACTCATACTTTTTTGTTTCCCACAAAGGCACAAAGTTTTATATTCACAAGCTATGTTTCTTTTGTGTTCTTCATGGGAGAATTAAATCATTTGTATTCTACAAATCCTATATTTTCTGCGGCGAACAAGGCACGCATGTTTTTAGTAAATTCCATCATCCTGGTGTACTCTGCCGGCGTTTCAAAATAGTCTTGCTGATTTTCGAATTCGGCGACCGGTAACAGGAAGTAACGGCGTTGCCCATCAACCACCGGTTTGTAGACCCACACGAGGCGGTATCCACATTCATCAATTACCACTTTGTTCTCCTGTTTTACAAGGCGCACATACACCATTACGCCACCATCGGTATTTTTGGCGCTCATGTTCGAAATAAAATTGCCTAATGAATAAACAACTATATTTTTAGTTGTAGGATTGCTTCGTCCCTCGAAATAACGTGTAGTATCATAGCGGCGTTCCATGCGTTGCAACACGTGCGGGTGTGAACCGATGATGAGCGGTACATCCTTACGAACTAGAAAGTCGGCCAGCATTTTTTGTTCTTTATTCGGTTGCAGCTTGTACTCCTCTCCCCAGTGCATGTTGGCAACAATCACATCGGATTGCAAGTCTTTTGCCGTTGCAATATCGGCGGCTATCTGCACCGTATCAATACGGTTGACCACTGTCGGCGCCGGCGTTGGGATTTCATTGGTGCCATAAGTGTAGTTCAACATGGCTACTTTAAAATTGTTGTGCTCCAGCATCAGCGGATAGGTACGGCTGCGTTCCGTTTGCGTAAGGAATGTTCCGGTGTGGTAAATATCCAGCGAATCAAGGAATTTTACTGTCCGCTCCACGCCACGCTTTCCTTTGTCGCAGCTATGGTTATTGGCCGTGAGCAACACGTCGAATCCGGCTTCCTGCAATGCAACAGCCAATTCGTCGGGGGCACAGAATTGTGGATAACCACTGTATGGCTTGCCGGCCAATGTTACTTCAAGATTCGCCACAGCGATATCGACCGGTTCAATATATTTTTTAACTATGCTGAAATAGTCGTCGTAGTTGTAGGTGTCGCCTGTGCGCGCAGCATTCAATTGTGTTTGGTGCTGCATCACATCGCCGGCAAACAGCAATGTCAGCGTATCCTGCGCAAAACCGCCGAACGGCAATAGAAGTGCGGTTAGTACCCCAAAAATTTTCATACTTACTTTCTTTTTCCTGAATCGACGAACTGTCGTAGTTTTTCGACAGAAGTACCCATTATTTTCAATGCGTGAAGTTAGCAAATTTTTCACAAATTTTCTTGTTTTCATAAAAAAGCGTATATTTGAAAATTATTTTGACAACTTTAAACACGGATAACTTATGAAAAAGATTCTTTACATCGCATTGCCGGTAGCTATGATGCTGACTATGACAAGTTGCGATTGGTTCAACAGTACTTTCCTTGGCAAGCCTTCGAAAGCGGAATTGGCCAAGAAAGAAGCTGTTGAAAAAGCTCGCCAGGATAGTCTTGACCAAGCCGAAATGGTGCGCCAGATGGAAGCCCAACAACATGAATTGGAACAACGTATGGCCGATGAAACTGCGCAAAAAGAACAGGCTGCCCAAGGTCAACGCTACCATGTAGTGGTAGGTTGCTTCAAAGTTCCCTCTAATGCCGACCGTATGTTGAATTTATTGAACAGCAAAGGATACACGGCTCATCTGATGAAATTTAAAAACGGCTTTTCGTGTATTTCGGCTGCTTCGTATGCCGATGTACACACGGCTTACAACGAAATGTATAAAATCCTGAAAGCCGACTGGTGCCCCGAAGATGTGTGGGTATACGATTCGAACACTAAACTGCACACGAATTAAATTTTCCCGTAGATTACGCAGATTTAAAACCCTTCAAGAGATCCAACCTCTTGAGGGGTTTATTTAATGTAGGAAACGATCTACGTAATTTGTGAGAACAAAATCTGTTACTATGAAAAGTTTTGGAAGCGACAACCACTCAGGTATTCATCCGGAAATATTGAAAGCTATTGCAGCAGCTAATGAAGCGCACGACGTGGCCTATGGTGACGACGCCACTACCCAACGGCTCGAAAAGAAATTCAAAGAGTTGTTCGGCATACAAGCCGAGGTGTTTCCTGTGTTCAACGGTACGGGCGCTAATGTGCTATGCTTGCAAGCACTCATGCAACCGCACCATGCGGTAATATGTGCAGACACGGCTCACATAAATGTGGATGAATGCGCGGCGCCGGAACGCTTTACGGGTGCCAAACTGCTCACTGTGCCTACACCCGACGGAAAACTAACGCCGGAGCTGGTACAGCAGCATCTGCATGGGTTCGGATTCCAGCATCATGCACAACCACGGGTTATTTCCATTTCGCAATCGACCGAATACGGAACGCTTTACACCCCGCAAGAAATGAAGGCGTTAGCCGATTTGGCGCATGCACATAATATGTACTTACATGTAGATGGCGCACGGTTAGCCAATGCTGCCGCGGCTTTGAAGCTACCCTTCCATGCATTTACTACCGATGTGGATGTAGATGCGGTGTCGTTCGGCGGCACCAAAAATGGCTTGATGATTGGCGAAGCAGTGGTGTTGTTGCATCCCGAATTAGCAAAAGATTTTTTGTACAAACGCAAACAATCGGCTCAACTGTATTCAAAAATGCGTTTTATGTCGGCGCAACTCGAGGCGTTTGTGAGTAATGATTTATACTTGCGCATTGCTTCGCAAGCTAATGCGATGGCACGATTGCTGTTCGACAAGATTAGTGCTATTCCGCAAATACAAATTACACAAAAGGTAGAAGTGAACGCTATTTTTGCGATCCTCCCCCGCCCGCTTATTGATGCATTGCAACAGAAATATGTGTTCTACGATTGGAACGAAGCTCGCAACGAGGTCCGCTGGATGTGCTCGTTCGACACTACCGAAGCGGATATCGACGCCTTTGTGGCAGATATTAAAAAAATAGCGTAATTGTAAGATTTATTTTCACAAGCAAAAATAATTTCTAATTTTTGTATCGTCATAGCTGTAGAAGTCAACAAATTCGTTACATGTTTATATCTTTACGAAAAAGTGAGCCTTTTTTATTTTGGAGTAATGTTCAAAATTCAGGCTAAAAAATAGACGATACTCTCTAATGTTCAAAATTCAGGCTATTTTTTTGTGTAGTATTGTCGATGTGTTTGGTATTTGTATTATCTTTGTTTTATCTGTGTAAACGGAAGTAGGCTC
>JAVBNJ010000150.1:0-25401 GCA_031551625.1 Bacteroidales bacterium | reverse complement strand
CTTATTGGTAAACAATAATATCTGGCAAGGCATTGTGTTAATTTTATACGGCGCACTCATCATCACCAATGCCGACAACGTGTGCCGCATGGTGCTAATGAAAAAAATGGCCAATACGCACACACTCATTATTATTTTTGGTGTTATATTGGGAATTCCGCTGTTCGGTTTCTGGGGTATTATTTTCGGCCCGCTGCTGCTTTCCGGATTCCTGCTGCTGATTAAGATTTATTACATGGAATACGGGAAAGGCGAGAAGGAAGTAGAAGTGGAAAAATAATAATTCTTTCTACTTTTGCATTTCTTTAATTACAAAACTACTATTCCTTATGAACAACCACCCCTCGCACGGCGAAATAATGATTTACCAAGTCCCTGACAGAAGCACAAGCATTGATGTTCGTTTGGAACAGGAAACGATTTGGTTGGACCAATTTCAAATGGCGGAGCTTTTTAATACAGATAGAACCTCTATTTTACGCCATATAAGAAACATATACAAGACTGCAGAGTTGGAGGAAAAGGCAACTTGTGCAAAAATTGCACAAGTTCAAACAGAAGGCGGCCGTAGAGTTTTACGTAAAATTGCCTATTATAATCTTGATATGATAATATCGGTTGGGTACAGGGTAAATTCCAAACGCGGTACCCAATTTCGTATTTGGGCTAACCGCATATTGAAAGATTATTTGGTAAAAGGCTACGCCGTAAAAGATCAACTGAAACTGGAACAATATGAAGACTTGAAGCAAACAGTCAAACTATTGTCGAATGTGTTGCAGCATAAAAATTCTCACGAATTACGTACATCTTTTATGATATTTACAATTTCACAAATGCTGTAAACTGTATGCGGACATTATCGCCGCGGTCGCCGTTGCGGTTAATGCGGTTACCGTAGAGCAATTCGATACCTGTTTTGAAATACGTATTCGGATACCATAGCAGGTTGACCAGCCCGTAATTGGTTTGTGCAATAGCAGTGGCTGGTGAATCCCCGTTATGATCAATCCAGATGTTTCCCCAACCTATCGAGGAGCTCCAATGGTTGCTCCACCAGCGGTCGTAGAAAATACTCAAGTAGCGTTGCGGCAATGTGCGCAAGCGATAGTTGTCGGCAGGGTCGGGAAAAGCGTCGTAGCCTTCGCCGCCAATATCTTCGTTGTAACGCGCATAGCCGGTGCCATACGATGCCTGGAATTTCAACGCATCGCGGCCTACGGTGCGAATGTTGCCCGACAGGCTGAATGCACCGCCCATAATAGTTACTAAATTATCGGTAGTGGTGCGGTAGGTTACCGGGTGTAGCAGGCCACCCAACCGGAGATAGCTGTTGCTATTGTCCCACGTGAATTTGTAGGCCGCCGTAAAATCGGGAATAAGGTTGCGTACAGCCCAGGCCGAATCGGCCGGCAGCGTGATATCCGAACCGGGCAGCTCTGCCGACACCGACAGCTGGTGCTGCAAACCTATCGGTTGTGTATATCGCAACTGCGGCTGCCGTTTCCAGAGGTACGCATTGGGGCCCCAGCCGTCCACAATATTCGGCCATATATCGCTGTCCATAAAGTTGCTCCAGTATTGCCCGAACCCCCAATGCCCCAAGCTTATCCATGCATGGCGCAAGCGCAGGTTCGAGGTGCCGTTGGGGCCATAAAGATCAAACTCCAGCAAAGCGGTGAAATCACCAAAATACTTTACCCGCCCGTTGGCCATAAAATCCAACCGCGACTGGCGGATGCTGAAATTCATAGCGGCATCGTCGGACGTGGGTACGACAATAGTAGATGGTTGGAAAGCGCTGCGGTTGCCCATTCCGCGAAAGTCGTATATAAAATCGGCTTGTACAAAACCGCCGATTTTCAATGCTATGCCGTGAATATCGGCAATTACGCAGGTGGTAGCCCGGTGGTTTTCGATATCGCTACGCGAAGGCGGCAGCGTATCTTTTGGCTGGCCGCTCACGTGGTGGCTTACGGCAAAGCAAGCCAGCAGCAGCAGACTATATTTTGTGAGAAAATAGAAATGTTTCATGACGATTGTATTTTTTATACAAATTATTCCAAAGATAGGTTTTTTAAATCTTTTGGCATTAATCATCGCAGGCTTGAAAATTAATCAATCTGTAAAAATTTTTATCAATTTATTTTGTAAGCGCCTCTTGTTTTTCATCGTACTCATTCTTATCGTGCTTCGGCAATTGTGCAAAAATGATGGCTGTAATTACCGAAATAACCCCAATGCACAAAAATGCCCAATGAAATCCGGTTAAAGAATTCGTCAGGTGCCGAGTGGTTGTCATATCGTTGAACATGGCCAGTAACGCGGCGGCCAGCGCCACACCAAGGCTCATCGAAAAAATCATGATCATCGACAGAAAACTGTTGCCGCTGCTAGCCTGTGTGTAACTCAAGTCTTTCAGCGTAATACTGTTCATAGCCGAAAACTGTAGGGAGTTGATGCCGCCAAACAAAAACAACTGGATGAATAATACCCATAATGGTGTCGTGTCCGAAAGCAATGCAAAGGATGCGAGCATTACTCCCAACACGATGGTATTACCCACCAATGTAGCCCGGTAGCCAATCCGGTTTATCAGATCGACTCCCATTTTTTTCATCAGGATACTCGATAAGGCCGAGGGCAACATCATAAGTCCCGATTTCAACGGCGAATAGCCCAATCCCACCTGGAAAAAGAGTGGTAACAGGAAAGGCGCGCCATTACTTCCCAGGCGGGAGAAAAAATTACCCAAAATACCCACCCGGAAAGTCTGTACTTTGAATAGCTCCAATGGGAACAGTGTTTCTTTTTTGCGCGAGGCATAAAGCCAGTAGCAGACAAGAAATATCATCCCGACAACGGTAAACAGAATGGCCGTAGCACGGCGCAGCCCCAATTCTACCATTCCATCTAACGCATACGACACGATGGCCATGCCCAATGCGATAAGTAGAAATCCCACGATGTCGAAAGCGCCGGTTTTCGCCGGCCGGTAATCGCGCATATAAAAAAATGAAAGGATGAATCCGGCAATCCCAACCGGAATGTTAATCAGGAAAATCCAGTGCCACGAGAATGTTTGCGAGAGCCAGCCGCCCAATGTCGGCCCCAGCATCGGCCCTATCAATGCAGGCACCGTCACAAAACTAATGGCTTTCAGGAATCGTTCGTGCGGAAAAGCGCGCAACACCGCCAGACGGCCCACCGGTTGCAGCATGGCACCGCCCAACCCTTGCAGCACGCGCGAAAGAACCAGCTCCGTTAGCGTGGTAGAAACGGCACAGAAAAAGGAACCTACTGTAAATAAAAACAACGATACTAAATAGACCTTCCGCGTGCCGAACTTATCGGCCAGCCAACCGCTGACAAGAATCATAACCGCCATTACCAACGTATAGGAAACTACCACGGCTTGCATTTTCAACGGGCTCTCGTGCAGGCTAGCCGCCATGCTGGGTAGGGCAGTATTGACAATGGTGGTGTCCAGCGTTTGCATGAAATAACCGATGGCCACCAACCATAGCAATACGTTCGATGATTTTTCGCCGGTCATTGTTATAGTAAAAATAAAACAAATATAGCAATTCCTTTAAAAAATGCCCCCGCAATGCGGGACATCAAGACAACCACCGCAAAATTCCTTTTATTCGCTTTGTTAGATTATGCGCCATGGTTAAATTTTGATACGGTTTCTCTAAGAAAATTGCCCCTGCTGTACGAAGATAGAATTTTCATTGTATATTTGCATACTAGTTATGGACATTCAAGAATACATCCAAAAAATGAAAGCCACTGTAGATGACCCACGAATGATTTCGGGCATTTACAATTGGTGCGATCGCTGGTGTGAGCGTTGTGCATTTACAGAGCGTTGCACTAATTTCCAGATGCAGCCTCAAACAGCGTCCGATATCAACTTCCAAGAATTTTGGGATGAAATGGGCATGGTCTTTGCGGCTTCAGTCGAAATGCTCCGGGAAATGATTGAAGAGCGCGGTATTGATTTGAGTACTATGGAAATTACCGAAGAGGACGAACAGCGCGAAAAAGAAAAAGACCGCATAGCCCGCAACAATCCCTGTGTGCTGCAAGGAAAAGCGTATGACAAGCAGGTACAAGCATGGCTCGAAGCGCTCGACCAAAAAGAGCCGCTTGGGGTGGAATTACGCATGGAAGATGAGCGATTGAAAGACTGTTTGGAAATCGTTCAATGGTACCGGCATTTTATATTCATTAAACTGCAGCGCGCCCATAAAGCGCTGGAAGATGAAAAGGATTGGGAAATAGACCCGCTCGACTCATTGGGTACCGCCAAAGTGGCGCTTATTGCCATTGATCGCAGTATCGGCGCTTGGAGTTACGTGCTGCAAAAATTCGGAGAGGATGAAGACCTATTGCTACACATGCTGGCCGGTTTACAGCGCCTGCGACGGGCTGTGGAAGAAAAATTTCCGGCAGCCCGCGCTTTTGTGCGACCGGGGTTAGACGAGTAAAACTGTTCCGACTTACAAACTTGGGATTCTTAACAACTGGCAAGCAGAATCTATTTGGAGATTCGGATCATCTTTGTATCCGTTTTCATTTCCCCACTTTTCCAATCCAAGCCTCGAATGCGGCCAGAAATTTCTGTGTAAAAGCAACCGATTTTTCCACCAATCCGGCTTCCGTCATGTTGGCGGTGGCGTTAAAGTAAAATTCGGGCTGGCTCATCACGTGCAGGTTTAGCGAAGAACAAACGCCACGCAGGTGTTGCTGCGCCGCCAGCGTACCGGTGCCGCCAATCGAAGCGCCCATAATGGCGGCGGGTTTTCCGCTCCAACAATTGTCGCTGAACGGGCGAGAGCCCCAATCCAGCGCATTCTTCAGCACGCCGGGAATGGAGCGGTTGTATTCGGGCGTAACAATCAACACCGCATCGGCACGGCGCACCAATTCTTTCAGGCGCTTTACCTCGTCGGGCAGCGTTTGCTCAAGGTCTTGCGAAAAGAACGGAAGTGTGGCAATGTCGAACAATTCGAACAAAAGGCCGGTGTTGTTATGTTTCACCACTTCGTGATACAGCCGTTTATTGATCGACGTACTGCTGATTCCGCCCACCAATGTCAATACATTTTTTGCAGCCATAGAATAATTTATTTAAAGAATTAGTTTATATCAAGTTCAATAAGTCTATTGATTTTCTGCTCAATAAATTCATCAACCTCTACTATTCGTTTAGATTTAGTCATTAATTCCTCGTGATTAAGAGTGCCTGTAGATAGCGCTATTTCAAGTTCTTTTTTCTCCGTTTCGAGCGTAGCAATTTCGGACTCCAGTGCTTCCAGTTCGCGTTGTTCTTTGTAGGAGAGTTTCTTTTTTACAACGGGAACATTTACTTCGCCGTCATTAGAAATTGTTTCGTTCCTCGCAATGACGCGATTGGCACCGGCGCTGCCAGTCGCCGACTGCGCATTACTTACTGCCAACTGCTTATTGGCAATCCGGTCTTGTGCTTCTTTCCAATCGCGGTAGTCGGAATAGTTACCGGGGTAGTCTTTCACATCGGCATTGCCGCGGAATACCAGCAGGTGATCGACCACTTTATCCATAAAATAACGGTCGTGCGACACGACAATCACGCAACCCTGAAACGCCCGCAAGTATTCTTCCAGAATGTTTAACGTAATAATATCGAGATCGTTGGTCGGCTCATCCAATACGAGGAAATTCGGATTTTTGATAAGTACCGTACACAGGTATAATCGTCGCCGCTCGCCGCCGCTGAGTTTGGCCACATAGTCGCGCTGCTTTTCGGGCGAGAACAAAAAATGTTGCAGGAACTGCGAAGCGCCCATTTTGCGACCGCCTCCCAAATCTATTTCTTCGGCAATATCCTGCACAATGTCAATTACTTTTGCATCGTCTTTAAACGCCAGTCCATCCTGTCCATAATACCCGAAGTTCACGGTTTCACCGATACTGAAATGGCCGCGGTCGGGCTTCTGTTCGCCCACCAGCATTTTAATAAATGTGGACTTGCCGGTGCCATTGTTACCCACCACTCCCATTTTTTCGTACCGCGAAAAGGTGTAATTAAAATCTTCCAGGATTTTCTTCTCGCCAAAGCTTTTATAAATATGCTTTGCTTCAAAAATTTTGGTGCCGATGTACGATGCTTTTACCTGGAGCTTCACAGTCGATGTATCGATATGTTCTTTTACTTTTTCTTCCAACTTGTAAAAATCGTCGATACGCGATTTTGCCTTGGTGGCGCGGGCTTGCGGCATGCGGCGCATCCAGTCGAGCTCGCGGCGGAACAAGTTGTTGGCACGCTCCAGCTCGGCATTGTGCATCTCTACACGCTCCTGCCGTTTTTCGAGGTAGTACGAATAGTTGCCACGATAGTGGTACATGGTCTTCCGGTCAATTTCCAGAATATCGGAACACACACGGTCGAGGAAATAGCGGTCGTGTGTGACCATCAGCAAACTCAGTTTCGAGCGGCGCAGGTAGTCCTCGAGCCATTCCACAATTTCCAGATCCAAATGGTTGGTCGGCTCGTCGAGGATGAGCAAGCCGGGTTCCGAAATCAGGGCATCGGCCAAGGCTATCCGCTTCAACTGGCCGCCGGAAAGGGTGCTCAATTTTTGATCAAAATCGGTTATTTTTAATTGCGAAAGGATTTGCTTGGCCCGCTGCTCATAGTCCCACGCTTTCAGGCGGTCCATGTGCGACATTGCAGTGGCCAGAGCGTCGTGGTCATCGTCGGCCAACGCTTTTTCATAACGCGCAATGGCCTGTACTGTTTCGTTAGGGGAGTGGAAACAAGCTTGCAACACTGTCAAATCGCCCGGATACACGGGGTCTTGCGGCAAGTAGGCCATTGCAACACCTTTGCGGAAGGTTACGCTACCGGTCTCATAGTCCTCTTTCCCGGCAATGATATTAAGCAGCGTTGTTTTACCCGTACCGTTTTTGGCAATAAGCCCCACGCGCTGCCCCTCGCCTATCGAAAAATTGATATTTTCGAACAGCGTGAGCACACCGAAACTTTTGGTGAGATTTTCTATTTGCAGGTTACAAACCATAGATGACAAAGGTACGAAAAAGAATCGTACCTCCGCAGCAGTCAAAGCATACAGTTATATATTTTGCATAAACGTATCAAAATTTTCATTTTCAGGAATACTTAGTTTTTTTCGTATTCTGTACCGGTGCATTTTTATAGAATCCGGCGAAACATTGAGCATCTGAGCAATTTGTTTGGTCGACATCCCTATCCGGAAATAAGCGCATAGTTGAATATCGTTTTTTGTTAAATCTTTACTTATTTCTGTTAGTTTCTTAAAAAAATCGGGGTGTACTTTTTCGAAATGCAACATGAAGTCTTCCCAAAAGCGATCGGTATTAAGGTTACTTTTGATGATTTCATGAATCGCTTTCACTTCTTTACGCCGCACAGGTAAAAATTTCGCCTCATCGGCAATTTGCTGTAATATGTGGTCTTTATTCGATAAAAGTAACGTGTAGGAAATAATCTCTCTTTTCTGTGCTTCTATCCGCTCCGTTTGCAACTCTTCCATTAATTGTTTATTGTACAGGCGTTCTTCCAGCTCTTTGTTTTCAATATCTTTAAGCAGCGTTTGTTGCCAGCCATGCCGTTTTTGCTGGTACAGGATAATGACCCATGAAGTAATGAGCAATATAATCCCCACCGACAGGGCAATGGTTACTACCAACCTCCTATTTTTTAACATGACCTCTTGCTCGTTAATAATCAATTCTTTTTGTAAATCCTCCAAGAATATGGAAATGTAGGCTTTGTAGGCATCCATAGATTTGGCGTTGTCTTGTATTTTTTTCTTAATCTCCTGGTATTCTTTCAAGTAAAAATAAGCACTGTCTATTTTATTATATTTATCATAGATATTTGATAAAGAATATAATGTAAGGGCCATTAAGTCAGGGTTATTTGTTTTCTTTGCAAGGCTATCTGCCTGTTTAATATTCTTATACGCTTCTTGTAAGTTTTCTTTCTCTATGTAAGTGCCTATATTCAAATGTAGCAAAATAGATGTACGGTCATTGTCAATTTGCGAGTTCAAATCTTTTGCCAACATATAGTAGTGATACGCCTGCTCTTTATTTTTGCTGATAGAATAAAACACGGCTATATTCATATAATTGATTAATAAGCCAAATTTACTTTCCTTCTCGAGGATAGGGACAAACGCCAGTAAAGAGTCTCCGGCTTCTTTGAGCCGATCGGTAGAGGCCCATATAATATACATATTAGAACGTATTTGATTATAATCCGGACATGATGGGTTACAAAACTTTAAGGCCTCCATGTAATAATCTTCCGCCATCTTATAACTCTTAATATTATTACAAATACGCCCCAATACATTTAATGTTTTGGCTGTAAACAAACTATCATTTAGCTGTTTAAAGTACTTCATGGCCTTTAACGAGCTTGTAAATGCTTCGTCGTAACTACCCATCGTGAACAGGTTCAACGCTTGTGAGTACAATATTAAAGCATAGCTGTAAGGTTCTTGTTCGGAATCAATTTGCCGGAGTTCGTTATTAATACGACGTGTCAGCGTAGAGTCGAAATAACCCTGGGTATGGTTTAAAACGGTTTCGCGGTATATACATTCTCTCCTTAGCGAAACTTTATCAGGGTATGAATCAGCTATTTGATAGAGCGTATCCAGTAACATCCGGGATTTGTGGTGTTCCGAAGAACTTATTTTTTCGATTTTTTTAGATAACGAATCGAACAATTGCAACGGTTGGGAAAAAGCAATGGTTGAACATGTTATCAGTATCATCGTAGAAAATGACGCCTTGCAATAGCGTGTTTTTTTACGAAATAGAATATACAAATGATAAAAGGTCATTGGCTTTAATAATATTTTCTGCAAATTTATAATAATTATTTCCAAAAACCAACATGTATGTTTATACTGCTGTAAATTAGTATAATAGATATATTTTGTTACCTTTTATATACCCCTGTTTTATAATTTATTTATTGAAAAAGAATCTCTACAAATTATCTTTGTTTCAAAGAACCGAAAATAAACACAAACCCGTTGCTTTGTGAATAATTTGGGGCTTCTTAGCAACTGGTGATACAATGTAACTATTTAAAAATAAAATTCTAAAATTAATTTAACAATATTACTAATCAATCTAATTTTTATGAGAAAACTTAACCAAGTACTGTTGACATTGCTGCTATGCTTCGCATGGGCCATAGCGCAAGCTCAACCGAGTGTGGGGGGAACGCCTCCTTCTTTCAAAAGTAAGAGTGAAGGAATGATTTTAAAATCAACCCTTCGGAAAAGCACTTTAACGAAACCTGAAAAGAAGAAACTCTATGAGGAGGATTTTGCGGCACAACTTAACGGTTCCGTCACTCCGCCGCGCGTAGCGGTAGTTCTTCCAGTAAATTATACCCCGGAAAATTCCGGAGAATGGATTAAATTGGAATCAGGTGACTTGATTTGGCAATTGACAATTAATGTGCCCGACGCGATTGCATTATCGTTGACTTACAGTAATTTCAAGCTTCCTACGGGATCTAAGCTATTTATCTACAGTGCAAATAAAAAACAGATCATAGGCGCTTATACCAGTGCCAACAATCCGGTGGGTTATAAAGAGTTCGCCACGGAATTAGTAGCCGGCGACGAGCTAACATTGGAATATGTGGCACCCGCCACTGAAGCAATAAAAGTGGCAGGCGCAACAGAGGCCGGCACAGGACAACCAGCATACACAAGCAGCTATACTCCAGCATCTCCCATTATTTCCATATCAGGGATTGCTTATGCCTACAACGAAGCATTTATTCACATCTCTCGCGAGTTTTACGACACCGACCTTCGCACTATGTCGGCCCCCGGCGATAACAACGCCTCAGGTCCTTGTATGGTTAATATCAACTGCTCCGAAGGCGCCAACTGGCAGGACGAAAAAAGAGGCATCGCTGCAACCCTACAAAAAATAGGTACCGGCTATTACATTTGCACGGGAACTTTAGTAAATAATACATCCCGCAATACGGATCCCCTTTTCTTGATGGCCTTCCACTGCAGCAATACCGGAACAGTAGCGGCGACAGATGCTGATATCAACCAATGGGTATTTTATTTCCACTGGGAAAGCGTAGCCTGCGAACGGAACTCTCCGATTGCGGCTTATAAAACAATGACTGGAGCAACGCGTCTAGTATCTATACCTCTTAATGCCGGATCGGATGGGCTTTTATTGAGATTAAAAAATCCGATTCCGACCGACTGGCATGTATATTACAATGGCTGGGATCGACGTAATACTCCGGCTACCAGTGGCGTAGGGATACATCATCCGGCCGGCGACGTAAAAAAAATATCTACTTTTACCGATCCTGCGACTTCTGTAGGAGGGCAGGCTTTCACTAATTATGGTAATACCGCCCTGAATTCAGGCTGGTATGTAAAATACGTTGCTACGCAAAACGGACACGGAGTAGTACAAGGGGGCTCTTCAGGATCTCCATTGTTCGATCAAAATAAACGGGTAATCGGAACGCTTTCGGGCGGTAGTTCTTCTTGCAACAATCCGCTTGGAACCAATATTTACGGTAAGCTTTGGTATCACTGGGATCAGATGGCTGACCAAACCCTGTGGATGAAACCGTTCTTGGATCCTGACAATACAGGAGAAGAAGTTATTGAAGGGCTTTATGTACAGGGAAAAGTAACGCCTGAATTCAGCATGGAAAAAGACACTGTTTGGGCAGCCGAGCCGGTTTCATTTATAAATATTTCGAGCGGCGCCACCACCAGTAACTGGGAATTTCCGGGTGGGACGCCTTCCAGCTATTCTGGGAAAACACCGCCTCCTATCAGCTATAACACGCCGGGGAGCTATTCGGTAAAACTGACGATCAATAAAGGCACTGCCGACGAAAAATTTATTGAAAAAGCAAATTGTGTGGTAGTTATTTTAAAAGAGATTGCGGTAAAAGAGATTAAAACCGGAGATTTTGTCGCAGCCCTCCCGCTGGGAGCAAACACAGGCTATGGTAAATTATACACCGCCGCACTGTACCACAAAGAAGAACTGGATTGGGTAAATGGCGATCTTACAAAACTTGATTGGAAATGTAATAATGCATTAACTGCTGCATCAAATACAAGGAGTGTAAAAATATATCTTAAACATGTGCCCGCTTCAGTAGAGAATCTGTACGACGATGCTACTTATAAAAATTATATAAACGTATCGGCAAACGCCAAATTGGTGGCAAGCTATTCTAGCTTTGTTAATACCACCGGCTATCAGGAATTCCCATTTAATGTGGGAAATAATAAATTTACGTACGATAAAGATAGCTCGTTGCTGGTAATATCCGAAGTGGAATATGCTTCGAATGGCAGTCGCCAGCCGAATTGCTATGTATCGACCGTTAATGCTCATGCGCGTACATGGCAGGTATCTTCCTCTGCTTCTGTGACAGCCTCCACTTCCGGCACACGAGGCAATAGCCGCCCTAATATCCGGCTTACCAACAAGATGACGGTTAGTGCTCCCGTGGCGGATTTTCAAATAAGCAATGCCGGAGAGTACCTGCTGTTCGAAGGGTTCGACAACAAATCCATTCCAACCACGTGGAGTATCGAAAAGCCGGGGGTAAGTATGAATCAATGGCGATTAGTAACCATTCTCGACGAAAGTACGGACGTCACTCCATTTAATAAGGTAGAACCCGGCCCAAGCCGACAATCGCTGCGCGTGATGTATGATGAAAAAAAGGAAGTGGACACCTGGCTGAAATCACCTGAAGTAACGATCAGTGATCCGGCGACTGTTATTGATTTTTCCATTCATTATGTAGGTCCGTCTTTATCGGGAGGTTATACAAATTTGTATATTTCGGTAGATGGCGGAACATGGACTCAAAAATGGACGACCGGTACAACTAACGACGCTTCACGGCCTGCGGCCTGGAGAAAACAGCGTATTCCATTAACCGAATATGTGGGCAAAACAATCCGTTTTGCATGGCAGTACAAAGGAACGTATGGTGAGAATACCTATTTAGATGGCATTAAAGTATTTATTCCGGGCAACAAAATCACGACCTTCGAAGGAGAGTCGGTATATTTTATGGACCACTCTGAGGGCACCCCTGTAGTATGGAAATGGGCACTGCCGGGCAGTACTATGCCGAACAGTCCGGTACAAAATATTTATGCCACCTATATGCAAGCTGGTTCTTACACGCCTTCGTTGCAGATTACGAATAACCTTGGTTCCAATACTAAAAGCGTAGAAAACGGTGTAGCGATAAAAGCACGTATCCCAAATACGCAGTTTTACTCCAAATCAAAAAACAGATATACAACCTATCCTCAGCAAGGACAGTTCTTACCTTTGTCCGGTGGAACAATACAGCTTCAGGACACTACGCTTTACTATCCGAAATCATTCGAGTGGGCATTGCCAGGTGCCAATCCTACTACATCTACCGATGCGGCTATAATCGCCAATTATCCGGCCGGAATGAATTCCTACAGTGTAACATTTAAAGCAACCAACTCCGCCGGGACAAAAGACTTAACAATTCCCGACTACGTAAAAGTAGGCGGCACCGCCGATATTTGGAATATTCCGTACGGAGACCCTGGGAAATGGGTAATTTCCGGTAATAATTCCGCTGGTAAACAACTTTATTATACCGGTTCAAGTCCTGACTGGTCCGAAGTAGCCGAATATTTTAAAGGAAGTGCGCCGGGCGAATTATCAAAAATTTCGTTGTTTATAACTAAATACAATACGGTAAATCTGACCCTAAATGTCTATTCGGACAACAAGGGCAAACCGGGAACAAAAATAACATCTGTCCCTCTGCCCAATGCAAGCATTGTAGATGGGAATTACACAACCATTACACTGCCGACACCGGTAGGGGTTGACAGTAGTTTCTTCATATCGGTAAGTGGATTCCCGCCGTATTCAACCGCCTCTACCGCCTCAAGGGCTGCTATTGCCTCATCGAAAGAAACGCAAGGCGCTAGTAATTGTACGGCGTATGTTTTCCTTGATACCGATGGTCAATGGGCACCCACTACTTCATTAACATCAAGCAGTAACATAAGCCTTTCTATGAACATCGTAGCCACATTAAGGCAAACCACCGCCCAGTTAACTTCTGCAAGCACTTTTGAACGTAAAGATGTCGATGCTTCGACAGGCACCATATCCTTTACAACAAACGGAGCCAGCTGGTGGGCCACTGCCGACCCGTGGATTACGCTCAGCAGCCCGGACGGGGTAATTACCGGCGGTGCCGGCTCCCTGACATTCACGTGCCAGGACAATACGAAACCCCAAATGCGTACCGGAAAAATAACCGTGTATCCGGGAGGTGTTCCTCATACTATTACCGTCACCCAAGGAGGTTCGTATCCGGCCAACTTCAAAGCAAGCTATGACGACAATGCCCAAAAGGTGAAACTGATATGGGGCGATGGACAAATTGATCCGATCACCACAGATGTATTCGATGGCGCTGAAGACCATGGCGATTTTGAAATTAACTCGCGCATGCCCAACTATTGGAGCTATATTGATGTGGATGGAAAGCCAACCTATATGGCATCCAATGCAACCTATCCCGGTGCAACAGATCCGAAAGCATTTATGATATTTAATCCGTCTGCCACCACACCGGCTATATCAGCCAGTATATATGCCCCTCATAGCGGCAGCAAATATTTTGCGTGCTTTGCATCTAACGGAGCTGCAAATAACGACTGGATGATAAGCCCGCTGGTAACTTACGGCTCGTCGTTCACCTTCTCGTTCTGGGCAAAATCGTTAACAGCCGACTATGGGAAAGAGCGTTTTAATGTGTATTACTCCACTACAAGTAAAGAGAAGGTTGATTTTACCAATAAGGTAACAACCGGCGACTATACCGAAGCTCCGACAGTATGGACAAAATATACCTACTCCATTCCAGCAGAAGCTCGATATATAGCCATAAATTGCATATCGAACGATGCGTTTATATTTATGGTGGACGATATCTTTATCGGCACCGGTAGCGCGCCGACACAATCGGCTCCTGTAATGCATGCAAATGCGGAAGCGGAATCAACGCAAGCCTTTACCGGAAAAACAGCGGATAACGGCGTATCTGCTGTACAGAGTGTTTCGAAACAAGCTGCCTCCGCTGCTACAAAATACAAGCTCTTTAAAGACGGTAATTTGCTGGTCGATGATTTGATTGATACCTATTACTATGACGCCAACACAACTATCGGCACCACTCCTTGCTACAAGATCGTCGCTACCTATGAAGGAAATCCGTTCTTCGAATCGGTGAAATCGCCCGACCAATGTGCATTTGTGAAATCACCCATAACCATCACTGCAGACAATATGCAAATGATCGAAAACGATGCCATACCAACATTTACAGCAACTTTTGCCGGACAATTGTTCGACACCGATACGTATGCCGATGTGGCCGATGTAGCCTATTCTTGTGAGGCAAACACGGCTTCTCTCGCAGGTACTTATACCATTGTAACTACCTCCACCACTAAATTGTCGGATAAATATGTAGTGACTACTGCGAATAGCATATTAACGGTTAATCCATATCCGAGTGTTATTACCCAACAACCCGAAGGAGGCATTGTATGCAAAAACGATTCGTACACATTGTCTGCACTGGGGAGCGGCCTCGAGATCCGCTACCAATGGCAAAAACAACACTATGGCAGTTGGCAAAATGTAAATGGGGCCAATGATGCCAATTACACCATTACGAATGCCCGCCCGGACGATGCCGGCAATTACCGTGTACTTGTCAATGGCCGCACAGCCGTTGCTACAAGTAACATAATCTCCGTGGAAGTAGCATTACCAAAAGAAGACATCTTAACATTTGAATGGGATGATGTTCCCACGGTAAATTGCAATCCGGCAACCAATGGGGGTCATGTGTTCGTGTCGTTCCAATGGTACAAGAATGGCGTGCTTATTCCCGGCGCCACGAAACCTTATATACTTGCAGACGATAATGCTACCTACGATTGCAAAATGACCAGTAATCAAGAACAGAGCTTCCGTTTGTGCGGATATGCCCACCAAGCGTCGAACGCGCAATTAACCGTATATCCGAACCCGGCCTCTCCGTCCGATCAGGTAATCGTTAAACAGTCGAACACGGACAAGGGCGCAGTGATCAACATTTACAATGTGAATGGCGGATTGGTAAAAGGCGGCATTCCGGTAAATAATCCGGAAACCAGCGTACGTATCAATGAGTTTACGCCGGGTATGTACATCTTACAAGTAGCAGAGCCTAAAGGTACAAAACAAACAACTAAACTACTTGTGAAATAACCATTGCTATATAATCCTTCCTTATTTTTCGTAAAAAGAAATAAGGAAGGATATAGCAAGAGAATGTATTTATAAAAAATAAAAATTATTTACAATGAAACATCGCATTTCAATACTTATACTTATACTCAGTTTAAGCATTCCGCTAGCTGCTCAACACGCCCACGAATTTTCCGTTAATGCCGGCGGTGGGTTGTCTTCACTCAACTACAAGCCTTCATCCGGAAAGTTTAGCGCCGGATTCGGAGGGGAAGCCGGCGTTGGGTATCAGTTTTTCTTCACCCAACACTGGGGAATAGGAACCGGTATAAATATCGCTCTTTACAACTCGGGAACCACCATGGATGGGTACAGCAGCAGGCAACAAGCCATCTCTAAAGAGGGAACCCTATTTGATTTTTCGTATGCTTACAGCGACTATAAAGAATCAATCTCGACTATGATGCTTACGATTCCTGTTATGGTGCAATTTCAACTGCCGGTAGCAGAAAAAATAGGCATCTATGCGGCAGCCGGCGGCAAGTTCGGACTTCCACTCAGCGCTACCTGCCATACAACAGGCAGCCTGAGCACCAACGGCTATTTTCCCGAAACGAATATAACCTACTACGACGACCTTCCAATGAAAGGATTCGGAAATTATAGTGTTGACCAAAACACCGATATAGAATTGGGTGTAGCTATTATGCTCTCACTGGAAGTCGGCGCCAAATGGCGCATAAGCGAAGCGTTGCAACTTTATACGGGCGCCTACCTGGACTATGGAGTTAATAACATCAAAAAAGAACAAACCAACAGCGAATTATTATCCTATAACCCCAATGCACAAAGCTACCCGGAAGGGTTTAACTACAGCAGTCTTCTGACAACAAGCGATAAAGTAGCTCCCTTAGCGGCAGGTATCAAGGTTCGCCTCAGTTTTGTCCGCCTGTTTTCCGGAAGCAATAAGTAAAACATGAATGAAACAGCACTATTAAAAAGAATTACTCTATGAAACAAAATTACATATATACCCTCCTGCTTTGTTTCGCCACACTACTGGCCGCTTGCAGCCACGAAGGCGAAACGGTAAAACTATCGGCAGATCCCTCCAGTATAACTATTCCGGCGCAAGTTCAGAATACCTATGTGTTCACAGTTACCGCCCCTACCGAGTGGTCGATCAGCAAACCCGCCGATGCCAATTGGATAGTTATCGAACCGTCGAAAGGAAGCGGAATTACCACCGTTACGGTTACAGCAGCTAACAACCTGATGACAAACTCACGCTCTACCATTCTGAAAATTACTTCCAAGACTACGAATGAAAGTAAAAATGTGACAGTAACCCAAGAAGGTTTGCCGGTACAGCCACCGCCTACCGCTGCTAAAATTACCGGAAATACAAGTAATAACTGCCCATACACCGCCACAGTAGAACTCAGCACTACGCCGATTAACACAGCTACATCCTATAAATGGTACTGTAATGGAGAAGCGGCAGCAACGACTACCGAACCTGTATATGCCGCAAGCAAAACCGGAGCCTATACAGTAGCCGGCGTAAATGATGCCGGAGAAGGAACTCCCAGTACGGAAAAACGGATTACCATTACAGCCTGCCCCTTGCCAGATGCTGCAGGAAGTATTACCGGCGTTAGCATAAACACATGCCCTGACGAAACCATACTACTATCCATTGCCCCAATAAATAATGCCGTTTCCTACCAATGGTACAACAACGGAACAGCCATTGCCGGCGCCAGTGCTGCGAGCTACGATGCTACAATAACCGGTGTTTATACGGTAGCCGGTGTAAATGCTGCGGGAGAAGGCATACAAAGCCCTCAGAAAGCTATTACCATTGTAGAGTGTCCAAGTATGGTCGACGATTATTTAGGCGACTGGAATGTAGAATTTGAAGTATTGGTTCAAGGATCTCCCAGTTCTATGACGCCCAATTACACACAAGGAACCTTCACACATACGGTCACAATTACGAAAGTAAACTCTCGTACCGTGAAAATTGTAGGGATACAAACAACCGGAAAAGATGAAGTTATTGCGACAGTAAACGAAAATAAAGAAATGACGATAGGCACTCAAAAATTAACCACGTCATGGAATTCGACTGTAGATACATATCTTGCACCTATGATTGCGGAACCGCCCTGCGGCAATATGGGACAAAGTTCGACACCTGTAGCTATTCAAACTATAGATGGGAAACCTACCATTGAGCTGAAAGCGGCTAATCCCGGCTATACCAAGATTTATAATGGGGTTAGTTATACGGCTTCCTATACCGTTTTACCAGTAACGACCGGTACCACCAACTGTTTAGGCTACTTCCTATATGCTATAGGAACTAAGTGGGTTAAGAAAACAGATAACCCCTAAGCGGAATTTAGTAGTAATCAACAATCAGGTTGTTCAAAAAGTTTAAATAGCATACCATGTTTTGCAGTGATTATAAAAATCACTGCAAAACAAATTATTTCTTCTGGCTTTGTACTGTATGCGTGGTTAGTTTTAATAAAGAAAATTACTTTTTGAACAACCTTTTTTGATGATGCCTAATGAATGGAACAAACACCAAACCAACCGGTACTTCAGCAATGGATTATTTTATTCAAATTTCACAAGCTAATTAAACATAGCACATTCAGTCTTTAAGTCACTAATTACATAAATTTATGAAAAAAATCTTATTCTTATTTGTATGTTTACTATTTGCAGGCTCACTATGGAGCCAAAACATACAAATAACCGGATTGCTCACCGACACCTCCGACGGACAGGCACTTCCGGGAGTCTCCGTCCTTGTAAAGGGAACTAAAATAGCCACCTTAACCGATGTCAACGGACGGTATACAATCACGGCACCGGCTAATGCCACGCTGGAGTTTTCTTATACAGGTATGAATACCATCACGGAAGCTGTGAATGGTCGAACAACCGTGAATGCGGCAATGGAATCAAGTATCGTAGCATTAAGCGACGTGGTGATTCTTGGCTACGGTAGCGGCAAAAAATTGGGCTCCACCGTAGGCTCCGTATCGCGTATCAAAAGCGAAACAATAGAAAATCGCCCAACCGCCAATGTGGTAGATGCCTTGCAGGGAAAAGTTGCCGGATTGCAGGTACTAACCTCCTCGGGAGAACCTTCTGCTTCATCCAGCATACGCTTGCATGGACAAGCCTCCTTTTCGGCCGGTGGCTCCCCTCTTTATATTTTAGACGGCACTCCGGTAGAGGCAGGATCAATCACGGCCTTAAATCCGAACGATATTGAAAGTATCACCGTGATGAAAGATGCGTCGTCCACTTCTATCTATGGGGCACGCGCCGCCAACGGGGTTATTTATTACACCACGAAAAAAGGGCAGGTCGGACAGGACGCCACGGTTACCGTTCGAGGCCAGTACGGCGTTTCATCATTAGCCAGCACCCATTTCTACGACCAGTTAATGAACACCAAGCAGATCAGTGATTATTTGGTGGCTACCAATGTGTATACGCAAACCCAAATGAATAATTTATTGACAACTTACCCGAACGATACGAAATGGGGCGATTATTTTTACCAAAAGAACGCTCCTACTTACAGCGCCGATATAGCTATCCGCGGTGGTGGGGGAAAAACCACCTATTACATATCGGGTGGCTATTTTAACCAGGACGGTGTAGCGCCGGGCTCTAATTACCAACGCTACAACCTGCGCACAAATGTGGACTCGCGCGTAAAAGACTGGTTGCGGGTTGGCGTGAACATTTCCGGATCCTATGATATCACACACACCACCCAAAGTATGGGTGATAGTAATACTTCCGGAGGTATATTTTACATGCTGTTGCCTTACTACACGCCTTACAACCCCGATGGTAGCGAAAAAGACTACATTGACGGGCAGAATATATGGAACCCAATAGTACAGGCCAAGCATAACCCCAAATCGACCTATGCCCAGGGTATCGGCACAGGCTATGTGGAAATAAAGCCTCTTGCCGGACTTATCATCAAATCACAAGGCGGTTTGGATGTGCAGGATGGCCGGTCGGGACAGAAAGAATTGCCGTCTTACCCCTGGCGGATTGATGCCGCCACCGGAATTGGAAAAGGATCGGTCAGCGAATCCTTTTCTCGTAGCCTTCGGTCATCTATTACCAATACATTGGAGTATAAATTCAAGATCAAAGAGGACCATGCATTCACGGCATTGGCAGGGCAAGAAGGAATCAGCTATTGGAGCGAGTATTTCATGGCTTCTGCAAAAGGTCAATTGTATGACCAGTTGATGCTTCTGCAGAACGGCACGGAAACGCCCGTAGTACAAAGCACAAGCAGCGAATATGCCTATCTTTCGTTCTTCGGAAGGTTGGACTACGAATATAGAAACAAGCTTTTTCTAGACTTTTCGGTGCGGAACGACCAGTCGTCCCGTTTCGGGAAAGACAACCGCTCGGCCATGTTTTATTCAGGAGGGGTAATGTGGGATGCAAAACAGGAAGCTTTTTTAAAAGATGTACGCTGGCTAAGCGCCCTGAATCTCCGCTTCAGCATTGGCTCTTCGGGGAATTCCGAAATCGGCAATTACGACAGCCAGGCGTTGGTGAGCCCCTATGCCACCAATTATAACGGCGGCACAGCATGGGCGGTATCAACGGCCGGTAACTCCGAATTATCCTGGGAGAAACAAACCCTGACATCCATTGGGGTAAAGGCCGAATTATGGGAAAAACTACGTGTGGAAGTGGAATTCTACAACAGGATCACCAACAACATGCTGATGGCTATTCCGTACCCTTCTACCACCGGATTCTCGGAGGTAATGGGGAACGTAGGTAAAATAAGAAACCGGGGCGTTGATATAACCGT
The DNA here is from genome assembly GCA_031551625.1 of Bacteroidales bacterium. Taxonomy (GTDB): domain Bacteria; phylum Bacteroidota; class Bacteroidia; order Bacteroidales; family UBA932; genus JAVBNJ01. The sequence goes on along the minus strand of JAVBNJ010000150.1, from coordinate 5,144 downwards.
TGATTGGGACATTTTCCGGACAAAAGATGTATACCTGAATTTCGCGGCGACCTTCGGCTATAATGCCAATACGACACTGGAACTTTTCCAGGGGCGTGAATCCTGGACCAATGTCCTTACAGGTATTACCTATGTGGTCGGACAACCCGTGTCGTACTATATTCCCTTATATGCAGGGGTGGATCCTGCCGACGGCGCCCAGATGTGGTACCTGCCCGGTGAAGATTTTACCAAAACCACTAAGGCGGAAACAACCAAAAAATATACCAGCACCGATGCTTTATTACAGAATACCGGTCACCTCAGGGTTCCTCCTTGTAACGGCGGTTTCAGTTTGAATGCCTCCTGGAAAAGAATAGCCTTCCAAGCCGATTTTGCATGGGTTTGGAAAAAATATATGTTGAATAACGACGGCCTCTTCAATAATAATCCGAATCAATACGGCGCTACCGTTAACCAGGTGGTAGATGTACTGGATTACTGGCGAAACCCCGGCGATGTAACCAAATATCCGCGTGTAGGAAGCGACCAATACCGTCAATATGACACGTTCTACCTGGAAGACGCCTCGTTCCTGCGCCTGAAGAATTTATCGGTTTCCTATTCCTTGCCGGCTACGTGGATGAAAAAAACAGGTATCCTGAAAAGTACCAAGATATATGCATCTGCACGGAACCTCTTTACCCTGACCAAGTATACCGGTACGGACCCGGAAGTGGACGCAAACCGTTCTATCGGCACTTACCCCAATACGCGCCAATTTTCCATTGGGGCCGAAATCATATTTTAGTAACTATATATTGAAGAAAAATCATGAAGAAAATACTTCTATTTATTGCGGTAATTTTAGTGGGATTGGCAACAAGTTGTGACTTGGACAAATTTCCGGTTACCAGCATTTCGCAAGGAACTGCTTTTCATTCAACAAACGATGCAACTGCTTGGCACAACGGATTTTACATATCCCTTCGCAACCACATTTCGGGCAATTATATCTATGCGACCGATTTACAGGCCGACTTGTTTAATGCCTCCATCAGTTATGGGAACAGAAATGGCGACCTCTATATGTGGACATTCACTCCCAGCGATGGTACGTTCAACGGCATTTGGTCGGGGGTTTTTGGTACCATAAAAAATATCAATTTCTTTCTGGACAATGTACAGCAGATTCCGGTGGTAGCCGGTTCGAGCGACGAAGCAACTATTAACAACTATGTGGGCGAAGCCTATTTCCTGCGGGCCTATTACTATCATTATTTAGTAAAACTTTATGCCAAACCCTATTATGTACTTTACAATGCGGTAGATCCGGAATCGGAATTGGGGTTGCCGCTGGTAACCAGGTATGATGTGGAAGCCAAACCATCGCGTGCCACCCTGGCACAAACGTACCAACTGATACTGGACGACATTGCAGCCGCAAAAAATTATTTAAAGACAACCGGAAGCCCTTCGGCAAAATACCTCACCATAGATTGTATTACTGCGCTGGAAGCCCAAGTGTACCTGAGCATGGGTCTCTTCGACGAGGCAGCGGCTAAAGCCGATCTGATTATTAATGATACAAAATACGGCTTGGTAACTAACCAGGAACAATTGCGGAAAATGTGGCACCGGAGTACCGACAGTCAAGACAGGGAAGCCCTGTTCCAGGCATATAGCGAAAAGGATCCTAAAGAACTTTCCAGTACGGATTTTGGACTTTACCTAGGCTATAACAGCGCTACGGGAAGATATACGCCCGACTATATTCCCGAAAAATGGACGGTCGATCTGTATACCAACACCGACTGGCGCAAACCGGTTTATTTTGCCACAAAATCGTGCTTCCTGAATAACGTATCGGCAAACCTTCAATTATTGAACAAATTCCCGGGCGACAGTTCGCTGTTTATCAGTACTACCACCAACTACAAGCACAGCAGCAGATTATTCCGTCTGGGGGAAATGTACCTCATTAAGGCCGAGGCGGCCTTCCACGGCAGCCGTGGCGAAACACAGGCGCTGGCGGCTTTGGATACATTGCGTAAACACCGCGGATTGTCAGGATTGGGTAGCATTTCCGGCAGCGATTTATGGAATGCCATTCAAGATGAACGAACACGCGAAATGATGGGCGAAGGAACCCGTTTGTATGACCTGAAGCGCTGGAACCTCCCCGTAAACCGATTGGTGGGAGGTGTACAGAACATCAATACGGTGATACGGGGCATTTCTGCCAATGAACTGATAAAACAACCCGACAACTACCAATTCGTATGGGCCATCCCGGCCAGGGAGTTCCAGGTGAATCCCAATCTGGAAGGACAACAAAACCCGGGTTGGGGAGAATAGTCATGCTTTAACAAAATTACGAATATGAAAAAATTACATTCTATTATTTGGCTACTTACGATCGGTGCTTGTTTCAGCTCTTGCTACCAGGATCCCAAATACACGTCCATAGACCCTGCTATCGGGTATTATGTAACTTATCCCTCCACAGTAGGCACCGTAGGCGAAGGCGACACCATTACCGTGAAAATGTTTGTGAACGCCAGCGCGGCCGTAAAAGATGGAGGTTCAGTTACCATCGATGTAATAACCCCAACCGTAGAAGATCCTTCTTCGGCCAGTTACACGCTATTAGACATGGATAACAATGTGCTAACCAGCAAAGCGCTGCCTGCGTTTTCGCAATCGGATACCATCGCGTTCAAGTTTGTACCTGTTAAAAATACGATCATCGACGGGAATCGTATTTTCAAAATTCCGATTGTATCAAACAATATGGGTATTGCAGTAGGAAAGACGATGGGCGCAAAAATGGATACTCTGACATTAAATGTAATCGATAATTTTTCGGTCGACATCAGTGAACTGGTCGGCACCTGGACGGTGTCCAACGAAACGATATCGCTCTCCGGTGCAAAAGTGGAGGATTATACCATCACCATCGCGCAAGTAAGTGCGGATACTATCACAGTGACAGATCTAATGGGCATACCAAAAACATTGAATGGGCATTTTGCATTGAATGCCGCCGTAAAAACAATTACCATTCCTTGGCAAAAAGTCGATGGGCTAAGCGCCGAGTTCGATAGTTATTTCACATCTTCCAGGAGGGCTTATCTCGGCAAGAATGAGGAGCTACTGATCAATTGCAGTGCGGTGATAGCCAAGAGTAAAACCGGACAGCTTTCCATTACGTGGGAAAATGTAGTGGATAAAGGTGGTACCGGATACGGATATGCCGCCACAAAGATTGGAACAACAACCTATATGGGCTATTATAACTTCTGTACCGTATTAACCGCTACATGGACGAAAGATTAAACAACTCCACCTAACCGTAATATTACAAGAATAATACGATCATTAAAATAATTCACAACCTACGGAAACTGCGAAATTTCACAAGAATTTCGCAGTTTCTTATTTTTGTTATCCTTCTTAAATCCCAAAAAATTAGTTCCCCAATAAAATATAGCGTACCTTTGCAAAAACCAAAAAACAAATTCCATGGAAAAATTTATCTACGATTTTACAGTTACGAACAACAAAGGACAGGATGTGCCGATGGCGCAATTCCGCGACAATGTATTACTGATCGTAAACACCGCCAGCCGCTGTGGCTTTACCCCGCAGTACAAAGGACTCGAAGCATTGTACGAAAAATACAAAGACCGCGGATTAGTCATTCTCGGGTTTCCGTGCGACCAATTCATGCACCAGGAACCGGGCAGCGACGAAGAAATAGCCTCGTTCTGCGAAATCAATTTCGGTGTCACATTCCCATTGATGAAGAAAATAAATGTGAACGGCCCCGACGCCATTCCGCTTTACAAATTCCTGAAACGCAAGACCGGTGGGTTCTTCGGCTCACGTATAAAATGGAATTTTACTAAGTTTTTAGTTTCGCGCGACGGGCAAAAAATTAAACGCTTTGCACCCGTCAAAACACCCGAAGCCATTGAGAAGGATATTGTAGCAATGCTGTAGGATCAAACAAGCCCCGAAAAAATTTCGGGGCTTGTTTATAGTTTAATTATTTCTTGAAATAGGCGTCGATACGATCTTGCGCATTCTTGCGCAGGCTGTAGTAATAGAACGCATAGTCGCCGCCATGATAACAACCGCGAGGAAAAGGTCCGCCCAATGAATTTTCATCGGCATCAACCGTAGAACACTCTACCACACCACGGGCAGGATTAACCTTGGCATCGGCATAATTCGCCACATCCCTAAAAGTCCCATCGTCGTTTTGCAAGCGCGACGGCAGATTTTCGGACGCAGGAGCCATGGTGTTATCCGTTTTCCAATTCACGGGATTGATAGCAATAGCGCCATCCAGCAGCACTGGCGTTTTCCCCGTCATGCCGGGCATTTCCGTGTTATAAGAAATCACTACCCCCAGATCGGTGGGGCCTGTGGCATATTTCACATGCGTGTTTTCCGCATAATATTGGGCAGTGAAAGAATAGCCCAATGCATAGCAGGCAATCATACGCTTATACACTTCCTTATTTTCCTCTTTATTGAGATATTTAGAAAGAATATTCGCTGCTTGCACCGTACCTTGCGAGTGCGCCGCTATAATATAAGGACGTCCGTTGTTGTAATGTTGAATGAAATAGTCGAAAGCAGCCAGTATATCGTAACAAGGAATAGAATCGTTGACACGCCTTAGTTTTTCTTCAGAAAAATCCAAACTTGCCAGCCCGGTTTGCCGCCACACGGGTGCATAAATGTTGCCTACCGTTTCAAAAGTCGTAGCCTGGCTTTGTATATGACCTTTTGCAGCCTCTCTCATACCTTGGTCATTGATGTCCGCGTAGAGCGGCTCGGCAACATAGTAAGCAGTGGGGTATATATAAAAAATATCTACGCTTTTATCCACCACGGTGGGAAGTTGCAACCAGTTATTTTGATTGGAATAGTCCGTTACGTTTGCCGGTGCCGGATCGTTGTTGCCTTTGCTGCAGCTTATCGCAAGGCAAGCAGCAATGATTGAAAAAAAGGGAGTAATGTTCAAAATTCAGGCTAAAAAATAGACGATACTCTCTAATGTTCAAAATTCAGGCTATTTTTTTGTGTAGTATTGTCGATGTGTTTGGTATTTGTATTATCTTTGTTTTATCTGTGTAAACGGAAGTAGGCTC
>JAVBNJ010000096.1:0-4904 GCA_031551625.1 Bacteroidales bacterium | reverse complement strand
CCTCGTTGCTTAAAGAAAATTGCTTTGAACCATGCGATATGATTGCAGTGCTGGCGGGTAACTTCGGCCCTACGGAGGGAGCCACTTTTATAGAGATAAGTCCTGCCGAAAAATTGGCAAACGAAACCTATAAAATCACAGGTGATCAATAGCCAATGAGGTTATAAAACAAAGAAGGGTACTGGCTATTTGATCTTTTTTGTAGCCTAATTTGAATAGTTTGTACCAATTTTTTACTTCTACGTGGTGAATTGTCCGCCTTTCCAGATGAGGTTAGCTGTTATTCTCATGCTTACCGGAAAATTGTAGCATAGTAAGATTATGAATACAAGGCTTTGTTGTAAACAGCTTTTCTTTATGCTACTTGCCGCGCTAATCTTTAGGCATTAATAAGGTTACGGCATAGGCTGTGACACCTTCTTCACGACCCACGTAGCCTAATTTTTCGCAAGTGGTAGCTTTTATTGAAATTTGTGAAGTGGTAATGTTCATTACGTGTGCAAGCGTTTCCTGCATAGCCGGAATATAATCTTTGATCTTCGGTTTTTCCAAGCATACCACAGTGTCGATATTACCTACTTCGTAGCCCTTGTTACGCAACAACTCCAACGTGCGAGCCAATAGTATTTTGCTGTCAATATTTTTGTAGGTATCATCCGTATCGGGAAAGTGTACGCCGATGTCCTGCAGGTTAGCTGCTCCCAGCAAAGCATCGCAAATAGCGTGAATCAATACATCGCCATCAGAGTGTGCCACACAACCCTTATTATGGGGGATTTTAACACCACCCAGCCAAAGGTCGCGGCCTTCTGCTATGCGGTGTACATCGAATCCATTCCCAATTCGAATCATTGTTAATAATTAAAGAATCCCGGTTTATCTTTGGGCACCAGCGTTTGTTGGCGTGAGCGCGGTACATTGCCAAAGTCGATGGATAGTGTTATTCGGATAGTGTTAGCCAGTGGATTCGAGAACCCATGTGCTGTAGGAATCAAGTAAGCGAGATCAAGTGTAAACATTTGGTAGCGTACACCGGCACCCAATGTAAAGTATTTACGGTTGACACTTTTATAGTCGTAGTAGTAACCGATGCGGGCCATAAACTGGCGGGCATAAGTATATTCAACGCCTGCACCAAACATAATTTCTTCCATTTCTTCCTTGAAACCATCCGGTGCATCATAGAATGATTGTATCATGCCTTGGAATACGCCTACATTATCATCTTTACCTGCAATCACCGCGCCCGATGAATCGCGCACCGGCGGTGTGGGTACAAGGTATTTGCTTAATTCAAAATTCACAGCAATGTCGTGGTAAAAATTGAGGTTTGTTTTCCATTCCGCACCAACACGTAAAGTGGTGGGGAGAAAATAGGATTTATCCAGATCCGTATTAGGAGCGTATGACATTTTGGTTCCAATATTGGAAATAGCGCCACCGATTGCAATGGTACCTGTTTTGTCGCCTATAAAGATAGGTTTGTTCCAGTATACGCCAAGGTCAACAGCAAAAGCGCCGGCCGCTTTGGTTGTTACATGATGACCGTCGTAATAGCCTCCGGCTAAATCGGAACGCATGTAACGGGCCGTGAGCGACATTGATACATAATCGCTCAACAAACGGGTATAGGAAGCGTCAATAGCCCATTCATTAGGATTTGATGTTTGAAGGTACTCTTGGTTGATGCCTATAAAATCAAGGCTTCCCACCGAGAAGTAGCGGAGCGCTGCGCCGATGGAATTTTTATCATCGAACTTGTAGTAACCCGTCAGGTAAAGGAGATTGATGTAACTGGCACCAATATTACGCAGCCAGGGAATATACGAAAGTCCGGCACCCGCTTTTGATTCGATAAAAGCATACTTGGCCGCATTCCAGTTTTGTGCGGCAGCAGTGGGGCTTGTGGCTACACCGATATCACCTAATCCCCCGGATCGTGCGTCGGGTGCCACTACCAGAATAGGCATCGCAAAGCGTATAGGATTATGGGCATCTGAACTCCCTTGAGCTGATGATAATATGGGATTACCTAAAATAAATAACGCAATAATTATTGCATAGTGTTTAAGCATAAAATAGTAGGCTTTACATTGCAGCCACAAAGATACAAAAAAATATATTAAAAAATATCGTATAAACGCATAATAGTAATTAAAAACATGTTAAATCTATTATAATCAGGGTCTTAAAATAGTGTTAAAACTAACTAACAATATGGATTGCTTTTTCAACAGCTTCGTTGATATTGCTGCAAATAAATTCAGAACCCAGTTCGCTGGCAAACCCCGATTTTTCGAGTGTTTGACGTACTTCATTATTGACACCCGAAAGGATAAGTTGGATTTTTTCTTTTTGCGAGCGTTTCCATAGGTTGCGTAAATTGTGTAGCCCTGTCGAATCAATGAATGGAACTTTGCGCATGCGGATAATGCGAACCTTCGGCGGTTTGGCAGTTTGGCTGTCGATCTCGTCAAATTTATTAGCCATGCCGAAAAAGAAAGGCCCGTCTATTTCATACACCTCTGTGTGGCGCGGGATATTGAGTACCTCGGTGGTTATTTCTTCTTCGCGCTCTGTATTATGAATTTCGTTGCGGATAATGGAAATGCCCGAAGTGTCGGTAACACGTTTGAAGAACAGGATTACCGCCATCAGCAGGCCGATTTCGATGGCAATATTCAAATCGAACAATAGCGTGAGGAAGAATGTGGCAAGCATCACCGCCACATCGGCGCGCGGGTTGCTGAGCAAGGCTTTGAACGAGCGCCACTCGCTCATGTTGTAGGCTGCCATGATGACGATGCCTGCCAAACACGGCAGAGGTATGTGTATGGCCAGCGGCATCATGAATACTAACACTAGTAATAGGAATAGTGAATGTATGATGGCAGCCACGGGGGTTTTGCCACCATTGTTGACATTGGCCATGGTGCGGGCAATAGCGCCTGTCGATGGAATACCGCCGAACAACGGGGTGATAATATTGGCGGCGCCTTGTGCAATAAATTCTGTATTCGGATGGTGCCGTTTCCCGGTAACCCCATCGGCGACTACAGCCGAAAGTGTGGCCTGTATGGCCGACAGCATGGCAATGGTAAAGGCCGGTTGAATCAATTGGCGCACGGTATCGACGGTTATCGAAGGTGTTTCGGGCGAGGGAAGCGGCGCACCGCCTGCCAGCTCGGGAAATTTGCTGCCAATAGTTTCCACCTGGATGCCGAAAAAATAATTTAGGACTAAATGTACGCCTGTGATAGCAATGATTGCTACGAGGTATACCGGAATCCGTTTGGTGATGCGGGGAAATAATATAACTATAAAAACAGTTAATAACCCGAGTGCCGGAGCCCACCAATTAATTAATTCGGTATTGTGAAAAAAAAATGTCCATTTGTCTACAAAGCCAATCGGCATCTTCGCTACATTGATACCCAAAAAATCTTTTATCTGCGAGGTGAAAATAGTTACGGCAATACCGCTTATAAGGCCTACTGTTATTGGGTATGGAATAAATTTTACAAACGTTCCCAACTTCAACACACCAATCAGTGCAAGAATCACACCCGCTATAATCGTAGCAATGACGAGCCCTGTGAAGCCATATTGCGCTACAATGGTTTCAATAATAATGATGAATGCGCCTGTGGGGCCGGCAATCTGAATGTGGCTACCACCAAGCAGAGCTACCACCAATGCCGCAATTATACAAGTAATCAATCCCTTTTCGGGCGATAGCCCGGCTGCACTACTGAACGCAATTCCCAACGGAATAGCTACAATTCCTACCACGATACCAGCTACCAAATCGGCTTTGAAAGCATCGCGTGTATAGCTCTTCCGCTGTTTGACTAAGGTGAAGAAGCGCGGTTGGAAAACGGCTGTGATGTTTTTGCGTATGGCTTCCGAAATCATTTCTATTATCTTATAAAAATATTGTTAACCGGCAAGTTCGCTAAGGAGGCGCAAAGATCGCAGAGTGTAATTCTTTTAGCAGTTAAATCATCCCGATAAACTCATCGAACAAAAACTCGGTATCTGTGGGGCCGCTTGTAGCTTCGGGGTGGAATTGCGCCGAGAAAAACGGTTTCGTTTTGTGTCGGATACCTTCATTGGTTTCGTCGTTCATGTTCACGAACAACGGCTCCCAGTCGTTGCCCAGCGTGGCTGTGTCAACTGCGAACCCGTGGTTCTGTGAGGTTACAAAGCAACGATTGGTGCCCACCATGCGCACCGGTTGGTTGTGGCTACGGTGGCCGTATTTCATCTTATAGGTCTTGGCGCCACCGGCTTTCGAAAGCAGCTGGTTGCCCATGCAGATTCCGAAAATAGGTTTATGCCTGTTCAATGCCTGGCGAATATGCGCTACCGTGGCATCACAAAAATCGGGATTACCCGGGCCGTTCGAAATAAACAACCCGTCGTAGTCCAGCGTGCCGAAATCATAATCCCATGGTACACGGATGATAGTAACGCCACGCTTTTGCAAGCAACGGATAATATTGTGTTTCACGCCGCAATCGACCAACACGATTTTTGTTTTGTTGCCTTCGTAAGTGATTACCTCTTTACACGAAGCTTTCGCTACTTGGTTTTCCACATCGGGGTTTTCAAACTCAATATCGTTATCGGCATGGATAATTTTTCCCATCATCGAACCTTTTTCCCGCAGAATTTTTGTTAACTCGCGTGTGTCAACGCCGTAAATGCCTGGGATATTATTCTCGCATAGCCATTCGTGCAAACTTTTTTGAGCATTCCAATGGCTGTGTTCATGTGTGTAATCCTGCGCCACCAGGCCTTTGATGTGTATGTGCTCGCTCTCGTAGTTCGATGAAAGATGATTCGCCACCTGATTGTATGGCACACCATAATTCCCGACAATAGGATAGGTAACCGTTAAT
>JAVBNJ010000059.1:0-6759 GCA_031551625.1 Bacteroidales bacterium | reverse complement strand
AAAGGCGCCTGGACGCGCGCTACTGTCAGCGGCACCAGCGTCGGCACCTTAGTGAGCGCGAGCAAAGGCGTGTGGGTAACAGGCTCGGCAAGTAAAACCCAGCGGGTAACCCTTACACTTAGCGGCATGCCCGCCCAGTTTGACTGGTGCGCTAATGCGTTAGACTACCCACCACAAGCCATAATGAGCAACGGCACCTATACGCTGAAAGGCACGCTCCCGTTTACGATCAACGGCAGTACGGCTTTAGGTGCAACTGTAAAAACCTACACGGGCGCTTGTGTAACATCTGTTACCGATGCCACCAATAATCCCGAAGGGATAGTTACGAATCCGGCCTTTACGGCGGGCGCAATTGCCAGCACCGGGCAAGCATTGTGCAGCGGCAGTGCCTATACCACTATCGGCAGCACTACCGCCGCCAACGGCGGCGATAGCCGCATTACTTACCAATGGCTGCGCAATGGTACGGTTATCGGCAGTACCAACACGGCAACGTATGTTCCCACGCAGGCGGGAACCTACACGCGGCAGGCGAAAGACGGTACCTGCAATACAACATGGGTTGCATCTACCGGCTCGTGGGTCGTAACGGTGGTTGCCATACCAGCGGTGCCGACATTAACGGCTACCAATCCTTGTTATGGTACGGCTATTACGTTTACGTCTTCTTCTGTGAGCGGAGCAACGGGCTACCAGTGGAACGGCACAGGAGTGACCGCTAGTTCGGGAACGGCACGGACAACAACTTCAAAAGCCACGACAGCGGGAAGTTATTTGGCACAAGTGCGGTCATATATCACGGCCAGTGGTATTACCTGTTACAGCGCCTATACGTCCAACTTTACCGGTGTTATTAATAATGGCGGGGTCAGGGATAAAGCGCCTAATTCGTGCGGCTGTGCAACAGGGTTGACTGCTGTTGGTAGCTATTGCCGGGATTTAGTAGTTGACGAAGCCTCGGCAGGATGTGGCATAGAAGTTAAAAATGCACCTACACTTATATCTTCAATAGAGGGGAATTGCCCATCTGGCTGGCGTTGGCCCACATTTGACGAAATGCTATGTGCTGTCCGAAACAATGTGGCAAATTTGTATAATGCAGGAGGTCATCATCTCACAACACATTATGATGGAGGGGGAGCAGCTGTAATCGCTCCTAGCTATGTTGACAGAGATTGTGGTTGGGGTTCCGCTTTTGGCATTTGTGGTGTTAATTGGTGGGCATGGAGCGAGATCTGGAACAGAAATCCACGGGTACGTTGTGTTCGTTAATTGAACCTACCCATTTCCAACAGTCAAACAGAATTGTTACGGTGTGTATTTTTTGTAACTTCGTAGCTACAACAGGCTGAACAAATATTTACAGTTATGAAAAATATTTTACCTTATTATGTTAGCAACAGCGGCGATGAGCGCATGTAATGAGCCATCCGAGAAAGTAACGGGGCACAATGAACTGGCAATTACGGATGGAGTGTTCACTCCCGACATCCTCAACAGTATGGGGCGTGTAAGCGATCCACAGGTATCGCCCGACGGAAGAACGGTTTTGTATGGCGTGTCGTTCCCTACTATTGAAGAGAACCGGAGTAACCGCGAGTTGTTTATGGTAAATATTGGCGGAAGCAATAATACGCAAATTACACATACGCCAAAAGAAGAAAGCAATACACTGATTGCGCGGATGCGCTGCCAAGGAGGAAAACCCTTTGGCGGGCGTATTCGGCATGAGGTAGCAGGTTTGGTGCACACGCTGTTGTAGTCGCAGGCGGTGCACCACCGCACTCAGCGCGAGCAAGCTACCGAAAATGCCACAGTGTACCTCGAAACGCTTTGCAGCTTGCTTTGCGTGTGCAATAATCTCAAACACCTGCCTGCTACCGAATATGAAAATATGCTGCCACTTTTGCTGAACGTAAAACAAGCATTTAATTTGGAGCAGTGCTTAATTATTATTGATTAATACTTTGATTCGTTTAACCACAGAAAAAAATAGTACTAAAATGCTAAATAATCCAAAATAATTTCGTATCTTTGTTGCGATTAGATAATTTATTCTTACCGTGTTTTGCCCACATTTGTGGTTTCTTTCATTGTTAAAATCAATTTCTATATCAACTAAACCAAACAATTGATGGCAAAACCAATTTCATTTAATAAACGAGAGTTAGAGAAGAAGAAACAAGCTCAGCGCTTGGAGAAACAGCAGCGCAAAGAGCAACGCAAAGCGGCCGGCGGCAGCAAATCGTTCGAAGATATGATTGCTTATGTGGACGAAAACGGAGTTATCAGCAGCACGCCGCCCGACCCGGACAAGAAAACGCAAGTGGATGTGGATGCGATTGAAGTGTCGACTCCGAAAAAAGAAGAAGTAGAAGAAACGCCATTGAAAGGCCGCGTAGAATATTTTAACGAGGACAAAGGGTTCGGGTTTATTAAAGACTTGGGTAGCGTGGAGAAATATTTTTTTCATATCAGCCAGGCGCCTGCCGGGATTACCGAGGGAAATATGGTTTTCTTTGAATTGGAAAAAGGTCAACGGGGCTTGAATGCAGTGCGGATAGCCCTTGCGAAATAAATAAACAAAACTGGTTCTAATTATTAATAAAAAAACAAAAATGAACATTTACGTTTCAAACCTAAACTACAGCACAAAAAGCGAGAGTTTAAAAGAATTATTTACGACGTATGGCGAAGTTACTTCGGCCAGCGTTATTACAGACCGCGAAACCGGTCGCTCTCGCGGCTTCGGTTTTGTAGAAATGCCCAATGATACGGAAGGTCAACAAGCGATTGATGCATTGAACGAAACAGAGTTTGAAGGCAAAACCATCAACGTGAACGTGGCGCGCCCCAAAACAGAAAACAATAACCGTCGCAGTGGCGGCGGCGGATTTAACCGTGGCGGCGGTGGTGGATTCAACCGCGACCGTGGTAATGGCGGCGGATTCAATCGTAACCGTTACTAATCAAAGGATACAACAAAAAACCGGAGCGCTTTGCGTTCCGGTTTTTTTATTGCGGTGCTTTACCACTTCTTTTTCTTGCCGCCTTTTTTGTCGAATTTCTTGCCGCCACCAAAATCTTTTTTCTTCTTGGCACCAAACTCTTTCTTTTTGCCACCGAATGCGGGCTTGCGTTCGTCGTTGCCAAATTCTTTTTTATTAAACGATTTCTTACGCTCGCGGGGTTGTTCGCCACGCGGGGTGGCTGGGTCTACCACTAATTGACGGCGATGGAAATTGGTACCGTTCAGCGCCTCAATCACCGTTTGTACATATTGTGTGTCGACATCGACATACGAAAACATATCGAGAATATCAATGCGGCCAATGTTGACGTCGCGACTACCGGCGCCACGGTTGATGAGTTGGATAATGTCTTTCGGGTCCGCCTTATCTTTGCGGCCAATGTTCATAAATAACCGGGTGTAGTTACCCTGCACATGACGGCCGTTGAATTCGCCGCGCTTTTCGCGAGGCTCGCGCGGAGCTTCGCTCACATTCAGGTCTGGCGCATTGCGGTAGTAGTCGAGGAAGCGCCCGAATTCCACCGACACAAATCGGCGAATGAGGTCTTCTTTCGAAATCCATTCCAAACGTTTTGTGATGAGCGGGAGATAGCCGTCAATGTCATCGTGCAACACCTCCATGTTTTCAATGTTGTCGATAATGTGGAACAGTTGCTTCTCGCAAATCTCGTGCCCATTCGGCACTTTCACCTGCGTGAATTGCTGACCGATTATTTTTTCGATTTGTTTTATCTTGTGTTTTTCCTTAACATTGATAATGGCAATCGAAATGCCCGTCTTATCGGCGCGTCCTGTGCGGCCACTGCGATGGGTATATTGTTCCACCTCATCGGGCAGGTTGTAGTTGATGACGTGTGTAAGGTCGTTCACGTCGAGGCCACGGGCGGCCACGTCGGTAGCTACCAGCATTTGCAACTGGCGGTTGCGGAAGCGTTTCATTACCGCATCGCGTTGCGCTTGCGAGAGTTCGCCGTGCAGCGCATCGGCATTGTAGCCGTCGCGTATCAGCGAGTCTGCCACATCTTGTGCTTCGGCGCGCGTGCGGCAGAACACAATCGAATAAATATTCGGATAGTAGTCGGCAATGCGTTTGAGTGCGTGGTAGCGGTCGCGGGCTTGCACCAAGTAAAAATAATGGTGCACATTTTTTGAACCTGAATTTTTTGAACCGATGGTAATTTCTACCGGATCGTTCATGTAATTTTTGGCAATGCGCTCTACTTCTATTGGCATAGTGGCCGAGAAGAGGTAGGTGTTTTTTGTTTTGGGTGTTTTCGAAAGGATAAAATCCAAATCGTCTTTGAAACCCATGTTCAGCATTTCGTCGGACTCGTCGAGTATTGCTTGCCGCACGTGCGAGAGGTCGACATAGCCGCGTTCGCACAAATCGACTAAGCGTCCGGGTGTAGCTACGATTACTTTCGCACCTTTTTTCAGTGTGCGTTTCTGTGCTTCGATGGATGAACCGCCATATACGGCAAGCACTGAGGCGCCTTCTACGTATTTCGCAAAATTTTTAAAATCGTTGGTAATCTGTACGCACAGTTCGCGCGTGGGGCACAGCACTACCACTTCGGTGTGGTTGTTGCTTGTGTCTAATTTTTGGATACAAGGCAGTGCAAAGGCGGCTGTTTTGCCGGTGCCTGTTTGCGCCAATGCTACAATATCGGTTTCGTGGTTCAGCGCCACAGGCAGCACTTCGGCCTGCACGGGCATCGGTCGTTCGAAGCCCAATTCGGTAATAGCTTTTAAAATTCGAGTGTCGAGGCCTAAGTCAGAAAATGTTTTCAATGAGTTCGTTTTAAATAAATAAATTAGCTACAAAGGTAGTGAATAAAATATTAAAACATAGTTAAAAATATCATTTTATTGTATGTTTGCCATATATTTTTTATCTTTGTCGGTTGTATGCCTCGTAAGTGCTACATAATTATCTTGATATGTTTATTATCAGGTACCGTGATCGCTCAAAATTATGTGTATCCGGAAGGTAGCTCTGTGGTCACCCGCATCAAATTACCCACGGGCTACAAGCGCATGAAGGTTCGCGACCATACTACTTTTTTTGTATTTATACAGGATTTACCACTGTTGCCCAGCGGCACTCCGGTAATGTATGCGGGAAATCCTTCACAACCGGTCGCCGGTAAGCAGCCAATAGGCGTGGTTGATATGATGCTTGACGATGAAAATCTACAACAGGAGCCGCAGTCGCTTATGCGACTATGGGCTGAATATTTATTTGAACAAGAACGTTACGAAGACATCCGATTTCATATTCGTAACGGTAAGCCTATAGCTTACGATAAATGGAAAGAAGGAGTGAAAGGCGTAGTCGACCGCACAGCTTACTGGACGAAAACACCGAAAGACCTGAAAGTATATTCGACTTTTCGCCGTTACCTGAATTTTGTATTTAAATATAGTGATTTCACAACCCTGCAGGTGGATTTGCGACCGCTTGCCGCCTCGGAGCTAATGCCCGGCACGGTGCTGTTGACCGGTAAAGATGGTTCTTATGCCGCAGTTATGGTACTCGACGTAGCAACGAGCGAACGGGGTGAACAATTAGTCGTACTAGCCCGTGGCGGTTCGCCAGCCCAATCAATACAAGTGTTACAGAACAATGTCAAAGGATCGTCGCCGCAATCGCTGCAAAATCTTGGGCCATGGTTCCGTGTCGAAAGTGATGGAAAAATCAATATAGGCGATGTTACTTTCACATTGGACACCGATCTCTATCGTTTCTAACGAGACTTGACAAATTTTAAAAATTTGTCAAATCTAACTTGCACCATTGTTTCTACCACTTAAAGGATTTCAAAATCCGTCAAGAGTTCACTACACCAAACTTTTTATCTGTAATTCTTTCATCTGCACTTCATCAATATGCGACGGCGCATCAAGCATAACGTCGCGACCGGCATTGTTCTTGGGGAATGCAATGTAGTCGCGGATGGTTTCCTGCCCACCGAATAATGCGCACCAGCGGTCGAAACCGAAGGCAATACCCCCATGCGGAGGAGCGCCGTATTTGAAGGCATTGATAATAAAACTAAATTTATAGTTAGCCTCTTCGGCGCTGAAACCGAGTACCTCGAACATACGTTGCTGGACTTTCGAATCGTGTATGCGGATAGAACCTCCGCCCACTTCGGTACCGTTGAGTACAAAGTCGTAGGCATTGGCATTCACCTGTGCAATATCTTCTTTTTTGTCCGAATAAAACTTGTTCATGTCTTCGGGCTTGGGCGAAGTAAACGGGTGGTGCATAGCGTAGAAACGTTGTGTTTCCTCGTCCCATTCGAGTAGCGGAAAATCATACACCCATAACGGAGCAAATACTTTAGGATCGCGCAAGCCGAGGCGGTTACCCATTTCAAGGCGCAGCGAACCGGCAGCTTCAAGTGTTTTCTTCCTGTCGCCGGCCAATAATAGAATCAGATCGCCCTGTTTGGCATCGAATGTCGTAACTATTTTCTGTAAATCATCGGGCGTATAGAATTTGTCGATGCTTGATTTCAACCCTTCGGCTGTCCAGCGGATATATACCAATCCTTTGGCGCCAATCTGCGGGCGTTTCACCCACTCGGTCAGCTCATCAAGTTGCTTGCGGGTATAGTCGGCGCAGCCTGTGGCGCAAATGCCGCCTACATAATCGGCGCTGTCGAACACTGCAAAGTTTTTACCTTTTACACTGTTGGTAATTTCTGTAATGCGCATGT
>JAVBNJ010000047.1:0-14652 GCA_031551625.1 Bacteroidales bacterium | reverse complement strand
TGGGAAATGGTATATGGCACAAAATCTGAATTACAAAGGGGTTACCTATAGTTGCTGGCAGGGTGTAGCGGCAAATTGTGCATCGTCGGGAGCCTATTACCCAGGGGCAAGCGCCAGCAATAGCAGCACATGCCCTTCGGGTTGGAAGGTTCCGACAGCTGCCGAATGGAACGCCTTTGTTACAAACAACAGTTCGCCGCGTTATATAGATTTGGTAGAAACATCAGTGGGAGGAAATGATTATTACGGTACCTCCTTTAGTTTGTATAATACATTCTACTGTCCTCAGCCTGAGTATGGTTGGGATTCCCGGCAAGCAGGATTTTGGTGGTGCAAGGACGGGTATATCTTAGTTATAGATCCGTCATTCTATGGTTGGAGTGCTCAACCCCATACACAATGTAATCATAGCGATTGTAGACACATAACGGATAACGCAGATTATTTTCGCATTCGTTGTATGAGATAGTTATTGGCAGCAGGAAGTTGTAGTGAAATGTATTCACTACATTTCTACTTAATAAAATGGTATGTGAATGTTGAACCTACCATTCGGAAAATCCGTACTGCATGCATCATTACAAAAAAACACACAAAGATATGTCTGAATAAAAGAATAATCGTGCTAAAACCGCAGGTGTTTAACCGAAGTGCCGTTGCGCTGAATCAGCTTCAGGGCGTCGATACCTACCTGCACATGCTGGTTCACATAGTCGTGCGTAACGTGATGGTCGCTCTCGGCGGTTTTGATTCCATCGGCAATAATGGGCTTGTCGGAGCCCAGTAACAATGCACCGGTGCTTATTTCGTTGGCAAAGCCTACGGTGAACAATGTAGCCGTTTCCATATCAATAGCCAGGCAGCGCAAGTGTTGCAGGTATTCACGGAATAATTCGTCGTGTTCCCATACGCGGCGGTTGGTGGTATACACAGTTCCTGTCCAGTAGTCTAAACCAGCATTACGCACAGTTGTTGATACGGCGCGTTGCAGGCTAAACGCAGGCAGCGCAGGTACTTCCGAGGGCAGGTAATCGTTCGACGTACCTTCTCCGCGGATGGCGGCAATCGGTAGAATATAATCGCCCACATTGTTGCGGCCCTTGAGTATGCCGCACTTGCCGAGGAACAGCACGGCCTTTGGTTTTACGGCAGCCAATAAATCCATTACAATAGCCGCATTGGGACTGCCCATCCCGAAGTTAATCATTGTAATACCTCCGGAAGTGGCGCAGGGCATATTGGCCTGCGGATCGACTACGTGCGTATCGGTATATCGGCAAAACAATTCCAGATACAACCGGAAGTTCGTCAGCAAAATATATTCGCCAAAATTTTCGAGTTGTTCGCCGGTGTAGCGCGGCAACCAGTTATCTATTATTTCTTGTTTCGTTTTCATACGTAATAATTGAGTAATTGAATAACTGAATGGTTATTCGCCGGCTTCGTCCATCAAACTATTGACTTCGCCTTCGATAGTATGTAGTTTCTCTTTGCAATAGTTCAGTAACTCGGTCGCCTTTTTTACTTTTCCGGCCAACTCGTCGATGTTCAGATTGCCCTGCTCGAGCGACAGCACAAGGCGTTCCAGTTCGTCGGCCGCTTCTTGGTATGTTTGTTTTTTCATAACACAGATTTCACAAATTCAAATTACACAGTTTTTTCTTCTTTCACCTTTAGCTTCGCAGAGCTGGCGGTTCGCATTTTCGCACTTTCATGCTTTTGCCCTTTTACCTCTGCTGCTATTCTTCCACTATACAACGTCACTTGCAACTCATCGCCTGCTTTCACTTCCGCCGCATCGCGAATAGCTTGCCCATTATGCGATACCACCGCATAGCCGCGTGCAAGAATGGTGTACGGATTTTTGTGATGTATTTCTTTTTCCAGTAATTGCAAACGGAAGTTAGCTTGCTGGAAACACATGCGCATCGCCATATTCCGGCGATTGGTAATATCCACTAATTTATTAGTTGCCGCTTGCAGGGCATATCGCACATTCTGTTGTAAAGCATTCCCTAAATCGTATAAGCGACTTTCCTGCCCGGCAAAACAATCAATCAGGAAATCGGCCACAGCCGTGGGCGTTTTGAACGCCGTGTGAGCTACCATGTCCACCACACTTTCGTCCTTGTCGTGCCCGATGCCTGTGAGCACCGGCAGTGGAAATTGCGCCACGTGCGCCGCCAGTTCGTAATCGTCGAAGCACGCCAAGTCGGCCACCGAACCGCCGCCACGGATAATAACCACCGCATCGAATGCATTGCGGTGTGCATTGACAAGCGACAAACTTTCGATGATGCCCTGCACCGCGCCTGCTCCTTGCATCAACGAAGGGAACAATTGTGTGTGGAATGCAAAATCGTATTCGTTGTGATGAAGGTGGTTCATAAAATCGCGGAAACCCGCCGCCTGCTCCGACGAAATAACAGCCACGCGCTGCGGCAGCAGCGGCAACTCCAGTTCGCGGTTCATATCGAACACCCCGTCGGCTTGCAACTGGGCAATAGTCTTGCGGCGTTGCAGCTCCACTTCGCCCACCGTGTAGGCCGGGTCTATATCGGTAATCGAAAGACTGAGGCCATACACAGCATGGAATTGCACATTGGCTTTGACCAGCACACGAATGCCTGCCCCTAATGCGCGTCCTGTGGTGGTTTCAAAATAAGGTTTCAACATACGGAACGTATAAGCCCAGATAGTGGCGCTAGCCTTGGCTTTCAGTGTACCGCCCGCCTCGTCTTTCTCTACCAGTTCGAGATAGCAATGCCCCGCGCTGTTGGTCTTCAGTTCGTTGATTTCGGCCGTAATCCAGTAACTACCGGACAACGCACCTTCGAGCACCTGCTTGATGCGCTGCTGCATGTCCGATAACGAGAGAGTTTCCATTTACAGATTTACGTCATTGCGAGGAACGAAGCAATCTTCAATTACTCAGTTCTTCAATTATTCAGTTATTGCTACACAAAGTTACATTTTATTATTGAATGACGGAAAATCGCTATCTTTGTAATAGCGAACCATACGAAAAAGACTATGATTATCAAAAGCGCCACCTTTGTTGCCAGCAGCCAGAAATTATCACAATGCCCCGCATCGCGGCTACCCGAGTACGCCTTCATAGGGCGTTCGAATGTCGGGAAATCGTCGCTCATCAACATGCTCACGGGGCACAAAAAACTGGCGCACACATCGGCCACGCCGGGAAAAACGCAATTGATAAACCATTTTATCATCAATAGCAACTGGCATCTGGTCGACTTGCCGGGCTATGGCTACGCGCGCTCGTCGAAAGTGCAGCGCGCAACTTTTGCCGATATCATTACACAATATGTAACCAAGCGCGAACAGTTGACGCTGCTGTTTATATTGATTGACTGCCGCCTCGAACCGCAGCAGATAGACCTTGATTTTATTACGCAAATGGCCACCGAAGGCATTCCCATTGCGCTCATCTTTACCAAAGCCGACAAGCTGGGCGGTGGCGAACTGAGCAAAAACCTGGCGCGCTACAAAAAAACATTGCTTACCGAATGGGAAGAACTGCCGCCGATTTTTGTTACTTCCGCCGAAAGCGGCGCGGGGCGCGAGGAGGTGCTTAAATATATTGATGAGACCAACTCTTCTTGTTATTTGCAAAGTTCAACTAAGATTCAATAGCCCATGGCGCTAATACCTAAAATATTTATTTTGCTTATAGTTGGTATTACTACTTTTTGTATACGATGTGACAGTAAAGAAATTGACATGAGCGACGCTATTTTTAACGATCCCGGTATTATTGATACTATTTATCATAGCGCCTCCGAGAAAAAATCAGAAATACTTTATAAGGAATTAGAAGCAGCCTTTGAGCAGTCTTCCGAAAAAAGTATAAAACAATTTTTTGCCAAATGGAATGAATCATCAACTCCTAATACAATTGCTTTCATAGAACAAAATGAAACTATTAAAACAGTATTTGAAATCTATAAAGATCTCTATACTATACCCAACCTGTCAACAATATTCGGAATTTACAAAGATTCGCTTATAGATAGCCAATATATTATAATCCAAAACAGGATTCGTTTTAAAAAAGCAGGTGATAATACACAGTATCCTCACAATTTCAACGAGCCTATTTATTCTGACAATGGATGGATTTATATCAATAATTTCAGACCATCCTTGAATATTTCCGATACTCAAATTTTGTATTTGACAGACGACTACGACCACGCCCTTTCTGAATTCTTAAATCCATCCGGCTTTTATGATGGTTATAAGCGGGCTGCATTTATCGACCCCTATGTTAGTATTAGTCATATTGATGGCAGGCCTCGTTTTTCTGCCGGTGCTATTATTAAAATTTATTCGATAATTTTAGGCACAGAGACAGAAACTGCTAAAATTGAGTTTAATTGTGGCGGTGGTATGATGGGGGGCGAAGCAGTTATTCACAAAAAAGCAGGCAAATGGACTATTACAAAAAGCGAAATAACCCGTATGAAATAGTTTAATCAATTTTCTATGCTTTTTGCCGATGTCATAGTACCGCTTGCACTGAACAGGTTGCTCACTTATTCGGTTCCTTCTTCGCTGGAGGGAAAAGTTGTTGCAGGTATGCGTGTGAAGGTAAATATCGGCAAAAAAAGTTATACCGGTTTAGTGCGCCGCGTACACAGCATTCCACCTACTTTTGAAACTAAAGATTTAGTAGCAGCGCTCGAAGAGGAGCCCTGCGTAACGGAAATTCAACTGCAACATTGGGAACAAATTGCCGGCTATTACCTGTGCAGCCTCGGCGAGGTAATGAAAGCCGCATTACCAAACGGATTGCGTAAAACATTCACGCCGCTTACCGAGGGTTATGTAAAGCTTCATCCGTCAATTGCATCGGAAAAAAAATTGCACGACACGTTGAACGCTTTGCATCGTGCACCCAAGCAAGAGGCTTTATTAGTGCATTATCTTTCATTGGCGGAACGAATAGATTTCATCAATCCGCACGAAACGCCGAAAAAACAACTGCTGCAAGGCGACGAATCGTTCAATGCGGCTTTAACGGCATGCGTTAAAAAAAATATTTTCGAAATAATTACGCATGAAATCGGGCGGCTCGACTTGTCGGCCATCGCCAGCAAAGCAGCGCCCACCCTGTCGGGTTTGCAACTGGATGCGCGCAACGAAATAGCTACACATTTTGCGGAGAATAAAACCGTGTTATTGCATGGTGTTACCGCTTCGGGAAAAACGGAAATTTACATAGACCTGATGGCCGGGCAAGTGAGGCAAGGAAAGCAAGTGTTATATCTACTGCCCGAAATTGCATTAACCACACAAATTATCGACCGGCTGCAAAGTGTGTTCGGTAACGTGGTGGGCGTATACCACTCGAAGTATAACGACAACGAACGCGCCGAGATATACAATGCCGTGGGCAACCCGTATCAAATAATACTGGGCGTGCGTTCGTCGCTGTTCCTGCCGTTCGACAAGCTGGGTTTGATTATTGTGGACGAAGAGCACGAAAGCACATATAAGCAATATGACCCTGCGCCGCGCTATCATGCGCGCGATGCCGCCATTATGCTGGCACAATTGCATGGTGCACAGGTATTGCTCGGCACTGCCACTCCTTCTATAGAAAGTTACTACAACGCCCGCGCTGGAAAATACGGCTTGGTAACGCTTACCGAACGCTACTATCAGGTATTGCTGCCAGCTATTGACGTGGTGGACATGGCGCGTGCACGCAAGAAAAAACAAGTGCAAGGATTGTTCTCGCAAACGTTGATTGATGGAATCGGCGACGCATTGTCGAATAACGAACAAGTGATACTGTTCCAGAACCGGCGTGGGTATTCGCCTTTCGTACAATGCGCCGACTGCGGCCACATTCCGCACTGCAAACAATGCAGCGTGTGCCTCACGTATCATAAAAAAGAGAATATGCTGGTGTGCCACTACTGCGGCGCCACGCAGAAGATGCCGCAAACCTGCCCCGAGTGCCACAGCCCGGGCATTCAAACTAAAGGTTTCGGTACGGAAAAAGCCGAGGACGAGTTGCAGCAACTGTTTCCGCAGGCGCGCATAGCACGGCTCGACCTCGATGCGGCACGCGGAAAAAATGCCTACAGCCGGATACTCGGACAGTTTGCACAACAAAATATTGATATTTTAGTAGGCACGCAAATGGTTACGAAGGGTTTGGATTTCGACCATGTAAGCTTAGTGGGAATCCTCAATGCCGACAACATGCTGAATTTTCCGGATTTCCGTGCACATGAGCGCAGCTACCAGTTGATGACACAAGTGAGCGGTCGTGCGGGGCGCAAAGGCAAACAGGGTCGTGTAATTATTCAAACTACACAACCCGATAATCCGGTAATACATTTAGTAAAGCGTAGCGATTATCTCGGATTGTTCAACCAGCAGTTGATCGAACGCAAAGAATTCCACTTCCCGCCCTATTCGCGGCTGATAAGCGTTACCTTGAAGCATTCTAATCCCGGCATCCTGCAACAGGCTGCCGCCGCATTAGCAAACATGCTACAGCCATTCCTGCAAGGACGCCTCACCGGGCCGTTCCAGCCTGTGGTGAACCGCATTCAGAACAAATACCTCGTCAGTTTCTGGATTCGCCTCGAACGTACGGCTAAAGCTACCGAACTAAAAAAATCGTTGATGCAGCAAATCGATACATTGCATGCCCTCAAAGGGCTTTCGGGTGTGGATATCGTAATAGATATAGATCCGATGTAACTAACAGGATCGTTGTATCTAAATTTTGTCCACGAATTACATGGATAAAAGAATCTTTGTGATAGCATGAACGATTTTCCGAAGAGTTCTACTAAAGACTTGTCCGTAATAATTTTCTACTACGAACACGCAATCCGGCGCTTGCCTCCGGCAGTTGCGCTTCCACCGTCGGCAGCAGTTCGTCACGAATCCATTGGTGCCGGCCGGCCAAAACCGCCAATCCATCAATACACCAAACTTTCACACCGGGTAAAATGGCCGGGTCTATTAACCATTCAAATAATGTTTCGGCCACTTTTTCCGAATCTTTTTCTATAAATGCAATGATTTCCTTATTGCTTGTTTGTTGTAATAATAAAGCTATCAGTTTCGAAAAATGACGCTTTACACTCGGGTTCGTAACTTGCGGAAATTTTTCGGTAAAATAACCAAATTGTTCAAGAAACAGATCTATTCTCATACAATAAATCTGCTCTACTACCCACGCGGCATGAAAAGCCGTTTGCTGATCCTTGTGAAAACACAAATCTATTACTTTTTTTACCGGAAATTCCGCGGCTATCAAATTCCGCGCCAATGCTTGCACTGATTGCTTTCCCATGGTAACCTTCAGTTGCGGTATAAGTTGCGGTGTTGTCATTTTTTTATAAATTCAGATGCATAAAAATACAATTATTTTTGTATATTTGTATGCGTTAAAATAAATAATAACACTTTTCAACATTTAAATTTTTATGAGCACTTTACAATTTGACGGCGATGGATTCCTTACAAATCCTGAAATCTGGAACGAAGACATAGCAAAACAAATCGCGCAGGAAGACGGCATAGACCTGACCGACCAGCATTGGGCGGTAGTACGCATTATCCGTAACAACTTCGTAGAAAAAGGCAATGCGCCGATGATTCGTACTATTTGTAAAGAAACCGGTCTTAAACTAAAAGATATTTACGAATTATTCCCTTTAGGCCCGGCGCGTGGAGCATGCCGCATAGCCGGATTGCCGAAACCGGATGGCTGTGTTTAACAGAATTAATAATTAGGAATTACGAATGAAGAATAACGCTTCACTTTATATTCCTAATTCGTAATTTTATAATTCCTAATTACTATGTACTGGTACCAATACCTTAGCTTAGCAGCCTTAGGCTTTTGCTTAGCGGCCTGCTTACTGTATTTTTTCCGGCTCGTTCGTGCAGGAATGCCGAAAGACTTATCTAAAAAGAGTGGAAACATTGCCCGCGCCGAAATGTATTCGTTCACCACCGCCATGAGCCCGATGCACAAAGAGTCGGCCTACCTGCATTTACCTACTTACATAGGCGGCATCCTATTCCATATCGGGACATTCGCAAGTTTGCTACTGTTTGTCGTTTTCTTTTTCATCGAACCCAGCGCCGTTCCGACTATTGTGCTATACCTGCTGGCTGCGTTGTTAGCTGTAAGCGGTCTATCGGGTATCGTTCTATTGGTTAAACGGATGACGGCCGCAAAACTTCGCGCCCTGTCGAGCCCCGACGATTATCTGTCGAACATCCTGACAACAGCGTTCCAACTGGCTACTGTGCTGTTCCTAATGGCAAGTACTAATTTTGCACTACTCTATTACCTGGTGGCAGCCTTGCTGTTTTTGTATATTCCAGCGGGAAAGTTGCGTCATGTGGTCTATTTTTTCGCTGCACGCTACCACCTCGGATTTTTTTACGGCTGGCGTGGCTCGTGGCCTCCCACTAAATAATTAGTTGATATGGAAAATTTAACAAAACAACAAATAGACGAAGCGCTCAAAATCCTGCGAATGCCGCCCGACAGCAAGCTGGAAAGTCATCTCAACGCCTGTGTCCACTGCGGGTTGTGCGCCGATAGTTGCATGTATTATAAAGCCATTGGCGACGACCGTTATATTCCGGCACGTAAGGTAGAACTGGTAGCCTCGCTCTACCGCCGCTATTGCACGCTCACCGGTAAAATAGCCCCGAAGCTGGTAAACGCGCGTGAACTCGACGATGCCATGGCAGACGAAATGGTGGACATGCTGTTCGGGTCCTGTACCATGTGCGGGCGTTGCGTAAAGCATTGTTCCATCGGTGTCGATATATCGTATGTCGTACACACCGGACGGCGCATGCTGGCCGCTTTGAATAAAGTGCCGGCCACGCTGCAAGCCACAGTCGATGCAGCGTTGGAAACAGGCAACAACATGGGTATTTCGAACGAAGACTTTGTGGATACCATCCAGTGGCTCGAAGAAGAACTCGTCGATGAGTTTGGCCCGGAAGCGCGTATTCCGTTGAACGAAACCGGCAAACAAATCCTGTATACACTCAATCCGCGCGAACCGAAATTTTTCCCGTTATCTATTTCGGCCATGGCTAAAATATTCTTCGCGGCCAACGAGAGCTGGACGGTTTCGACCGACATGTACGATGTAACCAATTATGGAATTTTCAACGGCAACAACGCACAAGCCGCCCAAATAGCCAAGCGCTTGTACGACGAGGTACTGAAAATGGAGAGTAAGCGTTTAGTGCTCGGCGAATGCGGACACGGCTCGCGCGTCAACCGCTGGGAAGGCCCCAATTACCTCAAGAAACCATACGAGTACGATGTGATTACGGTAGTCGAACTGATCAACGACTACATACGTACCGGCCGGATTAAATTGGATAAGTCGTTGAACAAGGACGTGGTTACGATTCACGACCCGTGTAACCTGGTTCGCAACGGCGGGCTCCTCTCCGAAATCCGTTTTGCCGTAGGCAGCGCAGCCGACAAAGTGGTTGAAATGACACCGCATGGCATCGACAACTTTTGTTGCGGCGGCGGTGGCGGCCAATTAGCCATGAGCGAATACAACGAACGCCGCCTGAAAATCGGGAAAATTAAAGCCGACCAGATTAAAGCGACCGGCGCCAAAGTAGTTGTCACGCCTTGCCACAACTGCGTAGACCAGCTTTCGCAACTTAACCACACCTATAAATTAGGCGTTAAAATCAAAACCATTGCAGAGTTGGTTGCCGATGCATTGGTAATGGAAAATCAACAAATCAACAAATAACCAAATCAACAAATAACATGATTTATTTAGACAACTCCGCCACTACGTTTCCGAAACCGGATTCGGTATACGATTTTATGATTAATTTCTATCGTAAACACGGCGTAAACCCCGGCCGTTCGGGCTTCGATGCGGCTGTAGAAACCGAAGAGATTGTATTCATCACCCGCACGATGTTGACATAATTGTTTAACTGCGGTGGCGATCCCAACCGTTTAACATTTAGTTACAACGCCACCGACTCGCTCAACCTGATTCTTCAAGGCTTGTCGGAAAAAGGCGATCACGTGGTGACTACGATGCTCGAACATAACTCGGTGCTGCGTCCGCTATACTGCATGCAGCAACAAGGCATTATTGATGTAACCTACGTGCCGTTCGATGAAGCGGGTTATGTGAACCCCGACGATATCAAGAATGCGATCCGCCCGAATACGAAATTTGTGGTGTGCACCCATAGCTCCAATGTGATCGGCACCATCCAGCCGCTGGCCGAAATCGGAAAGATATGCAAGGAAAAGGGCGTACTATTTGTAGTTGACGGTAGCCAGGGCGCCGGAGCGGTAAACGTAGACATGGTACAATCGAACATCGATGTATATATTTTCACCGGACACAAATGCCTGATGGGCCCCACCGGCATCGGCGGTTCGTATGTGCGCGACGGCGTAAAAGTGCGCCACACCCGCTACGGCGGAACCGGCGTACGTTCGGCTTATCCTGCGCATTTGGAAGAATACCCCTACCGTTTGGAAGCAGGCACATTGAACCTGTTGGGAGTTGCCGGCTTGAATGCCGGGGTGAAATGGATCAAGGAAAAAGGCATCGAAAACCTGCACAAACAAGAGATAGCATTGTGGGATAAGCTGCGCCTGGCTTTACAAAGTATCGACGGCGTAACAACCTATTGCGCGGTGGATGCTAAAAATCAAAATCCGGTATTGAGTTTCAATATCCGCGGATTCGAAGCAGGCGACGTGGGCACCATGCTCGACGTGGATTACGACATTGCCTGCCGCACCGGCCTGCAATGTGCCCCGAAAGTGCACGAGCGCATCGGCACATTCGACATGCATGGCACCGTGCGTTTCAGCGTAGGGCCTTTTACTACGGAGAAAGAGATCGACACAGCCATAGAGGCGGTGAAAGACATTGCCGCTATCAAGAAATAAGCGGTAAAATTATCAATTAAAAAAGCAGCAACATGTCATAATGTTGCTGCTTTTTTAATTGAACGGCACTGCTTTGTCTTTTTCGCCAAAAAAGCTTTCGCCAAAAAATGGTTATTTCAATTCATATAAGTACTAATGCAAAGAAACTAACTTATGAAAGATTCAAATTCACTTTGGGCAAAATATCAAAAGCAATTACCATATATAAAATTTGCACTTAGTCTAATATTGCTAACACTAATTATCGTGAATATATTATGCAGATAATAGAACATGCAATGCTTATAATTGTAGCTATATTAGCTAAGATATCAACATGGCATGGCTTTTGTGCTAATTTCACTTCTTTAATAGTGCAGATATTGTCAATTGCTACTTGTATAAGCGATACAGTGCTTGTTAATGGAACTTGTTTCATTTGCACAATGTTTTATTATTCCGCAAATATACAATTTATTTGTCAACCGCAAACATCAGCATTTTGATTATTAGTATTTTTTAGTACATCAAAGTATATAGTCGTGTACGCAATATTTTTAGTGCATAGTTATACTTCATAAAAATACCCCCCAAATGCTAGACACATTTTGGGGGGCACTTCATCGCGAGGCTTTTTTCGTTTTACTGTTTATTGTAAATTCGCAATTCGTTTTTGTAGGCGTAGTACACGTTATCGTTTGAAGCGTCCACTTCGTAAATCGGCTTGTTGTTGTCAATGTCTATTTTATCGACTTCTTCGCCGGTTTCTTTTTTCACTTTCACCAGCATCGGGGTGTTTTCACCCTTGGCTAATACGAACGCATAATTTTCGTTATGCTTCAATGCATTGAAACGAGTAGTAAGGCTCGACATGGAGGCACTGAGCATAGTAGAAGCGCCACCCAGTACTGCGCCTGTTTGCATAGCGTCTTTACCAAGCAGGTTGATTTTGTTTTGGACTACCTTACCATCTTTATCGCGTACCACATAAGACACTTCGGCAGCTGCTATAACCTCGGCAGTAGTTCCCATAGCAAACGAAGCCACTCCTGTGCCTATTTTCATTGCATTGCGCGCCGCGCCACCCGGTTCTTTATAGGTGTTGTGATATTTAGTACTACCATCATTGGCAATACCCATCACATCGTTTTGACCGGTAAGGCACACACCCCAAGAAAGCAGGTTCAACCCCGAAATAGTTTTATCGTCCTTCAACCCTTTTACTTTGAGCGGTGCGGGACAAGCCGTAGCCGTAATATCGAATTTATAAAGTTTTTCATCGTTGAACACCACATACGAATTAGCGGCCTTGTCTACATCAAACAACACAGCGCGCTCTGCTTCGAAGTCAAAATCTTTTTTCCAGATTTTTTTGCCCGTTTGGTAATCTACAATATTTCCTTTGGTCGAAGTCATGTACATCAATTTATCGTCGCTCACCTTACCTAAGAAGAAAATTTTCTCTTCTTCCGGTTTGTCCATGATTTCAAGTTGCTTTTTCCATACTTGTTTACCATCCTTGTCTACTACATACAATGCTCCTCCGGCCACGCACAAGTAGTCGCTACCAATAGCTTCTACCCGTTGGAAATTATTGCCCGGTGCATTTTTTTTCCACACTTTCGAGCCATCGGCATACTTGTAAAAATTAAACCCGTCGAAACTGGCTACAAGAATACGGTCGCCCCAGTCTTCGAGATAAAGGATGTATTTGGTTTTGATGTCGTCTTTCCAAATAGGAGCTCCCGTTTCAGCATTCAGAATATTCAGCAGTTGCTTAGTCGAAAGCAGGCCACCGGAATTTTTAATAACAATAACATCTTTTTCGTTTTGCGACAGGTAAAACGAATTTACTTTCGGCATGTTCCATGCAATCTTACCATCGGTACGCGACATCTTATACAGGTTGCCCTTTATAGAAGTGTAAATAAAATCGGCTGTTACATACAGCATGTCTTTTGCCGTATTAATCGAAAACAAGCCTTTCAAAGCGCCGTCCACCTTGGCAAGCTCTGTTGCCCACAGCTCGTTGTCTTGTTCAATGTCGTAAAGGATACTGCTGAATACTTTGCCATCGGTGGCTACAAACAGGAACTCCGACGATTCTTGCAGAAACTGGCTGCTCAACAAACGGTAGTTTTTAGTCGCCGAATTGAACATCAGCTTGCCTGTTTCGGCATTGATGATAACATCTTTCCCGTTGACCACACCTTGGATAAACGGCGAGCCGGGAATAAAATAAATCTTGTCGTCCGATTGGAATGCTGCCGTCAAATCGGGGTTCGACAGTGCATCCAGGGCTTTACCGGCTATTTCCTTAGTGCTATGTTTACCGATCTCGGCTTCGGTTACTGTCCACGACACTTTGTTGTTTTGGGGATTGTAGCTCGAAATTTTGTCTTTCTCCTTCACAATCACTTCGCCGTTGGAGGGGTTCAGCAAAATGGTTTCAATAGTTTTGTCGAAAGGCACTGTAACATCGGCTTTGCGTTGTGCAAAAACCGTTGTAGCCGCAAACATAGCTGCAGCCAACAAGAATAGGTTTTGTTTTTTCATAAATGATGGATTTGTTTTTATTTTTTGTCCGGCAAAGGTACGAAAAAAATATAAATCAATCTTTTACACAACGCACAGAGGCTCCATTAGACTGGTTTACACCAGACGATTTATCTATACTTGAAATAGAAGCATAAATCGTACGTTTATAACCTGAAGAGCTAATATACTGCACGTAAGAACCCGCTCTTGCTAATGAATATACCCCTGTAATCCAGGATGCCCTCACTCCTGCTGGAAGCGCGGCAAATCCATAATCGTCCGTTCCTACGTTATTATAATAATAATACCACTGTGGGGGAATTAATACAATACAGGATGTTTGCGTAGTAGGACAAGTACTCATACTTTTCAGTCTCCGGCCGGCATTGGTACCTAAAGCAACTAAAGAGGGTGAATCATGAATTTTTGCGTTGCAATCTCCCTCCACACAATCCAGCATGATGCCCCATTCCGGATCGCTTGGCACATGCCAACCGGGAGGGCATATTCCCTGTACACCCGAAGGATTAGCTGTAGTAGTAGAAGCAGTAGTTCCGTTACCATTGAGCGATAGTGTGGTTGATATAGGATACAAAGCTCCATAACTGTCGCAGCCCGTTTTGGTTGTAGTAGCAGTTATTGTTGCATTGCTATTGGTTCCGGGACACCAGTACATCCCTTTGTAAAGCGAAGAGTTGCTGGCTGTACTCGGCGAGTTAGAATTAGCATACCACGTCAATCCACCCCGGTAATCAAGGTTATTGGCCGTCCACCAGTTGCCATCGGGCATCTGCACAATATTGTAGTATTTGCGGCCTTGGCTTGCATCTATTTCCGCAGAACCTGTTACACGGGTATCTTGTATACGCGCCCGCCAGTTATTTGCCGATATACCATCGCGATAGCAACTGCCGGCAATCAAATCGCTACCGGTATACGGACATGTCGAATGATAAACTGTGTAATTGGAATTCGATGATTTACATTCGGCGCTCGCTGATATGGTAAAGGTAGCAGCCGCTACATAACAATTAGTGGTGCCGCTGACTGTATTGGTGGCAGCAGTTTGCCGCATGGTCGCAGTGGCCGCATTCCCTCCAATAGAAGTAGCCCCGCTCCAGGTAAAACTGCCACCTGCCGGGTAGCCGTTAGCTATAAAT
>JAVBNJ010000079.1:0-19614 GCA_031551625.1 Bacteroidales bacterium | reverse complement strand
ACCAGTGCGTGGAGTTGAGCCGTGCAATCAATGCAGCGTTCGACCGCGATGTGGAGGACTTTGAACTCACGGTGTCGTCGGCAGGTCTGGATCAGCCGCTGCAAGTGTTGCCACAGTATTTGAAATACATCGGCAAAGAAGTAGAAGTGCTGCTTAAAGCAGGGAAAAAGCTGAAGGCAATATTGCTGGAAGCTACACCCGAGTCCATTACTGTGCAGTACGAAACATTGCAGAAGGTAGAAGGCAAAAAGCGTAAACAACCTGTAATGCTTACAGAAACGTATGCACTAAACGATGTTAAATCAACAAAAATAATCATAAAATGGAAGGATTAAACCTGATTTTTTCGGAATTTAAAGAACTTAAGAACATTGACCGCCCTACACTGATGAGCGTACTCGAAGATGTGTTCCGTGGGGTGTTGGCAAAAATGTATGGCGATGCCACTAATTTTGATATTATCATTAACATTGACAAAGGCGACTTCGAAATTTGGCGCAACCGCACGGTAGTGGCCGAAGTAGAAGATCCGAATACACAAATCTCATTGGGTGAAGCTAAAAAAATTGACGATTCATACGAACTGGATGAAGATGTGCTCGAAGAAGTGAAGCTCGAACAATTTGGCCGCCGCGGTATCCTGGCTTTACGTCAAAATCTGGCAGGCCGCATTATGGATATTGAAAAAGCAAACTTGTACAATAAATATAAAGAGCGTGTCGGCGAAATTATTGTTGGCGAGGTATACCAGGTGTGGAAAAAAGAATTGATGGTGCTCGACGACGAAGGCAACGAATTGTTGATGCCAAAGTCGGAGCAAATTCCATCGGACTTTTTCCGTAAGGGTGACACCGTGCGTGCTGTGGTAGCCAAGGTAGAGATGCGTAACAATAACCCGATGATTATTCTTTCGCGTACGTCGACCCTTTTCCTGGAACGCTTGTTTGAACAAGAAGTTCCTGAAATCTTCGACGGACTGATTGTGATTAAGAAAATTGTACGTATTCCCGGCGAACGTGCGAAAGTCGCGGTGGAGTCATACGACGACCGTATCGACCCGGTAGGAGCCTGTGTGGGTGTGAAGGGTGCCCGTATTCATGGCATCGTTCGCGAATTGCGCAACGAAAATATTGATATTATTAACTGGACAAGTAATACCCAACTGTTGGTGCAACGCGCGTTGAGCCCTGCTAAGATATCGTCTATTAAAATTCATGAAGACACAAAACGCATTGGCGTATACTTGAAACCGAATGAAGTATCAATGGCTATCGGCAAGGGTGGTTTGAACATCAAACTGGCCGGGCAGTTGGTAGGCTACGAACTCGATGTATACCGCGAAACGGACGAAGACGAAGAAGATGTACGTCTTGATGAGTTCAGTGACGAAATTGAGCAATGGGTTATCAATGCATTGAAGAACATTGGTTGCGATACGGCGAAGAGCGTTCTGGCTATTCCTGTGTCGGAATTATCGCAACGTGCCGATTTGGAAGAAGAAACGGCCGAAGAAGTGCTTCGTATATTGCGTGCCGAATTTGAAGACGA
This sequence comes from Bacteroidales bacterium, assembly GCA_031551625.1. Lineage (GTDB taxonomy): Bacteria > Bacteroidota > Bacteroidia > Bacteroidales > UBA932 > JAVBNJ01. The sequence goes on along the minus strand of JAVBNJ010000079.1, from coordinate 18,066 downwards.
GCAAGTAGCGGCTCCGGCCAAGTCACAAGCGCCTGTTGCAGCTGCCGAGTCGCAACAACCGGCCTCCGAAGAGCCGAAACAAGAGTAGTTACCCTGCTGCCTGAGCAGCACCATTTTTTAATAAAGAAGAAGGAAGAGAAGATGAGTGAATCGACTATAAGAATTAGTAAAGTAGTTAAGGAATTTAATATTGGTATTAGTACCTTGACAGAATTCCTTAAGAAGAAAGGTTTTGAAGTGGAGGCGTCGCCAAACAGCAAAATCTCTGAAGAAGCGTATGCACTGGCACAAAAAGAATTTGGGAAGGAAGCCAGTATTAAGGAGGAGTCGAAGAAAGTGGTGCTGAAGTTCAAGGAACAGGAAACGGTAACCATCGACGATGTCAAAGAGAAAAAAGCGCAGAAGAACGCCGACGAACAGGAAGAAGTGTTTATTAAAACCATGCAAGTGGAGCCGCCGAAAATAAAGGTAATTGATAAAATAGACCTTGAGCCGAAACCCAAAAAAATAACGGAGACAATAGAAGAACTACAAGTAACCGAGGAAGTGCAAATGCCTGCGGAAGAGGTTAAGGAAGAAGTGACGGAAATACCTTTGGTAGCCGAGATACCACAAGTGGAAACGCCTTCCGAGGAAGCCATAAAATTGGCAGTAAAAGGAAAAATAAACCTCGATGAGTTGAATACTAAAACGCGCCCCGACAAGAAAACGAGAAAAGAGCGTGAGCAGGAAGCACGCGAACGCGAACAGCAGGCAAAGGCTGCAAAAGAAGTGAAAGTTGCTCCGGTGGTTGAAGAACCGAAAGCAGAAACGGTGCCAGTAGTGGAAAGACCCATTATTGAACACATCACCACGCAGGTTGAAAAACTGACTGGTCCGAAAATTATTAACGATGGCCAGAAAATAGACCTCTCGGTATTTGCAACCAAGAAAAAAGAAAGCCCAGCGGTTGAACATAAGAAAAAACGCGAGCGGATAAAAAAGGAAAAAATTGATATCAACCGCGTAGAAAAGAATGATAAGAAAGATGTCAAGAAAGACGGCAAGAGAGGTAAAGAAGCCTTTAAGCCCATCCGCCAGGAAGTAGATGAGGATGCCGTACAACGACAAATAAAGGAAACATACAACCGCATGATGGAGGGCAAAGGTAAAACCAAGAGCTCGAAATACCGTCGTGAGAAACGCGACGAAGTGCGCAGCCGTATGTCCGAAGAGCAGGAAATGCAGGAGCAGCAAAGTATGGTGCTTAAGTTGACGGAGTTTGTTACTGCCAGCGAATTAGCCACCATGATGAATGTGTCTGTCTCCAAAGTTATCGAGGCCTGCATGACGTTGGGTATGATGGTATCTATTAATCAGCGCCTCGACGCCGAAGCGTTGAAGATTGTAGCCGAAGAATTTGGTTTTACCGTTGAGTTTGTAACAGCCGATATTCAAGACGCTGTAACACCCGATGAAGATGCCCCCGAAGATTTGTTGTCGCGCCCGCCGATTGTAACCGTGATGGGACACGTTGACCACGGTAAGACATCGCTGCTCGACTATATCCGCAAAGCAAATGTAATTGCGGGCGAAGCAGGTGGTATTACGCAACATATAGGGGCTTACAATGTAGAGTTACCCTCGGGTCAACACATCACATTCCTCGATACGCCGGGTCACGAAGCATTTACGGCCATGCGTGCGCGCGGTGCAAAAGTGACGGACATGGCCATTATTATCATTGCAGCCGACGATGCAGTGATGCCTCAAACCGTAGAAGCCATTAACCATGCGGTAGCTGCCGGTGTGCCTATGATTTTTGCAATTAACAAAATTGATAAACCGGGAGCCAATCCCGAAAAGATAAAAGAGCAACTGGCCAATATGAACTTCCTCGTCGAAGATTGGGGCGGTAAGTATCAATGCCAAGAAATTGCCGCCAAATCAGGTGTCAATATCGACAAACTGCTCGAAAAGGTGCTGCTCGAAGCAGAGATGCTCGACCTCAAAGCCAATCCCAACCGGGAGGCTAACGGTTCGGTAATCGAATCGGCGCTCGACAAGGGTCGTGGTTATGTAGCCACGGTGCTGGTGCAAGGCGGCACGTTGCATGTTGGCGATTTGGTGCTGTGTGGTACCAACTATGGCCACGTAAAAGCAATGACTAACGAACGTGGCTTGCGTGTTACCGAAGCAGGTCCTTCAACGCCCGTAACTGTATTGGGTTTGAATGGTGCGCCTACTGCCGGTGAAACATTTGTGGTAATGGAAGACGATCGGGAGGTAAAAGAAGTTGCCAATAAGCGCGAGCAATTGCTCCGTATGCAAGGCTTGAAGACAAAGAAACATATTACACTCGAAGAAATCGGACGACGCATTGCCATCGGAAATTTCAAAGAACTGAATGTAATTGTAAAGGGCGATGTGGACGGCTCTATCGAAGCATTGGCCGATTCGTTAATAAAACTATCGACTGAAGAAGTGCACGTAAATGTCATTCACAAAGCAGTGGGAGCCATTTCGGAATCTGACGTATTGTTGGCAGCGGCTTCCAACGCCATTATTATCGGTTTCCAGGTGCGCCCGAGTGCAAGTGCACGCAGGCTGGCCGAGAAGGAAGAAATCGAAATCCGCCTCTACTCCGTAATCTACGACGCTATCAACGAAGTGAAAGACGGTATTGAAGGCATGTTGGCGCCCGAACAGAAAGAAGAAATAACCGCTACGGTAGAAGTGCGCGAAGTGTTCAAGATATCGCGTGTAGGAACGGTTGCCGGCTGTATGGTAAAAGAAGGCAAAATTACCCGTCACTCAAAAATTCGCTTAATCCGCGACGGTATTGTGATTTACACCGGTTCGCTTGGCTCCCTCAAACGTTTCAAAGATGATGTGAAAGAAGTGAACAACGGTTACGACTACGGGTTGAATATCGACAACTTCAATGACATTAAAGTGGGCGATATTGTAGAAGCCTACGAAATTGTGGAAGTGAAACGGAAACTATAACTTTAGTTTAAAGTTTAAGGATTCAAGTTAACCGCCCTCGTTGTGAGAAACAACGAGGGCGGTTTGTTTTTCCAAATTTTGCGTATCTTTGAATCCCAAAACAGAAACAATATGCAAACAATCGGTATAATTCCGGCGCGGTATGCGTCGACACGCTTCCCCGGCAAACCGTTGGTAGACATTGGCGGCAAGCCGATGATTCAACGTGTGTACGAGCAAGCGCGACAAGTGTTTCCCGTGGTGTATGTGGCTACCGACGACGAGCGCATTGTGCAGGCTGTAGAGGCTTTCGAAGGCAATGTAATTATGACCTCGGCGGCGCATGCCAGCGGCACCGACCGCTGTGCCGAAGCGGTGGCGAAAATTCAGCTCGACCGTGGGGTGAAATTCGATGTGGTGGTCAACGTGCAGGGAGATGAACCGTTTGTTGCACCCGGACAGTTACAGCAGCTCGTGGCCTGCTTCTACGACGACGACACACAAATAGCCACATTGGTGAAACCATTTGCCGAAGGCGAAGATATTTTTAACCCCAACACCCCGAAAGTAGTGCTCAACAATGACAGCGAGGCATTATACTTCAGTCGCTCGGCCATTCCTTTTGTACGCAATGTGCCGCAAGGGGAGTGGACAGGCAAGCATCCTTTTTACAAGCACATCGGGTTATATGCCTACCGCACGCCGGTGCTTTTGCAATTGGCGCGCCTGCAGCCTTCGATGCTTGAGCAAGCCGAAAGCCTTGAGCAATTACGCTGGCTCGAAAATGGATTCCGTATCAAAGTAGCGCTTACCGACTATGCAACGCATGCTATTGATGCACCAGAAGATTTGGACAGGTTGCGGGTAGCGGGACTTCTTTAAGATATTTTGGCGAAAAATTTTATTGTATTTCAGAAAAAATATGTACCTTTGCCCGTGATATTGTGTTAACTAAATTATTTAAAATTATAAAAAACAAAGAACTATGAAAAGAAGTTTACTTAGTTTAATGACGGTAGCCGTAGTAGGTCTGTTGATGTCGGCCTGCTCGAGCCCTCAAAAAATGGTAGATGCAGCCAACCAGGTTCAACCTAAATGTGAACCGGAAGTGCTGGAATGCGTGGCCGACAATATTGATGCACGTTATTCGTTGACTTTCCCTGAAAAATATTTCCACCCGAAAGGCGTATTGGAAATTATCCCTGTATTGGTGTACGAAGGTGGCGAAGAAGTAGGCCCCTCGAAATGGTTGCAAGGCGAAAGCGTGAGTGACAACTATCAAGTAATACCACAAACAGGTGGTAATTTTACGCAAGCTGTGCAATTCAAGTACAAAGATGGTATGCAAGTAGCGCATCTCGAACTGCGCGCTAAACTGCACTACAAAGGAAAATCGGTTGACTTCCCTGTGCCCTACAAAGTAGCCGATGGTACGATTATTACCTATAAATTGGTAGAAATGCAAGGCGCTGCTGCTTTGGCTGCCGATGCATACAAAAAATCGTACACGCAAACCAAAGAAGCTCAAATCAACTACCTTATCAATAGCTCGCAAGTTCGCTCGCAACAATTGACTAAAGAAGACATCAAAGCCTTGGAGCAATTCCTGGCTGATGTAGATAAAGATGCCAAGAAAAAAGCTACAGGTACAGATATCGTATCGTATGCGTCGCCCGATGGACCGGTTGATTTGAATACTAAACTTTCGGCTGACCGTGGTAAAACAGCGAAAGCTGCTTTGGACCAAGCTACGAAAAAAGTGAAAACTAAAGGCCCGGTTAACATTACATCGAAAGGTGAAGACTGGGACGGTTTCCAACAAATGGTTTCGTCATCGAATATTCAAGACAAAGAATTGGTTTTGCGTGTACTTTCTATGTATAGCGATCCTGTAGTTCGCGACCGCGAAATCAAAAACATGTCGAAAGTATACCAAGTTTTGGCTGACAAAGTGTTGCCGGAATTGCGCCGCTCGAAATTGGTGGCTACTGTGGAAGTAGCTAACTACAGCGACCAGGAACTGACGAACATGGTAAGCCAAAATAATATGGAAGCATTGGACGTAGAGGCGTTGTTGTATGCTGCTACATTGGTACAAGACGATGCAACTAAATTGAAAGTGTTGAACAAAGCTGCTGAAAAATACAACGACTGGCGTGCTTACAACAACATTGCTTACATCAATTTGAACCAGGGCAAGCTGGCCGAAGCTAAAGCTGCCATGGCTAAAGTTACGGCTACTAACGATATCGTGAACAACAACAATGCGGTTATCGCTTTGCGCGAAGGCCGTACGGACGATGCCAGCGCATTGTTTGCTAAATCATCGTCGGCTCAATCAAAAGAAAACCAAGGCGCCATTTCTATTTTGAAAGGCACTTACCCCGATGCGGTTAGTAAGCTGGCTGGTACCAATACTTTCAACGAAGCGTTGGCTAACGTATTGGTAAAAGACTATACAAAAGCTACTAATATCTTGAAAAACTTGAATACTCCGAAAGCTGCTTACCTGCGCGCTGTAATTGCTGCCCGCAACGGTAACGCTTCGCAAGTGTCGAGCGAAATCAAAACTGCTTACAATGATGCTACGTTGAAAGCACGCGCTGCTAAAGATATTGAATTTGCTAAAGTGAAAAGTTCGCTGTAATTAGCAATTACGAATAATTAAAATCGCCCCCAAATGTGCTAGACATATTTGGGGGCGATTTTTGTAAATTTATTTGTGTATATAAAAATAAACATTTAGATTTGCAGTATAAACAACGTTCTTTTAAGTTGGTTCTTATTTTTGTATAGAAACGACGAAATTTCTGAAACATAATAAAATATAAACAAATACCACTTGCGTGGGTTGTGTTTATTATTATGTGGGTTTTCGTCGACCTCTATACAGGTAAATATAATCCACGTTTCTTTTTGCTCTCTTGACATAGATTAACACAAATTGGAACGGAAAAGGCAACGACTAGTAAATCGTAGCAAGGGGTTGTTGTGTTTGTTTGAACCACAGATGTGACAGATTAAAAGCAGATGTCACAGATTGGAGAACAACCCCAAGCTACAACGTTTAACACTATAAAATTAGTTTATTAACTAAAAATTTAATAATTATGAACCAAACACTATTGAAAACTAAACACTGTTGTGAGCTCAGCGTAGCGAAAAAAATCTACTTTTTATTATTGGCCTTGTGTATTGCACCTGGCGGTTTCGCGGCAAGCTGTATAGCAGTAAAACAAGTTAAAACCGACTATAAAAATAAAAAAGTAACGGTTGCCATTACATGGACCGGGTGTGGCGGCGATGCATCTTCCCACCGGAATACCGCATGGGTATTTGTCGATTACCGAACCGTAACTAATGGCGTAAAAAGCACTACCTGGAACCGGGCTACCATTAGTGCCGCTTCTGCCGGCACTGTGGTAAATTCCGGCAACAGCAAAGGAGTATGGATTTATGGAGCTAACAACACGACGCAAACCGTAACACTTACATTAAGCAGTATACCTGCAAAGTACGACTGGTGTGCTTTTGCTACCGATTATCCGCCGAATGCAGCATATAACGGTAATAACTACACGCTGCGGGGAACTCCTCCTTTTTTGATTAACGGCTCTTTAACCAGTAATAACAAGACTTATAATAGTGCCTGCATTCTTTCGTTAACAGATGCTACCGGTCGCCCGGGGATAGTTCCGCCTGCATTGGGTATAAATATTGCCGCATCGGAGTCCATTGTTTGTTCCGGCGAAATTATGAACCTTACGGCTACAGCCAGTGGCGGAACAACAACAGCCATGACGTATACTTGGAATATCCAAAATTATCCGGCTGTCAATACAACGACCAGAACTTACACAACAGGGCGATTAAATGATGCGGCTGCGAATACATATTCTGTTAGTGTGAAAAACAGTGTGGGCTGCACGGCTACATCGGCTGTACGAACGAGCAAGGCGAATACCGTTTATAATGATTGTACCGTTTTGTACGCTTGCCGCGATTTACCCAACAATACATACGGTTCCTTATCTATTGCAAATAATGCTTGCGCTACAATGTTTGGAACTGGTTGGCGAATGCCAACCAGGGCAGAATTGAGTTGCGGTTGGTCGCGCCTTGCCCCAAATGCTTCTTTTAGCCGTTATTGGTATATTACATCAGATCCTTATGCGTGTGGCTATCATGGCTGTTATTCTGGAAGTTGTGATTCTGTAGTATCTTGTACTAGTTGTTCTCCTTTTGGCTCCTCTGATAGTACGTGTGGCTATGCTGGCTACCGCTGTGTACGCAGTAAGTAAAAGTAGATTTGGCAAATTTGTCAAATCTGCTTGCTATACGTCTTTATGATTTCGTGTTTTTACGCAAACGAACCGCCGATAATATCCAATAATTCGGTGGTCATGTTTTGCTGGAGAAGTTTGTTATATGTTAATCGCAATTCGTCGAGCAGGTCGGAAGCGTTGTCGCTTGCCAGCTGCATGGCCAGCATACGTGCCGAGTGTTCCGATGTTTGTGTTTCGACTAAGGCGGCAAACAATTTTGCTTGCAGTAATTGCGGAATAATTTCTTCGTGCAAAGTGGTGCACGAAGGTTCAAAAATATAACTTGCAGACTGTGGCGGTGTCGTATTGGTAAATAGGTAGGGTAATAGCTTGGTGCGCGTAATTTGTTGCACCACTCGATTCTTGTAATGGTAATAAATAAGTACTACTTCTTTCAATTCCCCCTTGCGGTAACGCAAAATAAGATCGGCTAATAAGGGTGCGCTATCTGCCATTGAAAGGCTATTGGATAAATGGTTGTAGTCTTTTTGAGTGACACGACCTGCTTTGATCAGCCCCTCGCGGATTTTTTTTCCGATGGGGTAGAAGAGGAGTTGCTGTCCGGCATATTCCTTTTCGATGGCACTCCACTCTTTTAACATTCGGGAGTTGAACGAGCCGCACATGCCGCTGTTTGATGCAACCATGATAACAGCGACAGCGCCTTTTTCGTTTACGGTAGTTAAGCCCGAACGGCAAGGTGTTTCGGGGTCGTCCAGTATGTTCATTACAGCTTGCAGAGCCTGGTAGTATTTTCTTGCCGACTCCAATACGCTTTGTGTGCGGACAAGGTGCGCCGACGATATCATTTGCCGGGCAGTGGTTATCTTCCGGGTGCTCTCTACCGAAGCAATGCGTGTTTTTACTTCTTTTAACGAAGCCATAGTCTATACTTTGTTTTAGCCACGAATTACACGAATTAACACTAAGAGATGCCCATTGAGACACTGCATAAAATTACACGAATAAAATTAGTGTAATTTCTTAGTTACTCTTAATGTATCTTATAATTTGTGTCCATTCGTGTAATTCGTGGCTAAATGTATTTATAGTTAACTTTTATATTGTTGTTCAACAGAAGCGACGGCTTCTTTAAGCAGCGCTTCTATTTCGCTATTGATTATCCCTTTGTTGAGCGGGTCCAGTATGCTGTCTTTATAAGTCAGGCGTAGTTGTTCTAAAAATTTGGTTTCAAAGTCTATTACTTTTTCCACCGGAATATTTCTGAGCAATCCGGAGGTGCCGCAATAAAGGATAGCAATTTGTTCGCCTACGGGCAATGTCTGGTATTGCGATTGGATCAGCAGCCGTGTGTTTTTCCGTCCGCGGTCGATCACTTGCGCCGTAACAGCATCCATGTCGCCGCCAAAGCGTGTAAAAGCTTCGAGTTCGCGGTACTGTGCCAAATCCATTTTCAATGTACCCGCCACTTTTTTCATCGCTTTCACCTGGGCGTTACCACCCACGCGCGATACCGAGATGCCTACGTTAATAGCAGGGCGGTTTCCTTGGTTAAATAAATCGGTGTCAAGGAAAATCTGTCCATCGGTAATGGAAATAACATTTGTCGGAATATAGGCGGATACGTCGCCCGCTTGTGTTTCAATGATCGGCAGGGCGGTGAGCGAGCCGCCGCCTTTTACTTTGCCTTTAAGGCTTTCGGGCAGGTCGTTCATTTGAGCCGCAATCTCGTCCTGGTTGATAATCTTGGCCGCCCGCTCCAATAGTCGCGAGTGGAGATAAAAGATGTCGCCCGGATAGGCTTCGCGTCCCGAAGGGCGGCGAAGGATCAGCGAAACTTCGCGGTAGGCTACCGCTTGTTTCGAAAGGTCGTCGTATACGACCAATGCATGACGTCCCGTATCGCGGAAATATTCCCCGATGGCGGCTCCTGCAAAGGGTGCAAAGTATTGCATGGCGGCAGGGGCGGACGACGACGAGGCGATCACCACCGTGTAGTCCATCGCGCCTTTCTCACGTAATGTTTCTACCATGGCTGCAACCGTCGAGGCTTTTTGCCCGATGGCTACATAGATGCAAAATAGCGGATTGCCGGCTTCGTAGCTGGCGCGCTGGTTGATAATGGTATCAATGGCAATGGCTGATTTACCTGTTTGGCGGTCACCGATAATCAACTCGCGTTGCCCGCGCCCGATAGGTATCATGGCATCAATCGCCTTGATGCCTGTTTGCATCGGTTGGTTCACCGGTTGGCGGAAAATGACGCCGGGAGCTTTACGTTCCAATGGCAACTCAATGCGTTCGCCAGTAATGGGGCCGAGCCCGTCAATGGGTTCACCGAGCGGGTCGATAACACGTCCCAGCAGGCCTTCGCCTACCATGATAGAGGCAATGCGTCCGGTACGTTTCACGGTATCGTTTTCGCGTACCATATCGGTAGGGCACAACAATACGGCGCCTACGTTGTCTTCCTCTAGGTTCATGACTACCGCTTTCGCACCGTTGTCGACTTCCAATAATTCGTTCGACTCGGCATTTGTTAGTCCATAGATACGTGCCACGCCATCGCTGACTTGAATCACGCTACCTATTTCTTCCAACGTATTATCGGGGTCAAGCTCTTCCAGCATTTTATAAATGATATCGGGAATTTCGCTTGTTCTACTATTTTCCGCCATGATTGTAAATTAAAATCTCTTTTCGGTTAATTGTTTTTTTATACGTTGCAGCTTCGTGGCTACGCTCTCGTCGAGGCGATAGGTGTCCCAATGCAACTTGAATCCGCCAATGAGTGACGGATCGGTTTTCGAGGTCAGGGTTACATGTTGGGTTGTTTCTTTTTCCATGTGCTCGGTAATCCGCTGCTCCAGTTCGTGGCCAATGGGCGTGGCCGTGGTCAGTTCCACTTGCAGGATCTTCTTCTCACGCCGGTAAATTTCCTGGTAATGCAGGCAAATGGTGCGCAGGAATTCTTCTCGCTCTTGCCGGAAAACGAATCGTATAAAGTGCCGGAATACATCACTTACGGTCATACCTCCGGCCATGGTTGCTAACAATTCGCGTTTCTTTTCTGCGGTTATCATGCGGTTACTCAGCACGCGTCCAAGGGCAGGGAACTGGATATAGGCACGTGCCAGCAAACCGCTTTCGGTGTATACCTTATCGGACACTCCGTGCTGCTCGGCGTATAGCCAAAGCGCAGTAGCATATCGTCTCGAAATCATTCCCGTATCCATAGCTATCAGGATTTAGTCGCGTTTTGTTCGTTCAACATGCGGTCGATTAGCCGGCGTTGCTGCTCGTCGTTTTGCAGTTTTTCGCCCAGTACTTTTTCGGCAATGCGCACCGAAATGTCGGCTACTTGCCCACGGAGCTCGTCCATTGCTTTGCCTTTCGCCTCCTCAATTTCGGCGGTAGCCCGTTGTACCCGTTTGCGTGCTTCGATCTCGGCAGTGTCTTTCGCTTCGTTAAGAATTTTCTTTTTCAGCTCCATCGCTTCGCTTAGCAGTTCGTTTTGCTTGCCGCGCGCTTCGTTTAGAATAGCGTCGGCCTGCTTACTAAGCGTCGCCAATTTTTCTTCGGCTGCACGGGCTGCTTCGAGGGAATTTTCAATATAGTCGTTCCTGCGTTCAACCGCCCGCGTGATAACCGGAAACCCCCATTTGGCAAGGATAAAGAAGACTATTCCGAACGACAATGTCATCCAAAAAACAAGCCCTATATCCGGAATCAACAATGACATAATACGCTGATATTAACCAATTGCAAGGAAACAAACTACTACGGCGAACAGCGCCACACCTTCAATCAAAGCAGCCACAATAATCATGTTCATGCGGATATTGTTGGCAGCTTCGGGTTGGCGGCCGATGGCTTCCATTGCCGATGCGCCGATTTTTCCGATACCGATAGCAGCGCCGATGGCTGCTAAAGCAGCGCCGATAGCAGCGCCTAATGTGCCAAGACCTAGGTCGGCTGTAGCTTGTAGAATGGTAGTAAGTGTCATAGTGTAAAATTTTAAGTTTATTTTTTAGTAATTATTTCGATAAATGTTCCGTTTCGTGTTTAGCCCGTGCCATACCTATAAACACGGATGATAATAGGGTAAAAACATAGGCTTGGATATAGGCTACCAGTAATTCGAGACAGAGCATGAAGCAGCTGAAGAGAATAGCCACTACTGACATGCTGCTGTTAATAGCCGGGCCCATACTTGCAGTAATAAATATTAAGCAAGTGAGCCCAAGTATTACGGAGTGCCCTGCCATGATGTTGGCAAACAAACGAATCATTAGTGCAAACGGTTTGGTAAATATGCCGAACAATTCGATGGCAGGCATAATAGGAGCAGGTGCTTTGAGCCATGTAGGCACTTCTGGCCACAGGATTTCTTTCCAGTATTCTTTAGTCCCCGACAGGTTGACGGCAAAAAAAGTGCATAGCGCCAAAACCATTGTAATGGCAATGTTTCCTGTGAGGTTAGCGCCACCCGGAAAGAATGGGATTAACCCGATGAGGTTGCTCGTGAATATGAAGAAGAATGCGGTCAGCAAGTAGGGTGCAAACTTTTTGTAATCGGGGCCTATGCAAGGCTTGATTACTTCGTTGTAGACATCAACCAGCAGCATTTCAATGGCTCCCATAAATCCTTTGGCGGGTTTCATAGTGCCACGGCGATACCAGCGTGCCAACGGCATAATAAGTAATAGCAGTACAAAGCCTGTCATTAGCAGGGCCAGCGCGTTTTTCGTGAACGATATATCAATGGATGGGCGCACTTCTTCGCCCGCTTCATTCAGTTCTACAATTTTATCTTTATGTTTGCCGTTGTGGGCTATGTGAAATCCGTTGTAAGCTTCGTCGCCATGCAAGTGTGCCGACGAAAATATATGCCAACCACCATTGTTACTTCGTACAATTACCGGCAAGTGGACGCCTATTTCTTTCTCGCCCCACGTGAGAATATGCCATGTGTAGCTGTCGCCCAAATGTTCGAACACAATGCCTTTTACGTCTACTTTCTCTTTGGGCGGCTCACTTTGCGCCACGGCACAAAGCGGCTCCATCAGTAGCGCCATGGCCAACAATATGAAGACATGTATGTTATTTCTTCGTTTCATTTTTGTTGGTTAGTTGTTTATTGTACAAAAAGTAGATGTACAATTCGAGAGCAGTGTAAACAATGTAATTAGCACTTAGAATTAAAGCGAATTGTGTTCTGATGTCGCGGGCAAATAATTGCACCCCGAGTATCAAAAAAGCAATGGTTAATATGAATTTAATCATGCGCGCCATCAGGAAAATCTGGAGCAGCTTGTCCGGATACTGGCAGTGGCAATGGTTTAGTGCATAGTTGTAGAGTATTCCTGTTATCCAATAGAACGCTACAATTGCAGGATAGTAGAGGGAATAGTCTTGCGGCAGCAATAAGTATAAGCATAATCCGCCAATTATCCCAATTGATAAGTATATTGTGCTCAGCAGCAGGAGCATTTTTACGTTTAACTTTCTTTGCAGGAAACGATACATGGCAGGTTGTGTTATAGGTTGGTAATTATTTTAATTACATCGTGGTCTACTTGTGCTACACCGCTTTCAATAGGTCGTTCTTTCGTTTCATTTCCCTGCTTGTAATGAACTAATCCTTTAGTTAGGGTTGTTATCAGCGGGGCATGATTGTGCAGCACCGTAAAGCTACCTGCACTTCCCGGAAGCATTACGCTGCTGATATTGTCAACGGCAGTTGTTTTATATGGCGTTATAAATAATAATTGCATGTTTAATGAATAACAATTCCTAATTCTTAATTTCATTAAGCATTTTTTCGCCTTTGGCTTTCGCGTCTTCAATAGTTCCTACATTGAGGAATGCTTGTTCCGGCAGGTGGTCTACATCGCCATTCATGATCATATTGAATCCGCGGATCGTGTCATCTATATTGACCATCACACCGGGCGTCCCCGAGAATGCTTCGGCCATGAAGAATGGTTGCGAAAGGAAGCGTTGTACGCGACGGGCACGGTTTACCAATGTGCGGTCTTCGTCCGACAATTCTTCCATCCCTAAAATCGAAATAATATCTTGTAATTCCTTGTTACGTTGCAGAATTTGAATAACCCGTTGGGCAGTATTGTAGTGTTCGTCGCCCACAATCAGCGGGTCGAGGATGCGCGAGCTTGATTCCAGCGGGTCTACCGCCGGATAAATACCGAGCTCGGTAATCTTACGGCTCAATACGGTAGTGGCGTCTAGATGCGAGAAAGTGGTGGCCGGCGCCGGGTCGGTAAGGTCGTCGGCAGGTACGTACACGGCCTGTACCGAAGTAATGGAGCCATGTTTGGTAGAAGTGATCCGTTCCTGCATGGCGCCCATTTCCGAGGCCAGTGTGGGTTGGTAACCTACGGCCGACGGCATACGCCCCAACAGCGCCGATACTTCGGAACCTGCTTGCGTAAAGCGGAAAATGTTGTCGATAAAGAATAGGATATCACGAGGGCTGTCTTGTCCGCCGCTGTCGCGAAACGATTCGGCAATCGTCAGTCCAGAGAGCGCTACCGACGAACGCGCACCGGGCGGCTCGTTCATCTGCCCGAACACCAGTGTGGCTTGTGATTTGGCTACCTCGTCGTAGTCAATATCGGCCAAGTCCCAGTGGCCTTCTTCCATGCTCTTTTTAAATGCATCGCCATATTTTATTACATTGCTTTCAATCATTTCGCGTAGCAAGTCGTTGCCTTCACGGGTACGCTCGCCCACGCCTGCAAATACCGAGAAGCCGTTATGTTTTTTTGCAATGTTGTTAATCAATTCCATGATGAGCACTGTTTTGCCCACGCCTGCACCACCAAACAATCCGATCTTTCCCCCTTTGGAGTAAGGCGCCAGGAGGTCGATAACTTTGATGCCGGTAAACAGTACTTCGCGTTTGGTGCTCAGGTCTTCGAATTTTGGCGGCTCGCGGTGAATAGGAAAACCGTGCTCTTTGCTCAGTGAGCGCATGCCGTCAATCGATTCGCCTACCACATTCATCAGGCGACCTTTCACTTGTTCGCCCGTTGGCATTTTGATGGCCGAATTGGTAGAGAAGGCTTCCATGCCACGGCGCAGGCCGTCGGTAGTGTCCATGGCAATGGTACGCACGGTGTTCTCGCCAATGTGTTGCTGCACTTCCAGTACCAGCGTGGCGCCATTGAGGCGGGTAATTTCCAATGCTTCGTGTATATTCGGGAGGTTGAGATGTATACCGGTGTTGCTATTGCGTTCAAACCGCACGTCTACTACCGGTCCGATAACTTGTGTGACAATACCTTTTCGAAATTCTGTATTTATTGTATCCATAAATGAACGATGTTTAGGTCGCATTGTTTTATACCACAAAGATACAAGTTTTTTGTATTCTGTAAAAGTATAATTGATGAATTGTTCAAAGTGCAATAGTGTCCGTACCTACAACCAACTCCCCACTCATCAAACGGAGGTTGACTTCGGAGAGTTTGGCCTGGTAGAGCGCCAGCATTTTACGATCTACCGCTTCCAGGTAATTGCGTTGGTACTCGCGGAATTCAATGCCCGATAAATTTCCCAACTTGTAGCGCGCCATGGCAGCATCCAGCGTTTGCTGGGCTGTTTCGGCGCTTTCGGTTTCGAAGGTTATCATCAGCAAATTATTTTCGTACGTGTTGTAGAGAAGCGCCAAGTCGCTCATTATCTCATTTTCGATTAGCTGGTAATTCAGCTCGCTACCTTTCAGTTCCAGTTTGGCGTTTTTCACCTTACGGTTGGTTTCCAGACGGTCAAAAAGTGTCCACGACAACGAGAATCCCCAATTAAGGCCGTTTACCTGATTGTTGGTAATAGACAGGGACGGATTGTCGGCCCACGAATAGTTGTAGCCGGCATTAAAATCCAGGGTAGGGAACCACGTCGAACGCGCATTTTTCAAATCAAGTTCCGAAATATTTTTCCCGATACGGGCAGCCAGCAGCGTACTGTTGTATTGCAAGGTACGGCTGTTCAATTTTTCGCGTTCCATTTTCGGCAGCAACGCAATGCTGTCCTGCACATAGGCAAACTTATCCAGCGGTGCGTTCATCAATGTATTCAGGCGGATATAAGCATTACGCAACTCTTCTTCCTGCCGCATGAGCTTGGAGCTGTCGGCATTCAAGTCGATTTTTGCTTGCCGCAAGTCCAGTCCCGACGAAGAGCCGAGCGTGTACATGGCCGTAGCCTGCATGTAGCGTTCCTGCGACAGCGAAAGGGTGTATTTTGCCGCTGTCAACCGGTTTTCCAGTACAATGATGTTGTAGTACACATTACACACATTGGCAATCAAAAGTTCAATAGCCAGTTCGGATTCCTGTTTGGCTACCGATAATAATTCCCGCTGCCGGTTGTAATCGGCAAACATGGCCAATCCGTCGAACAGCCGCCAATTGAACGCCACACCGGCACTGAGGTTGTCGGTAGTCAGGTTGTAACTAATTGTTTCGCCGGTATCGGCATACGATATTTTGTTCTGGTTGCTTGTTTGGTTTTGCCTGCCACTCGCTACAAGGCTTGGCAGGAATGGCGATACGGTTACATTATTACTCGCAATGGCTTCCTGGTTGCGCTGTATTTTTATAGTGTAGTTGTTCTCCACCGCCTGCGTAATACAATTGTAAAGCGGTATGGCTTCTTGCGCAGATGCCACGTTATAAAAGAAACTAAAGATTAGCACAAGTATTTTTAACCACGAATTACACGAATAAACACTAATTTTTACATTTTTATTAAATTCACAAAAGACGGGATTTACACGAATTATTCGCTTTGCGAATATCCTATCCGTGTAATTTTTAATGGTGTTTCTATACATGTTTTTTTCGTGTGAATTCGCGTAATTCGTGGGTGAATTATTCGGTGTCATCTGTGTCTATTTTTCGTATTTTTTTCGAGGACAAATAAGTGTAGATTGCGGGAATTACAAACAGTGAAAGGAACGTGGCGAAAATCATACCGCCAACTACGGCAATCCCCATTGGCACGCGGCTTTCGGAACCGGCGCCGGTAGCTAAAGCCATTGGCAAGATGCCCAAGATAGTCGATAAACTGGTCATCAGGATAGGGCGGAACCGCGATACGGCGGCTTCACGGATGGCCTCGTCCATCGGCAACCCGGCAACTTTGCGCTGATTGGCAAATTCCACTATCAATATCCCGTTTTTGGTTACCAATCCGATGAGCATGATGATACCGATTTGCGAAAAAATATTCAGCGTTTGCCCAAATAACCACATGCTGAGTAACGCACCAATCAAAGCTAGCGGAACAGTAAACATAATGATAAGTGGATCACGGAAGCTTTCGAATTGCGCCGAAAGTACAAGATAAATCAACAACAGCGCTAACACAAAAGCAAACAACAAGCTCGACGAACTTTCGACAAAGTCTTTAGAATCGCCGGAAAGGGTAGTGCTAAAATCCTCGTTCAGTACTTGTTTAGCAATACGATCCATTTCATCTATACCATCGCCCAGCGTAAACCCTTTGCTCAAGCTCGCTGATATGGTAGCCGACACAAAGCGGTTGTAGCGGTATAGTTGCGGCGGCATGCTGCTTTCGCTGATGGTTACCAGGTTGTCTAATTGGATCAATTGGCCTTTGTCGTTGCGGACATATATATCCGTTAAGTCCGACGGCTTGCTACGGTGTGCACGGTCGAATTCGCTGAGAATTTGGTATTGTTTACCATTCAAAATATAGTAGCCGATACGCTGTTCGCTCATGGTGAGCTGCAACGTTTGTGCGATGTTCTGAATATTTAATCCCAGCAATGCCACTTTCTCACGATTGATGGAAACCGTCACTTCGGGTTTTGTGAATTTAAGGTTCACATCACTTGCCGAGAATACCTTGCTTTCGCTCACCGCCGCCATAAATCGTGGCAGAGCGGCTTTCAATTCGTCCAGGTTTTTTGCCTGTAACACATATTGCACAGGCATCCCGCCACGGCGTCCGCCGAACGATTGCTGCTGCGTAACAAACGAGCGTGCGCCGCTCAGTTGCCGTACTTTGGGCATCAGTTCATCGGCTATCTCCTGCTGTGTCCGTGAACGGTTCTCCGGCGCTACTAATTTAATCCTGTTCCACGATGAATTCACGGAGCCCATTCCCACTCCCGTCATCGTATTCTCCAGTTCGGGAACTTCGTTTTGGATAAGACGGTTCATCTCATCGGCATACCGCTCCATAAAACTAAACGTGGCACCTTCTTGTGCCGTAGAATTAACGGTTATGTACGAACGGTCTTCAAGCGGTGCCATTTCCGAAGGTAATTCCTGCCATAGCCACACTACAGCCCCAACTATCAACAACATGACAATGATTGCCACATACCGGTGTCGCAAAAATCCATTCAGCCACTGCCGGTAAATAGCGGTCAACCCGACAAAGAAAGGCTCGGTAACGCGGTAAAACCAATTGCCGTCAACTGTTTTTCGTTTCAACAACTTGGTAGAGATCATGGGGGTAAAGGTGAGCGCGACGAATGCCGAAATACACACCGCGCCGGCAATCACAATACTAAACTCGCGGAACAAACGGCCAGTAACGCCTTGCAAGAATACAATCGGAAAAAACACAGCTACTAATGCGATGGTGGTGGCAATTACAGCAAAGAAAATTTCTTTCGAGCCTTTGAATCCCGCTTCGAGTGGCGACATGCCCGCTTCAATTTTAGTATAAATATTTTCCATTACCACAATGGCATCGTCCACTACAAGCCCGATAGCCAGCACCACGGCAAACAGCGTAAGAATATTGATGGAAA
>JAVBNJ010000097.1:0-11962 GCA_031551625.1 Bacteroidales bacterium | reverse complement strand
AATTGTGGATATACCCAATGTACCGACATTAACGGCTACGACTACTTGTGCAGGAACGGCTGTTACTTTTACCTCTTCTTCTGTGAGTGGCGCGACGGGCTACCAGTGGAACGGCACAGGAGTAGCCGCAAGTTCGGGTACCGCCCGGACAAAAGCTTCGAATGCCACGACGGCCGGAAATTATGTAGCACAGGTACGGTCATACATTACAGCAAGCGGCATCACTTGCTACAGTGCGTATGCTTCCAATGTAACAGGAGTGATTAATGCTTCCCCGAATGTAACCCTTAGTGGAGCTAGTACTGTAGCTGCCGGAAATACAGTTACACTAACAGGAACTCCGTCCGGTGGAACATGGGCTTCTAATAAAACAACCGTAGCAACAGTGAATAACGGAAAAATAACAGGAGTAGCTGCAGGTTCTGCTGTGATTACGTATACGGTAACTGCAAACAGTTGTTCTAATAGCACGACCAAAACGATAGCTGTAGGAGGCCCGCCTTCCGGTGCACATTCCTACACAGGATGTTCGGTTTGGATCTCATCAACAATTAGTAATTATTGTGGGTACGACTATTGGCAATCAACAGACCCCTGCCCTTCATTAAAAGGTAGTGGGTGGAGGCGTCCTAGTCCAACAGAGTGGAGTTGTGTCGGTCCCATAATGCGTACAATTTTCGTATCCAATTGTTGTACGATGCTCTCCACCTCTACTCCACAGTGTGGAGATCAGGATGGAACAACCAAAACAAATTATGACGGTGTGCAGGGACAGTGGAGTGTCTGGTGTGTAAAAAATAAATAATATTTTAAAAGTGCTGCCATTGAGTATAGTCAAAGTGCCTAAAACTTCGTATCCCTTGGTGCTTATGCTGTAGCGCAACCCTTGTTGGGCTGAGGTTCCAAACCTCAGCCCAACTATCTAAGGCAGGCTATACCTGCAATTATCAGACAAGGGACGTGTCGCCATAACCATTAGTACTGCTTAGTAGCGTACAAATTAAAAATTTTCAAATTATGTCAAAGTTTGAAACTCGAATGGGGAATAAAATGCGTTGCTGGTGGCAGCGTAGAGTTTTACGATACAAACTTATAGCCAACCCCTTTGATGGTTTTGATATGATTTTCGCCCAGTTTTTCGCGCAACTTGCGGATGTGTACGTCGATGGTGCGTTCGCCCACTATAATATCGCTGCCCCACACGGCAGAGTAGATTTCTTCACGTAGAAACACTTTTTCCGGTTTGGAATATAGCAGGGCTAGTAATTCAAATTCTTTTTTCGGCAGTACTAATTCTTCGCCTTCAAGGTACACGGCAAAGCGTTCGCGGTCAATGGTGATGGAGGGTATGAGGTTTGTAGGTTTATCTATGTCTGCTTGGTGGTTGCGGCGTTTGAGCAGTGCATGCAGGCGGCTCACCAGTACCTTGGGACGTATGGGTTTGGTAATATAATCGTCGCCACCTGCTTCAAAACCTGCAATCTGCGAATAATCTTCGCCGCGCGCCGTAAGAAATGCAATGATGGTGTTTTTTAACGAGTCGTGCCGGCGTAATTCTTCACATGTTGCAATGCCGTCCATGTGAGGCATCATCACGTCGAGCAGGATGAGGTCGGGCACCACTTCCAGGGCCTTTATTACCCCTTGCTTACCATCGGCAGCCGTATATACTTCCAGGTTTTCTTTTCGCAACGTGTAGGAAAGGAATTCAAGGATGTCGTTCTCATCGTCGACTAATAGGATTTTATAAGCGCTCATGACGGTATCGGAAGGTAAGTTTAAAATTTACTTTGTGAGCTCGCAAGCTCAATTCGAGTTTGTAAAGATTGTTTTGTATCTTTGCACTTCAAAGGTACGAAAAAAATACAACCTATCTTGCATTACGTATGTTTACTTTTCAGAGAATAACACTGGCCGACCGTGAGCGGATGACGAAATTGTTTGCCCGGTCGGATTTCCGGGCAGCCGAATATTCATTTGCCAATGCTTATAACTGGTCGACGGCCTACCATATAGAAGTGGCTTATGTTAATGATTTTCTGTTGATGCGTGCAGGTATTGCTAATAAGAATTTTTTATTTCCAGCCGGTTCGGGTGATTTGAAAAGTTTGATTCAACAACTGCTCGACGATGCGCATGTTGCCGGACAACCATTGGTATTGCGTGCTGTTGTGCCTGCCATGAAAGCGGAACTGGAACGGTTATTTCCCTCGGTGTTTGTATTCAGCAGTAACCGCGATAGTTTCGATTATATGTACTTGGCCGAAGATTTGCGAACTCTTGCGGGAAAAAAATTTCAGCCCAAGCGCAACCACATTTCGCGATTTAAGAAAACATTTGCGTGGAGCTATGAAGATATTACTCCTGTTAATTTGCCGGAATGTGTAGCAATGAATGAAGAGTGGTGTGCACTCTATGGTTGCAGTGAAAATCCTTCGCTTCAGGCGGAAACGTGTGCGGTGCGGTGTGCCTTGCGCAACTATGCCGAAGAGTGTTTGATGGGCGGCCTGTTGCGTGTCGATGGCAAAGTGGTGGCCTACACTATTGGTGAACGCCTGAACACCGATACGTTGATTGTGCATATAGAGAAAGCTTTGGGTGAAAATTACCCCGGTGCTTACCAGGTCATCAACCAGGAATTTGTAACTCGCCATGCCGAAGGGCTTACGTATGTGAATCGCGAGGACGACGCAGGTGATGAAGGGTTGCGCAAAGCCAAGCTCTCGTATCAACCTGTGTTTATGCAAGAAAAATTTATAGCAAAATCATTATTGACAGATTTATAAATTGATTTTAAAATCTGTAAGTCCGTAAATTTATAAATCTGTAAATTTAAAATTTATGATTAGTGAACTGAAGACTATATGGAAATTGTGTTTTAATGATCGCGATGAGTATATCGATTTTTATTTTGCCCGCCGTTATCGTCCCGAAAACACGCTGGAACACTACGAAGATGGCCGTACTGTGGCCATGATGACCATGCTGCCGGTTACCGTGGTTACCGACTATGTGGAGTTGCAGGCACGCTACGTATATGCTGTAGCAACGCTTCCTGAGTATCAGGGGCGCGGTATTGCATCGCAAATGGCTATGCAGGCCGACCGGCAGATGAAAGCCGGGGGTAACTCTCTTGCCGTGGTGGTACCGGCTTCCGAGAGTTTATTTGCTTTTTATGGGCGGCAAGGCTTTAGTACTGCATTCTTCCGCCGTGTCGTCACTTTTCCGATGGGTGACATAGAAACTATTGATACGCATGTTCGCACAACGGTTACGCCATTCGACGATGAAGAAAAATTATATGCTTTGCGCGAACATTACTTTGCTCGTTGTGGATTTTTTGTACGCTGGGATCGCAAGGCGTTGCGCTATGCAATAGACGAATGCCGCCTGTCGGGCGGTGAGCTTCTCTACGTGTCCGATGGATGCGACGAAGGTTACTTGTTCGTCGAGCCAAACGAAGCTGAGAATATGGTACGGATCACAGAAGCTGCATTGACCCCTGCGTTGGCGCCTGCCACTCTATCATTTTTGAAAACACGCTATGCACGCCACGAAAAGTTGGAGTTTCGCTTGTCTGTGGACAGCCCGCTGTGGGAGGGTGAAGGGGAGAGTGAGCCCGTGGCCATGCTTAAATGGTTTGTACATCCACCGCAAGGTGTGATTACCGACCGGGCTTACATTAACCTGCTAAAAGATTAGTTGAATAGTTACGAAAAGCAAAAGCCGCCCGGCGAATCCGGGCGGCTTTGCTTGTTAGCAGTATTTCCACTGATTGGTTAGTATCGTGTGTAGGGGGCAGTTTTTGAAACTGCATTTCCTGTTAATATCTGCTGCTGCGTTCCTCTCTTTCGCGAGCCTCCGACACATTGAGGGTACGGCCCATGTGTTCTGTGCCGTTCAAAGCCGAAATAGCTTTGTTGCCATCTGTGTTATTAGGCATTTCTACGAACCCGTAGCCTTTAGAGCGGCGGGTACCGCGTTCAGTAATAATTTTGGCTGACGTTACTTCGCCGTAAGCCGAGAATGCTTGTTTCAAGTCATTATCTGTAGCCTTGAAACTTAAGCCGGAAACAAAAATGTTCATAGAACAAAAAAAGTTTAATTAAAAAATAAGCACCTATTTTTCGGTTGTGAACTTGAAAATAGTAATGCAAAGGTAATCAAATAAATGGATTTACCAAAAAAATAGTAGAAATGTTTATTTTTTGTTTAGCGGAATGCCATCTTTACTCGCAACCCAATAGCCATAAGGTGTACACTACCATCAACCGTTACATTGTTCGACGACGACTGCAGGGCGCTTTTGTAGATAGTTTCTCCCGTAGCCGGGTTATAGGTAATCATTCGGTCGCCGGCATCATTGTTGATGTCGTTGAGTCCATAGTCAAAATAAGCTCCGGCATAAAGCCCCCAGCGTTTGGCTAATGGCCAGCGGATGCCTACTTCGGCAGTAATCATATACGATACGTAAATATTCAGGTTTCCATTATACGTAAAATTGGCTTGCGTCGGCAAATTAATGATGTCTCCACTTTCAATGTTTCTGTAGGAGGTAAAAAGCGAATCTGTTTCGGAGGTAAATCTGGAATCCAAAGGGATTCCTATCTTGAACCCGGCAGAAGCATACAAGTAATTTTCTTTTCCAATCGGTTGCAGGAATTGTACCATCAGCGGGATATTCAGCAATCGTGCACTTTGTATTTCATTATAATGTTTATAATCGGCATTTATTTCCCAATTGCCGGGAGGCAAGTCGGCAGGGCGTTGCACATCCGGTACCAAGTATTTTTCGTGCACGATGTCGGCTTTGTAAGTACTATTGTAGTACGATACATTGACACCGGTATTGATACCCCAGCGCGACGACACATAATAGGTATAACCAAGGCCGAATAAACCACCGAATCCGCTGCCGCGTTCTCCATATGTGGGCGTATACAAAGCGGTAGAAAGCCCACTGCCCCCTTGTATAAAAAATTCATGGGGCTTTTTTAAGCTTGTAGAATCGGCTATTGCTGTAAGTGTAAATGTAAGAAAGAAACAGATGCTAACGAGAATTGTTTTCATAAATGGGTTTAGTTATTAAGTGAATATTATGTATAGCGGATTTTTTGTCCTATACGCAATTTTGTTTTCGTAGTGATCTTGTTCAGTTTGCATAATGTCGATACAGACACGCCTGTTTTTTTTGAAATTTTTCCCAACGAGTCACCTTTACGCACTGTCCACACACGTATTTTTTCTATTTCCTTAATGTAGTTGAATCGCTCAGCACACACCAGTAGTTCTTTTTCGTACGTGGTGTAGTTGGCAAAGTCTACAATATCATTCGGGTTCATCGGCACGCCTAAGTAGCGCAATTCGTAGTGTAGGTGCGGCCCGCTGGAACGACCTGTACTGCCGCCCCAACCAAGTAACTCGCCTGCTTTGACAAGTTGGTTTGGCGATACCAGCAATTTGCTAAAGTGCGCATACGTTGTTTCCAATCCATTGAAATGCCGCACTACTACATAATAACCGTAAGTTTTGCTGCGTGCGGCGATGCGCACCATGCCGTCGAACGAGCACAGTACCGAGTCGCCGGTCTTTAATCGTAAGTCGATGCCGTAGTGGTAGCGCCACTTGCGGAATCCGAAGTTTGACGTAATAACATTTTTTATCGGATGGCAATAGCCCGCCAGGTTAATCCTTGCTGTATCGGGCATATCAACCAATCGGATGTCGTATGGATTTACTTTTGAGCTTGTCCAAATTTTGTAGAGCGCGTGTGCCGGGTAGCCACCTTCGTCGAGGTACAGGCGTAGCGAGTCGAGCGCGCTTTCGCCCTGGTCTTCGTCCAATGGAACTTCTTCCTCGTCATCATCTTCTTCGTCGGGTTGATGTGTCGTGAGTGTGGTCGGTTCTTGCGGTTTGATGCGTATTTGTGTGCCGGGTTCCTGCGCCAGCAAAGTCGCGGCAGTCCATAGTAAGGTGAATAATAATATGATGGTGCGGTTACGCATCAATATTTGCGTATTTGGCGTGCGATTCAATAAACTCGCGGCGTGGCGGCACTTCGTCGCCCATCAACATTGAGAAAATGCGGTCGGCTTCGGCAGCATTTTCAATCGTAACCTGGCGCAGGATGCGGTTCACAGGGTTCATCGTTGTTTCCCACAATTGCTCGGCATTCATTTCTCCGAGACCTTTGTAGCGTTGCACGTGTACGCCGCCTTCTTTCCCTTTACCAATGCGCTCAATAGCAGCAAGACGTTCTTCTTCTGTCCAGCAATATTGTTCTTCTTTTCCTTTCTTCACCAAGTAGAGCGGGGGAGTAGCAATGTACAAGTGCCCGCGTTTAATGAGGTCATTCATGTGGCGGAAATAGAATGTCATAATCAAGGTGGCAATGTGACTACCGTCCACGTCGGCATCGGTCATGATGATTACCTTGTGATAGCGCAGCTTCTCAAGGTTCAGCGCCTTGCTGTCTTCTTCGGTACCCACGGTAACACCCAGAGCTGTGTAAATGTTGCGGATTTCGTCGTTTTCAAAAACCTTATGCTCCATGGCTTTTTCGACGTTCAGAATTTTTCCGCGCAATGGTAGTATGGCTTGAAACGTACGGTCGCGGCCTTGTTTGGCGGTACCGCCTGCCGAGTCCCCTTCGACGAGATAAATCTCGCACTTGGCCGGATCGCGGTCGCTGCAGTCGGCCAGTTTGCCGGGCAAGCCCGAGCCGGACATCACTGTTTTGCGTTGCACCATTTCGCGTGCTTTGCGGGCGGCGTTGCGCGCCGTGGCTGCCAGAATAACCTTGTCGATTATTTGTTTGGCGTCTTTCGGATTTTCTTCAAGGTAATTCTCCAATGCTGAAGTCACAGCTTGCGACACAGCAGCGGTTACCTCGGCGTTGCCCAATTTGGTTTTCGTCTGTCCTTCGAACTGTGGTTCGGCGACTTTTACGGAAATCACGGCTGTCAAGCCTTCGCGGAAGTCGGCCGGGTCAATGTCTATTTTTACTTTGGCCAGCATGCCGCTTTTTTCGGCGTAGTTTTTCAATGTCGTTGTCAGCCCGCGGCGGAAGCCCGAAAGGTGTGTGCCGCCTTCAATAGTGTTGATGTTGTTGACATACGAGTGCACGTTTTCGCTGAAGCCCGTATTGTATTGCATGGCCACTTCAATGGGTGTGCCGCCTTTGTCGGTTTCGAGGTAAATCGGTTTTTCGGTCAGTTTTTCGCGCGTGCCGTCGAGGTACGATACAAATTCAAGCAAGCCGGTTTCCGAGTAGAAATGATCGTTGCGGAAATCTTTTTTTTCGTTGTCGCTGGCTGTTTCGGTACTGGCATCGCTTTCTACCATTTCGCGTTTGTCCGTAATGTTTAAATGGATGCCTTTGTTTAGAAAAGCCAACTCGCGCAAACGGGCTGCCAGAATATCATAGCTGTATTCGGTAGTCATTGTGAAAATTTCGGAGTCGGGTTGGAATGTAATAATAGTGCCGGTTCTGTCCGACTCGCCCATTATTTGTACCGGTCCTTCGGGAATACCGCGGTGGTATACTTGTTTAAAAATTTTGCCTTCGCGGTGGATTTCGGCAATCAACGTAGTCGATAGTGCATTCACGCACGACACACCAACCCCGTGCAAACCACCGGACCCTTTGTAGTTGTCTTTGCTGAATTTACCACCCGCGTGCAGCACTGTGAGCACCACTTCGAGCGCCGACTTGCCTTCTTTTTGCATCATGCCTGTCGGAATCCCGCGTCCGTCGTCGTCTACGGTAATCGAGTTGTTTTCGTTGATAGTAACATAAATATTTTTGCAATAGCCGGCCAACGCTTCGTCTATTGAGTTGTCTACTACTTCATATACTAAATGGTGCAAGCCGCGCGAGCCAATGTCACCAATGTACATCGACGGGCGTTTGCGAACCGCTTCCAATCCTTCTAAAACCTGAATATTGTCGGCCGAATAATTCTCTGCAGCCGCTTTTTTCTCGTTCTCTGACATATCCTTTTTATCTAATTTAGTAAATTGTATCTTTAAAAATAGTTCTAACCTTTATAGGGGTTAGCTTTTCGTGAAATGCAAAAAGCTTACAAAGATACAAAAAAATACCCGCACAGGCAAACTTTGCGAGAACTTTTTTCAACATCTAATAATGTTGTATTACAGTATATTGCGATAGTTTTGAAAAACTATTTATAGTACTAAAGTGATACCAGCACCGCCAAGGATACCTTGTGCATAGTAGAGGTAATAATTCTGGTATTTGGAGTTAAACAGGTTCTGTCCGTATACGAATGCTGTAAGCCGTTTGTTGATGCGGTATTCCACCTGTGCGCCCAAATCGAAGTAAGCATCAATGTAGCGTACTTCTTCCGCAATTGTAGGGCTTTGGTACAATATGGGTGTTTTACCACGCATGGTTGCACCCAACTGGAAAGTAAATGCATCGTACTTGTACGATAAGTCAAGCCCCAGTTCTACCGCAGGTTTCTGATAGGCCTTTGCAAATTTTGCATTGTTGAATACATAAAAATTGTAGCGCCCGCGAAACATTGCTTTGAAACCGGCGTTGGTGTAGTCGATATCGGTACCTATTGTAAATTGGTTGACTTTACTGTACAATACATCGAAATTGTGTTGCAGGTAGCCGCCGGTAGGAGGAGGCGACTGCAAGTCGGGCGAATAAATCGATTGTTTGCTGTTGACATAAAAATACATGCTGTCTATAAAGTCATAGCTGCCGAATACGTTGTAGCCAAGCAGGTCGAACATTTTACCACGCGCCCCGACGGTTACATCGAACGGCGTGCTGGTAGCGTTGACTGCCAAGCCCGGCAAGATGTACGGGTTTTCCAGTGCTATTTTCTGATAAGTGTTCAACTCTGTACGTCCGCCCATACCGGCATACACGGTAAGGTATTCCGTCATAATACCCGTAAACGAAATGTTGGGATACACGTGCATTTTGAAATCGCCCGAATCACGTTTATTGTTGGCCGTTTCGCGTGATGAGTATACTCCTTCCAAGTCAATACCTACCGAAATGTTAATGCCATCCTGGCGGTACATGTAAGCCGGCGTGATGGTAAACTTGTAGTCGGACAGGCGCGACACGTTACCCTTGTTGTAGAACATGGCATCGAACGAGAGGCTGGCTGTGTGTGTCAAATCAAAAGTTTTGGCCACCTGTCCGTTCACGCCACCCACAAATTCCTTGACAGGTTTGGCTGTTAGCGGAGAAATATTTTGTATGGCTTGATCGTGTGCATAGTCAAAAGTCAAGTCGGCACGGTACGAAAAGTCTTCACGGAGATCTTTGGATGCCACGCCCAGTCGAGCATTTACAAAATCGTAGGTTTGCTTCAGTGCATTCCGGAAGTAACCGGGGTCGTCGTTGAGGCGGTCTATGTAGCTCGGGAAACTGTTCGACAGGTAAGAAAGGTAAGCGGCATCGTGTCCGTGAAAAAGCAGGTAGCGGCGTTTGTACTCCACGCCGGCATTGATATACACGTTGCCTAACCGGTGTTCTACCGACAATCCCAAATCGTTTTGCGCATTATCGCCTATAATCGAAGTTGGTATTGTCATTGCTGCACCTGCCGGTTGGCTGGTTACCAATGGCACATTGCCCCAAAACGAACGATGGTTGTAATAAAGGTTTATAAACGAATTATCGGTAAACCGGTTATGTAAATAAACGTCGCCCAGCGGCGAGAGCGGATAGCCTAACCCTACTCTTATGTATCCGAAATTTTTAATCGGGTTTTCGATCGTTTCTTTAATAATAACAGGTTTGATAGCTGTTTTAATAGAGAATACCGGAAGGTAATTGGGCGCCACTACATAATTGAATGAGGGAGTGAACATGGTGGTCGAATCGCTCAATTTAAGTGGTATCTCAATACGGTTGTCGTTAATAATAAGCCCTTGGTACGTGCGTGTTACTTCTACGACTTTGGAATCTATCTTTTTGTTCTGCTGTGCCTGCAGCGGGCTGCTCAACAAAAATGCCGAAGCTATCAGTACTACTATATATCCTTTTATTTTCATAACTATTGAATAGCTTTTACTTTAACAAATCAAGTTGTTTGCGGATACTGTCAAGGATTCCATCGGTTGTGTTCTTGTACCCTTTGAGGATACTATTGTACGTGGCCTTGGCTTGTTTGATATTGTTGCGCTTAGCATATTGGTCGGCCAGCGACATAAAACTTTTTGCCGACCAGTATTGGTATGCGTTGGCAGGAGATTTTGCATAATCGAATACTTTCGTTTCCCCTTCTTCAAAATTGCCTTGCTGGAAAGTAATTTCGATGATATGGAACAGCGCTTCGGCGTTGTATTGGTCATTGATGTTTTCGTCTACAATTTCATGGTAAATATCGCTCGCCATAGCTATGTGTCCCAACGAAACCAAACTGTTTCCTTTTATCAGTTTCATAACACGTGTTTGCAGCGGGTTGATGCTCGGCGACAGAATAGCTGCTTGTGCCGCATCGGCAGCTTCGTTATAATCTTTTAAATTGTAGAACTGTATTTGAGCCATTTCCATGTAAACAGTCAATTGCAACTCTTTGTTGGATGTGAGATTCGACAAGGCATACAGGCTTTCTACAGCTGCTGGGTAATTTTGCAGTTGTACATTAGCCAGGTTATTTTTGTACAATGCTTGTTCTTTGTACAGGTTGTAATGCGGATCATCTATTACATGCTTATATTCATTTACCGCATCTTGGTAGTTGCTTTGCTGCATATGGCAGTTAGCCAGGTAGTAGTAAGATTGCAACAGGTATTTACTGTCGGGGAAATCTTCGAGGAATCGTTGGAACGCGGGAATAGCCCGGTCGCAACTATTGGAATTGGATAGTCGCTCGGCATTGAGGAACAACGCTTCTTCCTTGTCTGCCCGTGTGGAGTTTTCCATATTTACACTCTCGGCATACTCGTAATATTCGTTCAGGCTGCCCATGTCGGTATATGCATTGCGCAATCCGACCATGGCGCTGGTCGCGTCTTCCGAATTGGGTTTGGCTTTCTGCACCGTTTCTTTGTAGTAACGTATTGCTTCTTCGAGGCGGTTGGTGTTTGAGCAAATCAACCCTAATTCCAAGTAAGCTTGTGGGACGTATGCACTTTTTGGATAGGTGTTGATAAGTTCGTTGAACGATTTTTCGGCTTCTCCATATTTGTTTTCCTGTAAGTACACACGGCCTATTTCCAGTAAACTCTGCTCGGCATACTCCGATTGAGGCATTTTAGCGACTAGCTCCCGTAGTGTTTCTACTTTTTGATCGTTACGGTTGACCAACCCGTATACGCAAGCTTTTTGAAACATGGAATAATCGGTTTTCGAACTGTTTATCTCAATCGCTTTTCCATAGCTCTCGGCAGCAGGCCAGTATTTCTTTTGGATAAAATTGCAATCGCCTATGCAGTTGTACGAGTCGGCCACCTGTTCGCTGTATGATGTGCCGGCTATTTTTATAAAACGGTTGAACCACGAGATAGCAACTTCGTACTCATTGAGCTTATAGCTACAGTAACCCAGGTTGTAGTGGGCAGCCGCATACTCACCGGATATCAGAAAAGCGCCATTCCCGTTAAGGAAAACTTCGTATTGTTTTTTTGCTTCACGGTAATTTCCCATTTCAAAATACACATCGGCCTTATAATATTTGGCAAGCGCTTCCAGTGTGGCATTGTAGCGTGCAACCTTCAACGAAGCATCGAAGTAATGGATAGCGC
This sequence comes from Bacteroidales bacterium, assembly GCA_031551625.1. Classification (GTDB taxonomy): domain Bacteria; phylum Bacteroidota; class Bacteroidia; order Bacteroidales; family UBA932; genus JAVBNJ01. Next base: position 223 of record JAVBNJ010000097.1, on the reverse strand, counting down.
TTTTATACTTGCTGCTATCGCGTGTGTCAAACAATTGCTTTCCTATAATAAAATTCAACTGCTGTATGTCTGCTTTTTGCTTGTCCGTTGCGTTAGGGATAAGTAGCAAATCTTCCAATGCTTTCCGGTAATCACGTTGGATAATATTAAGCGAAGCAGAGTACGATTTCATATCGGGATTATTGACCTGGTCGGGATACTTGGTAAAATATTTTTTCAGAGG
>JAVBNJ010000091.1:0-11104 GCA_031551625.1 Bacteroidales bacterium | reverse complement strand
ATAGGATAGGTAACCGTTAATATTTGTCCAATAAACGACGGGTCGGTAAGACTCTCGGGATAGCCTACCATAGCTGTACTGAATACTACTTCGCCGGCTGATGCGGCAGAACTTCCGAAAGCTTTTCCATGAAATGTTTGTCCGTTTTCTAAAACGAGTGAGGCTGGTTGACCGTGTGGCTGCATATATTTTTTATAAAATGTGGCTAAATTTTCTTAATTTTGTGGTACAAATATACGAAAAAAAAGTGAATAATCAGTGATGGATTCAGAGTGTAGAGTTAAGAATGGCAGCAGTAGTGACATGGAAACACCATCCATTACCCATTACCCATTACCCATCATCCATCCTGTGGTGGTATTGGCCGATGGGGGATTTCCTACGCACTTTGTTCCGTTGGACATGTTGGAATCGGCAGGAACCATTGTTTGTTGCGATGGCGCAGCCGAAAAGTTGTTGCATTACGGCAAAGAACCCGGATACATTGTAGGTGACCTGGATAGTTTGTCTTCAGCGTTAAAAATTCGCTTTACCGACCGCCTGCACTGCTTCGACTCACAAGAAACCAACGATTTGACAAAGGCAGTGGAATTCTGCATCCGGCAAGGAGTACAAGCTATAACTATTGTGGGAGCCACAGGATTGCGCGAAGATCACACGATTGCTAACGTGTCGCTATTGGCCGACTATGCGGCAAAGTGCCGGGTTGAAATGATTACCGACTATGGCATATTTACAGCAATTACAAAAACAACTGCTTTTGAGAGCTACGCAGGGCAACAGGTTTCTATTTTTGCACTCACCCCCGAAAAGCCCGTGACGCTACACGGATTGAAGTATCCGCTGCATAAACATAAATTACTTTCGTGGTGGATGGGCTCGCTGAATGAAGCCAATGGTGCAGAATTTACTATAGAATTTGAAGAAGGAACGTTAATTGTGTTTAGAACACACGAAGGTGCAAAAGGTAAACGCACGAAAACATGAACGGGCGCTTTCGCTTTCGATATCTATATCTAATATCTAAAATCTGTTCTGAAATGAAAGAAATACTTGCAAAAATAAACAAGTGGTTGCACGACGACAAGGAGTTGCTCTATGTAACCATTGCGCTGGTGGTTGTAGGTGGATTGGTGCGCACATTCGACCTTGGAGCGAGCCGTTGGTTGCTCTTATTTGCATTTGTGCCCTACTTTGTAATGCGTTCCCGTTTCTATTATACACACCGTCGTCGCGAATGGACAACCGTCGAGAAACAGCGCTTCATTGTGTTGTTGTTGTTGCTGGGCGCTATTTTAATGAATTTCCTGACGCTTGCCTTCCGTATCTTCCCACGTTTCCGTGCCGAATTTTTAATTCTCTTCCTCTTGCTCACCGACTATTTGTTTGTAGTCAATCAGCGGAAAGAGGACGAAAAGGAGGAATAACGTCCTTGCGAAGTGCTTTTTAATAATGTTTTAACATTTTATTATTTGGCAGATAGAAATTTTATGCTACTTTTGTAGCGTTATTGCGAAGCGGTAGCAAAGCAATCTTAACGTTCTTTCTAGTTAGATAACACGCTTTTCTTTTCAATGTGAAAATCTAGACAATTTTTACCGAACAAAACAAGAAAATGCAATGTAATACACACGTTGAACGTGGGTTTTGCTTGTTTGTTTTGTTGGGTAGTCTAGAACCTTCACTGAAGAATAAGCCGAGTCCACGTTTCGGTTTTTATTCACAGATTAGTCCGCATATTTATTCACAAATTTCACAGATGTGAGAACAGATTACACGGATTAACGCAAATCGGAACGGAAATGGCAGAGATTGCGAAAGTGCAGCAGGGGTTTTTAATTGACAAATGACAATTGATAATTGGCGCAAAGCGCACGAGTGGGGATGGACAAGTTTCCCCCTGAGTAGAAAATTAAAAAATAGAAATGGTTAACGATAGTAGCCCGTAGGACATTAACAATAATAATAGTAGCAGCGGGAACCGGTAAAAAGGTTTGTGTTTGTTGTAACACGGATTTCGCAGATGAAAGCGGAAAATGTGGATGAAAGAATCGGTTCCCCAAGCTACAATATTATAAACTAAAAAATTAGTTAAAAGAAAATACCGTTAATAAGTGTTTACATTTTGCCCCTAACGCAGGCACTAAAATAGAACAACAACTAAAAAATTAATTGATATGCAAAAAATCTACTGTTTATTATTCGCCGTACTGTTCGCGCAGGCAAGCTATGCTGCTTCGTGCGTATCGGTGAAGCAAGTTAGCGCTAACTATGCAACCAAACAAGTAACCTTCGACGTAGTATGGTCAACCTGTACCGGCACCCATAACTACAAAACCTGGGTGATTGTCGATTACCGCACCGTTAATGCCAATGGTACTAAAGGCGCCTGGACGCGCGCTACTGTCAGCGGCACCAGCGTCGGCACGTTAGTAAGCGCGAGCAAAGGCGTGTGGGTAACGGGCTCAGCGAGTAAAACCCAGCGGGTAACATTTACATTAAGCGGTATGCCCGCCCAATTCGACTGGTGTGCTAATGCGTTAGACTACCCACCACAAGCCATAATGAGCAACGGCACCTATACGCTGAAAGGCACGCCCCCGTTTACGATCAACGGTAGCACCACATTAGGTGCGAATGTAAAAACCTACACGGGCGCTTGTGTAACATCTGTTACTGATGCCACCAATAATCCCGAAGGGATAGTTACGAATCCGGTCTTTACGGCGGGAGCTATCGCCAGCACCGGGCAAGCATTGTGTAGTGGCAGCGCGTATGCCACTATCGGCAGCACCACTGCCGCCGGTGGCGGCGATAGCCGCATTACTTACCAGTGGCTGCGCAATGGAAGTGTTATTAGTGGCGCCACGGCTACAACTTATGTACCTACTCAGGCGGGCACCTACACGCGGCAAGCGAAAGACGGTACGTGTAATACGGCCTGGGTTGCATCTACCGGTTCGTGGGTAGTAACGGTGGTTAGTATCCCGGCGGTGCCGACTGTAACAAATAATGGTTCGAAATGTGCAGGTACCGGAATTACCTTTACGGCATCTGCAAGTGGTGTTACAGGCTACGAATGGACTGGCTCGGTGACCGGAACCGGAACCTCCAAAACTACAGCTACTACTGCCGGTGCTTATTCCGCACAAGCGCGTTCGTACCTGACAAGCAGCGGCACTACCTGCTACAGCGCCTACTCTACCGCATCGGCTAGTACAATAGTGGCGATACCTGCGGTACCAACCCTTACGCAGAATGGCCCCAAATGCGCGGGCACTGCTATTACTTTTACCTCTACCGCAGTGAGTGGCGCCACTGGCTATCAATGGGTGGGAGCGGGAGTAACCGCCAGTTCGGGAACAGCACGAACAACTTCTTCTAAAGCAACAACAGCGGGAAGTTATTTGGCGCAAGTGCGGTCATGCACCACCGCCAGTGGCATCACTTGCTATAGTGCCTACACGGCGAATGTAACCGGAGTGATTAATTCTTATCCCAGTGTAAGTGTAACCGGCAGTAGCAGTGTGAGCGTAAATAATACTATTACACTTACCGGTAGCCCTACCGGCGGTAGTTGGAGTACAAGCAACAGCAGCCGTGCAACGGTAAGTGGCGGGATAGTAACCGGCAAGTCTGCAGGAGCGGCAACCATTACCTATACAGTAACAAAAAATGGGTGTCCTGCCAACGCTGCCAAAGCTATTACAATATTGAATGCTGTTCCTGTTTCCGGATGCAATAACAGTAACTATACACTTGGTACCATTGGTTTTGCCAGTACTAAAACGTGGACGGTCGGTACGCAAACATGGAGCGATGCGGTAACAGCCACCTATTGCCAAAAAACCACGTACAATGCGGCTAACTCTAGCCCTTATAATTCCGATTGCCGCACAAATCCCAGCTATTCCGGTGATTTGTTCAGTTGGTGCATGGTAGCAGCCTATACCGCTCAGCTTTGTCCCAGTCCATGGCGGGTACCGACCAGTAGTGATTTTGTAACATTGGATATAGCCCTTGGAGGATCCGGCAACAGTCGTTCCGACGATGTGGCAACCATTGCCAAATATCTGAATGCGAGCATTTGGGGAGGAAGCTGGTTTGGTGGCTGTTTGTACAATGGTGCCCTGGATGGCCAAGGTACTTGGCTTGACATGTGGTCCAGTACTTCCTATAATAGCTCATTGAGCTATAGATTAGGAATGACTACAAGTTATTATCAAATCATTCCCGCAGGAGCCACAACACGAGATTACGGATTGCCCCTTCGTTGTGTAAAGAATTGATAGTCTATTTTCAACTATAAAACAAAAACTTGCCGAAAAAAAAATGAAATGCCCCCAAAATGTCAGACATATTTTGGAGGCATTTCAAAACGGCAGGTTTTTTTATATATGTATAAGTTGATTAATCAATCACCACATTTAACCTGCAAATAAATTTTACTTACGCCATCATTTTTCCCAGCACGTTGTCGTAAATTTCTTTCCAGTCGCCCACGAAACCGAACGAAGCATCGTCGATGCGGAGCTCTGCTTTGGTAACGTGCCCCAGCGTAGTTACCGGTACTTTGTGGTTGAACATGAAATCGACAAATTGCGTTTCGTGTTTCGGCGATACCGATACTACTACGCGGCTTTGCGATTCGCCAAAAAGGAACGCATCTTCGCGGATTTCAGCATCTGTAGTAATATCGAAGCCCAGGTTGTTGGGCATGGCCGATTCGAGCAGCGTTACAAACAAACCGCCGTCCGACACATCGTGCGCACTTGTTACCAAACCCTTGCGGATGGCTTCGAGCAACGCTTTTTGTATCTGCAATTCTTCGTCGATATCGAAATACGGTGCGGGCGAAGCCTTGATGCCATGGTAGCTATAGAGGTATTCCGACGACGAAATATCTTCGCGCGAGCGGCCCAGCAAGTAAATCATGTCGCCTTTGTTGGCAAAAGCCAGCGACGTTTGGTGCGACTTGTCGGTCAGGATACCCAGCATGCCAATAGTAGGTGTGGGGTTCACCGCTTCGGTTTTTCCTTTTATTTCATACTGGTTGTAGAAGCTCACATTGCCGCCGGTTACAGGCGTTCCGAGTTTTTCGCATGCGCGGCTCATACCTTTAATAGCATGCACGAACTGCCAATATACTTCAGGGTTGTAAGGGTTGCCGAAATTCAGGCAGTTCGTAATTCCGCACGGCTCGGCGCCGCTGCACACCACGTTGCGGGCTGCTTCGGCCACAGCAATCATGGTACCCACTTCGGGGTTAGCTTTCACGTAGCGGCTGTTGCAGTCAGTAGTCAATGCCAATGCTTTGTTCGTGTCTTTCACGTTTACGATGGCTGCGTCGCTTGGGCAGTTGGTGCTCATGTTTACCGTGCGCACCATCGAGTCGTATTGTTCATACACCCAGCGTTTGCTTGCAATGTTAGGGTTCTTCACTAACGACATGGCCACTTCTTTCAAATCGTCGGGTTGCGGCACAGAGTTGATAGTAAATTTTTCCAGTTCCTTAATATATTTCGGTTCTGTATATTCGCGGTCGTATACCGGGGCGCCTCCGCCCAATACCAGCGAAGCCGCCGGCACTTCGGCCATCAACGTGCCATGATAGTAGAACAACAGCTTATCTTCGGGAATCACTTCTCCGATGATTTGGCAAGCCAGGTCCCACTTCTTAAAAATGTTTTCAACAATTTTTTCTTTTCCTTTTTCTACGACAACCAACATGCGTTCTTGCGATTCGGAGAGTAGTATTTCCCATGCTTCCATGTTCGCTTGGCGCATCGGAACTTTATCTAGATCTACACGCATGCCGCAACCGCCGCGCTCGCTCATTTCCGAGGTCGAGCAAATGATGCCTGCCGCCCCCATATCCTGCATGCCAACTACAGCGCCGCTTTGAATCAATTCGAGGGTGGCCTCTAGCAGTAATTTTTCCATGAACGGGTCGCCCACTTGAATTGACGGAATATCGTTGGCCGAATCTTCGGTAATATTAGCCGAAGCGAATGTGGTGCCGTGGATACCGTCTTTGCCCGTGGCCGAGCCTACGATATATACGGGGTTGCCCGTGCCCGATGCGGTGGCCGAAATGGTTTCGCCCTTGCGTACCAGGCCTACCGACATGGCGTTGACCAGCGGGTTGATTTGATAACACTCGTCAAAGAATACTTCGCCGCCCACTACCGGTACGCCGAAGCAGTTGCCATAGTGGCTGATGCCTTTTACAACACCGTTAACTAACCATTTAGTTCGTTCGTTATCCGGTTGTCCAAAACGTAACGAGTTGAGTTGCGCAATAGGCCGTGCACCCATCGTAAAAATATCGCGATTGATACCACCCACGCCGGTAGCTGCGCCCTGCACGGGTTCCACAGCGCTCGGGTGGTTGTGCGATTCAATTTTGAATGCACACGCCCAGCCATCGCCGATATCTACCAGTCCGGCATTCTCTTCGCCTGCTTCGGCAAGGATGTGTTTGCCTTTTTTGGGCAGTGTTTTCAACCATTTAATCGAATTTTTGTACGAAGCGTGCTCGCTCCACATGGCCGAGTAGATACTCAGTTCCGTAAAATTCGGTGTACGTCCGAGTAGTTCTTTTATTTTGTCAAACTCTTCGGGGAGCAATCCTAGCTCTTTAGCTGTGTCGTAGTTGATTTCCATTATCTGCAATTGAAATAAATATTATTGAGGTTGAATGGTATATATAAGTACTTGTTTTGGTTGTGTATAGGTTGATAGTTGCAGATTGGTAGGTAGCGTGACAGGTAACGTACCCGAAGCGTGTTGCGCCGGAAAAGGATCTTTGGCCGGCTCATCTGTTATCAAGTGGATTTCATTATTTACCAAAAACATATTTTTAATGAAATACGGTTTTCCTGGTATTGGGCTGTTGGATGCATCATATGTTACATATTCGCCGTTTGCTTTGCGACAAAAAAGTGCATTCGATTCTTGTATCCACAAATTATCGTAACTATCTACTATTACTTTTTCGATGTAGATTTTTCGAGGGAGGGTTTCGTTACGTATTTGTCCGTTTTCGTAAATTGAAAGCACATCTGTACTGGGTATAAAACCGGTGCCCAATGCAAATGTTTGGCCTTTGCTATTTGAGGCAATCATTCGTACTTTTTTGGAATCTAACCCGCTTTTTTTATCGAAGAAACTCCATTTGCCGTCGGCAAAGAGTGCTAATCCGCCATCTGTTCCGAATAGTAAATTTCCATTGCTATCTTCGCTTATTGATGAAATAGATGCATCTTGCAATTCCGGAGTGTTCTTTTTATTAAAGTAGGTATAATTAGTTCCGTCGAATTTGGCAATGCCTTTATCAGAACCAAGCCACATGTTATTCTGCTTGTCTATTAACATAGCAGAGATTGACGAATTGCTGAATTGCTTTTTGTCTAATCCTTCCACTTCCACGCAGCTATTATTAGTTACGTAATAAAATTTAGGATATGTAGCTATGTAGAGTATGTCGTTATATTTAAGCATACTTACTATTCTACTGTGAATGTCGAAATACTTAGGTTTTGTGATCGTTTCACCTACTATCCACTCTTTATTCTGGAAGGTTAATGTGCGTAAATCATTTTTACCTTCTATCAATGCAATGTCGTTATTTTGCATATCTTTACCAAGAGTGCTCCAGGTGTTTTCGGCGACAGTTGCTTCGTCGGTTGTTATTTTGTTCAGAATAGTCCAGTCTTTTAACGAAGCGGGCGAATCGTTTATACAATAAATGCCAATCGGATTTTCGGTTAAAATGTATTTGGTGTTATCGTTTCCAATAAGGATTTTCTTGATAGTTCCGGCCAAAGGGCTATTCTCTGCGGTGAATGTAAAAGAGTTTCCTGCACTACGTACTTTTGTACGCGATTGTTCGGCGTTTGCTTTCAGAAGGGCTTTGGGGTTGATGAGCATTTTTGCGGCTTCGGTCAACGTATACTCTTTTGCTTCGACTGCCGTAGAGTCTTCTGCCGGAGGAGTGTATGCTTTGAGCAGGCACGAGGGCGAGGATTGTAGCGGAACTATCCAGATTTTTCCGGTTTTGTCGCAAACAATATAGCGGGCGCCTATATCCAGTAATTCATCAGAGATGTTTTTTTGCTCGTTAATTTTATAAATAGCTTCATTGGAAGACGCGTAAACATTACCTTCTGCATCCGAGGCAATAGAATACACATTGTCAGATAGCAATGTAAATTTATTCCAACTTAATTTCCAAATGTTGTTTGGATTTTTTCCTCCGCGCATCCACTGGGCTTGCTTTCCTTGGTGTATGTCGGTGAAAAAGAAAGGGGTTGTTTGGCGAGCTTTTTTCGCTTCTTCGGGCGATAGAAATGTAAACGAAGGGCCTTCGTCCGGATCGGTGCGCATTATAATCGGTATGCCGTCCATTGTTCCGGATAGGTAGAAATTTCCATCTGGCAAAGGAAACATTTCATTCACTTTTGTAAGATGGGGGCCTGCTTTGGCTATTTCCGGCTCCGGAGCAATTGGTTCTGATATCCATTCTTTATAGTCGGTGCTTGTCCATAACATATCAGGGCTTAACAAATATAAACCACCTTTTGCATTGGCATAAAGTTTACAGTTTTCCAACGGAATGCCTTTTGTCGGCAGTGGTTGCTCGGGGCGGAAAGTACTACTTGGATTGTTTATGCAGTATAATTTCTCGTTCGTCAATATCCATAGTTTATTATCGGCGGTCACTGCAATATCTTTAATTTTATCGGTTTGATAGGTAAAGTCTGTATTGCGCCTGCCATTGCTGTAGGCATAATCTGATCGTAGAATAGCCCATTCTTGAGGTTTGGTAGCCCACAATAGCCCGGCGCTTGTCAATAACAGTAGAGATAATAGTGCTTTTTTCATCGTTGTAGTAGGTTTTGTAATTTGTTTTTAATTATTTATCGAATAATTGTCTGTTCTCTGTCAGGACCCACCGATACAATTTTCACCGGCACGCCGGTTTCTTTTTCGATGAAACGGATGTAGTCCATGAGTTCTGCCGGCAGTTCACTTTCTTTGCGAATGTTGGCAATTGAGCGCTTCCAGCCTTTGAACTCTTTGTATACCGGTTCAATCGGGTCGTTGATTTCAAACGGCATGTGGTGTGCTTCTTTGCCGTTTACCGTGTAGGCTACGGCGGCTTTTATGCTGTCGAAATCGTCGAGCACGTCGCCTTTGGTCATGATAAGTTGCGTCACGCCGCTGATCATCACGGCGTATTTGAGCGCTACAATGTCGAGCCAGCCGCAACGGCGCGGACGACCGGTAACGGAGCCGAACTCGCCGCCTATTTTGCGGATGCGTTCGCCTGTTTCGTTTTCCAGTTCGGTAGGGAAGGGGCCGCTGCCCACGCGGGTGCAGTAGGCTTTGAAGATGCCATACACTTCACCTATTTTGGTTGGAGCAATACCCAAGCCTGTGCAGGCGCCTGCACACACAGTGTTCGACGAAGTTACATAAGGATACGACCCGAAGTCAACATCGAGTAATGTGCCCTGTGCACCTTCGGCTAGTACATGTTTACCTTCGGCGATATACTGGTTCACTACCAATTCGCTTTCAATAATTGTGAATTTGCGCAACTCGTCAATGCATTGCAGCCATTGGCGTTCGTAATCGGCAATATCGTATGTATAGTCGAATTGTTTTAAAAATTCAATATGTTTTTGCTTCAACGCTTCGTAACGCTCCATGAATGCAGGAGAGAGGATGTCGCCCACGCGCAAACCGTTGCGGCCTGTTTTGTCCATGTATGTCGGACCGATGCCTTTGAGTGTGCTGCCTATTTTTGTTTTGCCCTTGGCGGCTTCGCTTGCCGCATCGATAATGCGGTGTGTAGGGAGAATAAGGTGAGCACGTTTGGCAATTTGCAAGCGTTCGTATACCGGCACTCCGATTTTTTTCAGGTTGGCAATTTCTTCCATGAAAATCACGGGGTCGAGCACTACGCCGCTACCTATGATATTCGTTGTTTTATCGTGGAAAATTCCTGAGGGAATAGTTTTCAATACAAATTTCTGATTGTCGAATTCCAGTGAATGGCCGGCGTTGGGGCCGCCTTGGAAACGGGCTATGACCGAATAATCAGGGGTTAATACATCTACAATTTTTCCTTTGCCTTCGTCGCCCCATTGGAGGCCGAGCACTACATTTACTTTCATGAAAAAGTGGTTTTATTTAACTATGCAAAGTAACAATTTTTTTGTGATTTTTCGCTAACATTGGCAGGTAATTTATTAACAACCGTTGATTATTTTAACAGACTTTAACATAAAACAGTTTGGTAGCATAGGAATTTTATGTTATATTTGCACTTGATTACGTTCTTTTCTATCATAGTACTTTGACCCATAAGAGAAAACCAACAATTTTCAAGTAGTATAACGGGACCAAGTAAAAATCACACGTGCCAAACGTGGGTTTTGCTTATTCTTATACTGGGTTTTGTTGGACCTTCTCTTTTGATAAGTAAAGTCCACGTTTAAAATTTTAAATAGCCGGACTTTACCAATTGAAAGCAGAGGTTCGAAAAAAGGCAACAGTTGCAGAAATGCAGCAGGGGTTTTTAATTGACGATTGACAAATGATAATTGATAATTGACGCAGTAGAGGTGAAATATTTTCCGCCTGAATAGAAAATTAAAAAAGAAAAATAGGTAATGGTAGCCCGTAGGGTATTGACGCACGTAGCAGAGGGAGCCGGTAAAGATGGTTTGTGTTTGTGACCACAGATTTTGCAGATAGGGAACAAATTTTACAGATGAATGCGAAAAATGTGGATTAAAGAACCGGTTTCCCCCGGGCTACCAATTAACAGTCCTGCTGGTTTGAGGATAAAAATAAACAGAACTAAAAACTTAATTTATATGAATAAAACCTATTATTTATTATTCGCGATGCTGTGGAGCATTACAGCTTCTGCCGCAAATTGTGTGTCTGTTACACAGGTCAGTGCTAACTACCAAACACAGCAGGTAACATTCAAGTTGACTTGGACAGGCTGCAATGGTTCCAACCATTTAAACAAAGTGTGGTGCTTTGTCGATTTTCAACCGGTGGATGTACTGGGCAACAAAGGTGC
>JAVBNJ010000087.1:0-32414 GCA_031551625.1 Bacteroidales bacterium | reverse complement strand
ATGGGAACAATGGTTACGCCAAGATTGAAATCGTTTTCTTCTTCGGCACGAAAAGCAATGCGGCACAATCCTTTTTTGAACGAGAATAGATGGTGCTTGTCGGCCTGTATTCCTTCCGGGAAAATGCCGACAGCCCGACAGGCTTTCAGCACGGGCATCAACAGGTCGAACGTAGCATCGTTCTGTCCCATACTTTCAATCCCGTCACGCATACGGTACACCGGCACCATTTTCATAAAATTCAACAAACGCGCTACAAATTTCTTTTTAAAGATATCGGCACGTGTCATAAACACAATCTGCCGGCAGCCGGTCGCATGAATGATATTGATAGCGTCCAACAACGAGTTCTGGTGATTGGCCACAAAAATGAGTGGCACGCCTTGTGGGATATTCTTCTTTCCTTCCATTTCCACACGGCGGTAAAACAGGCGTTGAAACGGTATACTCGCCCAAATGAGTAGTTGAAATGTAAAAGAGTGTTTTTCTATTTTTAAACTCATTATATCTATTATTTTTTGTCCACAAACCGTAAGCTCGGCGAAGTTAATTATTGTTTGCTTTGCAAACACATTCGTGAAATTAGTGTAATTGGCTTCGCCGAGCTTACGGTTTGTGGACAGTTTATTTTATTGGCCGGCCCCAACGCCACCAAGCGCCCATAGCGCCACCGGCCATAATGTGCCAAATGCCCCACCAGGCCACCACAAAGGCCATACCACCTAATTGTAAATCGGGCGGAAATACTTTCGGATTGAACAACAGCGCTAATCCTAAACCTGAGTTCTGAATAGAACTTTCGATGGCAACTGTACGGCGATCGCGCTGTTGCAGGCGGAACAGCTTTGAATATTGGTACGACGACCACCAAATCAGCGCATTCTGGACAAGCACAATACCAAAAATCCACTTGATGTATTTTACGAAATAACTTGCATTACCTGCAAACGCTACTATCACAAAACCAATAAAAATAATACCGGAAATCATGCCCACCGGCTGCTTAATTTTCGCCGCCAGTTTCGGCAAATAGTTAGAGGCAAGAATACCTAACAACACGGGAATACCCAATATAATAAACACTGTGCGCAACATGTCGGTTAGCGGTATTTCGAGCGGGCGGTTGAGTTTTGAGGTAGCCGAATAGAGGTGCCCGTAAAGTTCGAAGTTAAACGGCGTCATTACCACCGCCAGCACGGTACCCACTGCAGTAAGGCTGACTGCCAGTGCCACGTTACCTTTCGAGAAACTGGTGATAAAATTCGACACATTGCCTCCGGGACAAGCCGCCACGAGGATTATACCAAAGGCCACTGCAGGTGTTATCCACGAACCCAGTAGCCATGCCATGAGAAACGAGAGTAGCGGCAACAGGATAAACTGGCTCGTGAGTCCAACAATCATCAACTTAGGGTTGGCCCAAAGCGCCTTAAAATGTTCCCACTTCAATTCCAGCGCCACACCAAACATCATGAATCCAATGGTAAGATTCATTACTAATAAACTACCCTGCGTAAAATTGGGCATGATGGTGTCTAATTTCAATAAGTCTTCGTACATGTTTATAATGGTAAAAGGGTGAAAAGGGACATAAGGTGAAAGGGTGAAAAGGGACAAGGGTAAAAAGATATGCGGCAATAGCCCCCTTTTACCCTTGTTCCGTTACCTTTGCACTTTAAAAATTATTTCATTTTTTCGCGTACAGCGCGGAGCATATCTGCCACCATAGTTTCCATACTCCATTCGGGTTTCCAGCCCCATTCGGAACGCGCAGCAGAATCGTCGACCGAAGCAGGCCAATATTTAGCAATCTCGCGACGGAAGTCGGGTTTGTAATCAATGGTAAATTCGGGAATGTGTTTTTTGATTTCGGCAGCCAACATTTCGGGCGTAAAACTCATAGCACCTACATTGTAGTTGCCACAATGTTTCAGCGTGCTGCGGTCGGCTTCGAGCAATGTTACAGTTGCACGTACGCAGTCGGGCATATACATCATCGGCAGGCATGACTCGCTGCTGAGGAAGCAAGTGTATTTTTTATTTTTCACTGCTTCGTAGAAAATTTCCACCGCATAGTCGGTCGTACCACCGCCAGGCATGGTCTTGTTACTGATGATGCCCGGGTAGCGGATACCGCGGAAGTCAAGGCCAAATTTATTGAAGTAATAATCACCCAACAATTCGCCTACTACCTTTGTTACGCCATACATGGTATTCGGCGTCAACACCGTTTCCTGCGGCGTATTGTAGAGCACCGATTGCGGGCCGAACACAGCAATGGAACTCGGCACCATCACGCGGTCGAGCTTATGCTTAATGCCTAAGCGAATCACATTCAACAACCCATTGATGTTGATGTCCCACGCCAAGTCGGGATTTTTTTCGCCCGTAGCCGAAAGGATGGCTGCAAGGTTCACAATGGTGTCGATGTTGTGACGCTTGATAGCGCTTTCAATCGCATCGCTATCCATCACATTGATTTTTTCGAACACGTTGTTCGGGAAAAAATTGTTTTTGTCTTCGTTCACATCGGCCACCACCACATTGTTTGTGCCATAGCGCTCGTTGAAAGCCGCTGTGAGCTCCGAACCAATCTGCCCCAGTGCACCAATTACCAGAATTTTTTTCATATAGAGTTAAATTTTAAGTTTCTCATTGGTAAATTTAGTGCAAATTTAACATAAATTATTTAGAATCGAAAGAACAACAAGTAAGAGTAATTTCATTAATCACGTATACAACGGTGATAGCTACCAATAGTATTACAATACAAGCTGAGATAACCACTATCATATTCGCCGTTAATGCAGGAGTCGTATACGTTACATTTGTTCTGGTTCCCGTGGCATTCGTCCACATCAGCTTAAAGGTGACCTGCTGCGTTTGGTAGTTGACGCTGACTTGTGTAGCCAAGATGCAGTTTGCGGAATAGCCGCTAAAACAGCAGAACAACGCCATAAATGAGAAGTAGATTTTTATAATTATTTTGGTTTATATTTTAACTAAATTTTTAGTTTATATAAACAAATTGTTGCAGTTATTTTTTATTACACAAATTTATTTTGTTTTTTGTAAAATAGTTATTAAGTAAACTTTATATTACGAATTATTCTTCCCTGTAATTATTCATAATTTCCTGTGCAAAAGCTTTTACTTGTTCCTGTACCGAAACAGGTTTCAAAATTTTCAGGGAATTTCCATAGGAAGCAATTGCTTGTATAAAATCCGATGTGGGATATAATCGTACCGAAAAAGTGGTACCGTTGTCATCGTTTTCCAATTCCACTTGCGACTCGTGCAGCGGTACTTGCTGGAGTTGTTTTGCAATATCTCCAACGGCTTTGAATGTTATAATTTCGCGCTCCACATTTTCGCCAACAGTCATACCGAAGTAGTCCTTAAAAAAGGTAGTTGCTTCCGGGTAATCCTCGTCTTCGGGCAGTTCAAATTTTTTGCCTGTTTTAATTACATCGGCCACTTTCTCCAGCGGAAAAATACGAACTATATCTTTAGTTAAATCTTGTGCTACGAGGTACCACTCTTGCCGGAACAGGCGCACGAAGTAGGGAATAATTTCGATATTCACCACTTTGAATGTACGGAAACGCTTCAACTCTATCGACAGGATATGGCTTTTGCGAATACCGTCTAGAATAGCCGAAAGATGCTCGTTTCCTTTAGGGGGCGATTCGAGCATAATGTGCTCCGCCTGGTCGCGGTATACTTCCAGCACATTGGCATGGCGGAATGTGTGCAACATCCAGTCGAGCATATCCTGTTCTTTTTTGCTGGCTGCCTCTTTTACATAGTAGCCCTTGTTTTTACGATCAAAAAACAATACTATCCCGAACAACGATTCAATAGCGTTGGCATCACGGAAAAACGTGCGTTCCGAAAACATAATATCGCCCAAATCAAACTGTCCGCTTGCCACTAACTTTTCTTCCAGTTCCGGATAGGTAATCGGCTGAAAGCGGCGAATAGTATCGACCAGCCACATATAGCGTTTTAAACTTCTCTCTTGCGACATGATTTTTATAGGTTTAAAAGTTTACAGTTTGATGAACTTACATTAACAGATTTAATAGTCTACTTTGTTTATTGCATTTTTCCAGCGTTGCAACGGTTTTGCTCCTTCGGCAGAAAGTTTATTCACAATAGGAATTTTTCGTTCGGCCATTGGTTTTTCCAATTCGTCGTAAATGAACGAATCGTCGAACCCCGCGTCCTGTGCATCAAAGCGCGTGCCGGCATAATAAATTTTTTCAATACGCGCCCAATAGATGGCCGAAAGGCACATGGGGCAGGGCTCGCAACTGGCATAAATTTCGCAACCGCTTAGATCAAACGTATTCAATACGCGACAGGCTTCGCGAATGGCATTTACTTCGGCATGCGCTGTAGGATCGTTACCGGTAGTCACGGTATTCACTGCCGAAGCAATAACCTTTCCACCTTTCACTACCACAGCGCCAAACGGCCCGCCGCCCTGCCGCGTAATGTTGTCGTCGGCCAAACGTATTGCTTCCCGCAAGAAGGTATCTGTTTTTTCCATGAGTAATGGAGATTGTTTTTATCAATACAAAATTACGAAAAAATCCATATACTACCTATTTTCACTTTTTTCGCTATATTTGTATTTTGACGAATTGAATACATGGATACACTACTGCTCATTATCGCCATTATTTGCCTGTTGGTAGGCTTTGCGGGGTGCATTGTCCCCATGCTTCCGGGTCCTCCTGTAAGCTGGGTAGCGCTGTTGTTGCTCAAGTTTACACATTGGGGCATTGATATAACATGGGGTTGGATTATTATATTTGCAATGGTGGTAATCGTTGTTTCACTCCTTGATTATTATGTGCCGATTTGGGGAACTAAAAAATTCGGCGGTACGCGTGCCGGTACAATAGGTGCAACCATTGGGTTAGTAGTAGGGCTGTTTTTTTCGCCCGTAGGGATTTTCCTCGGACCATTTCTCGGAGCATTTTTAGGCGAATTGCTGGCGGGCAGTTCGGGCGAACATTCGCTACGTGCCGCTTTTGGCGCTTTTGTCGGATTCCTGTTTGGAATAGGGCTAAAACTTATTACCTGCGCATGGATCACAGTATATTTTTTCTTGAAACTTATTTAGCTATTTCAACTTTTCTTTACATGAAAAAAATAGGACTTTCACTTCTCTTTTTAGGGCTTTTGTTTCCGGCTTTTGCGCAAAATGGCCTTAGCGAATATGTGGCAGCCGCACCGTTTACAATGTCCGAAATAAAAGAACCGGTATTTCCTGCCAAGGATTTCCCTATTACAGCTTATAATGCGGTAGGCGACGGTCACACCCTCAACACCGACGCATTTGCCAAAGCTATTGCCGCTTGCTCCGAAGCAGGAGGCGGGCATGTGACAGTGCCGCCGGGTATCTGGCTCACGGGGCCTATTGAGTTGAAAAGTAATGTAGACTTGCATGTAGAGCGTGGTGCATTGGTAGTATTCACTACTGATTTTTCGCAATACCCAATGGGCACGTTGTCGCCTAAAAGCAACACGGTTGTTACCACACCACCCATTTCGGGCTATAAACTGAAAAATATAGCCATCACCGGCGAAGGCATTATTGACGGAGCAGGCGAAGCATGGCGCCCGGTGAAAAAAGAGAAAATGACAGCGGGGCAGTGGAAGAAAATTACAAACTCGGGGGGCGTGCTAAGCAAAGATGGGAAACTCTGGTGGCCCAGCGAGGAAGCCATGAATGGCGAAGCATTCCTCAAAACACTGAAGAAAAATAATCCGAAAACAGCCAACGAATACATTCCGGCGCGTGTGTTCCTGCGCCCCAACCTTGTACACCTGACCGATTGCGAGAATGTATTGATCGAAGACATTACGTTGCGCAACTCTCCGAAATTTGTGCTCTATCCGAGCGGTTGCACCAACATAATTGTGCGTTATACCACTGTTTTCAATGAATGGTGGGCACAGAACGGCGACGGTATCGACATCAGTGCTTGCCAGAATGTAATTGTGTACCGTTGCAACGTGAGCGTGGGCGACGATGGTATTTGCATGAAATCAAGCAGCGGGGCGAAACAAGATACCACTCAGTCAAAATTAAAGAATGTGGTAGTGGCCGAATGCACCGTATACCACGGCCATGGCGGCTTTGTGATTGGCAGCAACACCGACGGTGGCATGGAAAATATTTTTGTAAAGAATTGTACGTTCATCGGTACGGATATTGGTGTTCGTGTGAAAAGCAATGCAGGCCGCGGTGGCGTGGTTAAAAATATTTTTGTAGAAAACATTTACATGCGCGACATACAGGGAGAAGCAATTTCGTTTGACACCTACTACGACGACGTCCCGGCAGGTGCTGATCGCGATGCTGTGCGGAACACAAAGGCCGATAAAACACCGGACTTCCATCATTTTTATTTTAAAAACATTTACTGTACCGGCGCCGAAACAGCATTCTTTTTCCGCGGGCTGCCTTCGCAAGCGATACACGATATCCGTATCGAAAATTCGGTATTGTCGGCCGAAAAAGGATTGGTAATGCAAGATGCCGACCGGTTGTTTTTCAAGAATGTGAAATTATATACCAATGAAGTACTGGAACTTGATACACAAAAAGGACTTTACATCGAAAAATAGTTAAAAATACCATCTGTTCAGTTTTTCACGAGCCGCAGAAATGCGGCTTTTTTTTCGTATATTTGTAATAGCATTTTGCAGTCAAAAACAATATGACCGAAGCCGTTTTAGAAAAATTACAAATATTGGCCGAAGCCGCCAAGTACGATGTGTCGTGCGCCTCGAGCGGACATACGCGCAAGAATGATGGCAAAGGCATCGGTAGTGCACATGGGTGGGGTATCTGCCACAGTTTTGCCGAGGACGGGCGTTGCATTTCGCTGCTCAAAATCATGCTCACGAATAACTGCATTTATGATTGTGCCTACTGTGTGAACCGCCGCAGCAACGACGTACGCCGCACCACGTTTGCCGTAAGCGAACTCGTCAATCTCACGATAGAATTCTACCGCCGCAACTACATCGAAGGGCTGTTCCTCAGTTCGGGTGTGGTGCGTAATCCCGACTATACGATGGAGCGCATGGTGCGCGTGGCTAAAGACTTGCGCGAATTACATCGTTATAACGGCTATATTCACTTGAAAAGCATACCCGGCGCCAGCCAGGAGTTGGTAAACGAAGCAGGCCGCTATGCCGACCGCCTGAGTGTAAATATAGAAATTCCGACCGAAGAAAATTTGAAACTGCTGGCGCCTGAGAAAGACTATCAAAGCGTGTTCAAACCGATGGCCTACATCCAGCAAGGCGCACTCGAAAGCGCCGAAGAACGACGCAAATACCGCTCGGCGCCACGCTTTGCACCGGCTGGACAAAGTACGCAGTTGATTGTTGGCGCCACGCCCGAAACCGATAACCAGATACTGCATCTCTCGTCGGCGCTCTACACACGGCCTACCATGAAGCGCGTATACTATTCGGGTTATGTGCCGGTCAACACCTACGATAAGCGATTGCCTGTTTTGTCTACTCCGCCGATGGTGCGCGAGAACCGCTTGTACCAAGCCGACTGGCTCATGCGCTTCTACGAATTCAAAGTCGACGAAATTGTAAACGATATGCATCCGAATCTCGATTTGGAACTTGACCCGAAACTTTCATATGCTTTGCGGCACCCCGAGTTGTTCCCTGTCGACATTAACCGCGCCGACTACGAAATGATTCTGCGCGTGCCGGGCATTGGAGTCAAATCGGCGAAGCTTATTGTGTCGTCGCGCCGCTTCGGTCGCCTCACCAGCGAACAACTACGACGCATGGGCGTAGCCATGAAACGTGCCAAATATTTTATCACCTGCGGTGAGTTAAGTTCGTTTACCATCAACGAAGCCAAACCGGAGTACCTGCGACAATTATTCATTTCGTCGAAAACTACCAAAGCGGCAAAATTGGCGGGACAGTTGAGTTTGTGGTCTCCTTCTCTTTCCTGAAAAGAAGGGAGAAGAGCTTACTCTACAATTAGATCTTCTTTTCGATGTGCTGTTTACAAAAAATCAGGCTACTACCCACACCATGGCATGGTCTTCTACCATGCGGTAGTGCAGGCGGAACTCGGTGGTTTCGTCGTTACGGTTGGTAAAGTGGGCTGTGAGTTTGCCTTTTTCGCGGGGAGTAAATTCTTCTACAGCCAGTTGATTGGCAAAATCCACACCGCTTTCCGAAGCCCATTTGAAAAGCGCTTCTTTAGCACACCAAATAAGGCATAGCTGCACTGCTCGGTTTTTGGCACCCAGATAGTGTTGTTCCTCTGCCGAAAGCGCTTTTTTCTCAACTGCCGAAAAATCACGGGTGGTATTTTCAATATCGATACCCACATATTCCTCGGGGTGGTAAAGAATACAAACAAAACGTTGCGTGTGCGAAATACTGATATGTCCATCCTGATTCTGCAAAAATGGACGGCCATTATCGTGATAGCCTAAGTATACTTTTTCGCCGAATAAATGCTTCAATAGTACATACACCGCCAATCGCTCTTTGCGGCGTTGCGGGTTAGTGATATACTGCATTTCCTCCTGTTCACTGCTTGGCAACAAACACAAGGCCGCTAACTCATCTTCTGTTTCGGTAAGGTCCCAAATTGCAATGGTACTACCGTCTTTATTAATATCTGTACAATAAGCAGGCATAATCTAATTCAAAATTAAAATTCATTTCCACTCCACGGTTTGCATCAAGTGGGCAATATCTTCTGTCAAGAATGCGATAGACGGCGCCAGCGAATCCTTGTTGGGCGTTGCCATGAAATACAACGAACCACGCAAAAAATTCCGTGAGCTATCTGTTACATAAAATTGCACGGACGATGCCACATCGCCACCCAGCTCATATAACACGCCATACACTTTCCGCTTACGGTTGATAAACGGCGTTTCGGTAATATCATCGGCCTTTATCACATGGCGGTACACAAAGTTATATGTATCGTCCAACAAGACGGGCAGGTTGTGCTGCACCCGCTTGTAGCTGATGTGCAACGTAGCATTATAACGCGGCATTTGCATATTCACAAAGTACGGTTCGTAGCCGTACGCCTTTTTATCTTCCGTTATTTTTGCATACGCCGGAATATCGAAGCGGTAGGGGAACCCGGTCGAATCAAACACATGATACGTTTTCGCAGGAAAATCGTCGCGCAAGTATCCCCGCGGCTTCGGCACCGTAGGCGTGCTCGTGCAAGCCGCCATACCCAACACAAGCACAAAGAACAACGAACACGAAAACACTATCCACGAATTGCATGAAAAAATATTCAGCCTATTCTTTCCATTATTATTTATTACACGAACTATTTGCAAAGCAAATAAAAATTTGTGTAATTTATTTTCCGTTCTCTTTATGTGTTCTCTCATTCGTGTAATTCGTGTAATTGGTTTCGCCGAGTTTACAGTTCGTGGACAAAAAAATTGTGGTTAAAAAGTTTAGTCCGTTTCGTCCGATATTTCTCCTACAATTTCTTCCAAAATATCTTCGAGCGTCACAATGCCTTCGGTGCCGCCATATTCATCAACCACAATAGCCATGTGCATTTTTTTCTGACGGAACTCTTCTAACAGGTCGTTTATTTTCTTGTTTTCGGGAACGAAATACGCTTCGCGGATGAGTTTTTGCCAGGCAAAATTTTTATCGGCAGTATGTAAATAGGACAACAAATCCTTTACGTACAAAATTCCTTTCACACGATCGGGCGTCTTGTCGTACACCGGAATCCGCGAGTAGCCGTATTCTATCATCTTAGCGCACACGGTGGCAAAATCCATGTGAATATCTACTGCCGATACATTCACGCGCGGGTGCATTATTTGCCGCACATCAATGTTGACAAAGCGAACAATGCCCTTTAGAATTTTTGTGTCTTCGGACGAATGTTGCACGGTAATATCTACTGCTTGCGACAATTCGTCGATTGACACACTGCTGCGGGCATTGCTGAAGCGTTTGTTGATGCGCGATGTAAACCGCGTAAGCAACCACGAAAACGGTTGCAGTATTTTTGAAATCACCCCCAACGGATACGACACACGTTCGGCAAGTGGCAACGTATATTGTGTGGCCAGGTTCTTGGGCAATACCTCGCCGAAGAACACCAGCACAAAAGTAACGGCCACTGTTTGCACCAGAAAATGCAACATCTCATTCGAAAAATAGAATAGCGAATTAATCAAAAATGCGGATAGCAACACAATGGCAATATTCACAAAATTATTGCCTAACAATAGTGTACCCAAGAGTTGGTCGGACCTGGAGAGATGTGCCAGCACCCGTTTTCCGCGCTTGGTTTCTTCCCGTTTCAATTTATCGATATCCTGCGGCGAGAGTGAGAAATAGGCCGTTTCGGACCCCGAAAAAAAACCCGAAAAAAATAAAAGTATAATCAGTATGCAAACCGTCAACGCATCGGCAGAAGTGAAAGCGGACGTGGTTATTTGTAGGCTAATCCAACAACTAGGAGGTTCCAATGGTCAAAAAAATTTGGTTCATCGTTGCAAAGATAGGAAATTTTCGGCAAATGGGAAAATCCGGGGCAAATTGCGTTCGCCAAAGTTGAACCTATTCTATAGTAGGATTGCTGAGTAACTTTCCCACCGCCCTTGCCAATGTTTGCAAGTGCTCGTAGGGTCCAGTTGGCCAATAAGAGTTAAAGTTGATAATATTAAATCTATCAATATTACCAATATTGATATGTCAAAGAGCAAAATTAATAGTACGACAAATGTAAAAGATTGTTTTTATATAACCAAATTTATTTTGATATTTTGTACCTTTGTACAATGGACAACCAATTTCCACAAGCTTTCGTTGATTCGCTGCACGAGTTCCCCGGCCTTGATGTTGCTGCGTTGCTAAATGCGCTGCGCCAGCCATCTCCTGTAAGCATCCGCTACAATACGCGGAAATACCCTGTGCCCGCCGATAGCAATCATGTGACATGGTGTACAGAAGGTATATACCTTGAGCAACGGCCTGTATTCACGCTCGATCCGCTATTGCATGCAGGGGCTTATTATGTGCAAGAAGCCTCGTCGATGTTTTTAGCACAATTGCAACCACTGATAGACGGGCTTGGCAGCTCTCCCCGCATACTCGACTTATGTGCGGCGCCAGGTGGTAAATCGACGCTGCTTGCCAGTATGCTGCCGGCCAATGCACTATTGGTAAGCAACGAAGTAATCCGTTCGCGCGCCTCTATTCTGCAAGAAAATATGAGCAAGTGGGGTTTTCCGAATACTATTGTAACATCGGCCGACCCTCAGAAATTCGGTGCGCTTGGTAGCTTCTTCGACCTTATGTTGATTGATGCTCCCTGCTCCGGCGAAGGTATGTTTCGCAAAGACCCCGTTGCTATTGATGAGTGGAGCCCTGCCAATGTGCAACTTTGTGCCGAACGTCAGCGCCGTATTGTGGCCGATGCGTGGGAAGCATTGCGCGAAGACGGTATCCTTGTGTACAGCACATGCACCTTCAACCGGCACGAAAATGAAGAAAATGTGGGTTGGATAACTAAAACATTAGGTGCTGAAAAAATAGACCTGCCGATTGACCCCGCATGGAATATTGTCGCCAGCGAAGAGGGCTATCGCTTCTATCCGCACTGTGTGCAAGGTGAAGGTTTTTTTGTGAGTGTAATGAGAAAAACACAAGACGCCCAACCCCAAAAGGGGACAAAAAGGCACACCGCCTTCACAAACAAGCATGCGAATAAGAATACTACAAAACAATTTAGCGATTGGCTTTGCGGCGAGTTTGTATTCGACGAAAGAAATAATTTTGTACAGGCATTGCCTGCCGTGCACTACGAAGCCACTATGCAACTCGGCACGCAGCTCTACGTGCTGCAAGCAGGCATTCCCGTAGGTGAACTGAAAGGAAAAGACATTGTTCCCACCGCTGCCTTAGCGCTCTCCAACGCCTGTAATAAGAATGGATTCACTTGTGTCGACACGGATTTAACAACTGCTTTGCATTACCTGCGCCGCGAGAATGTTCACTTCGCCGATGCACCCAATGGTTGGCTACTTATTTGTTATGAAGGACTTCCTCTCGGTTTTGCAAAAAAAATAGGAACCCGCACCAACAACGGATACCCCCTCTCTTGGCGTATCCGCATGGAGATCTGAATATTTTTTAGTGTTAAATAAACGATCTTATTCCTTATAAATTTGTGGTGAAGTACGCACTTGAATCATTGGCCGATTTGAGGTTTGAAAAAAAATGCAGCAAATTATTTGTATATTTGTTGTAAAATAAACCTCATGAACGACTTAATCCTTAGTGCACTGATTAATTTATTTGCTTTGTGCGGTGCACTGGCAAAGATTGACCGGCGGGCGTCCGAAGAATTATTGAAAACCTATTTGTCGCGCTTCTTCGGCATTCGCTCGGTCGACAACTATTTGGCATTGTACAACGACTTGCGAGACTTGTATGAAACTTCGCCCAACATTGACCAGCGCGAGATAGTGGAAAACATTTGCCGCAACTTGCAAAAAAAAGTGCTGTACGAAGACCAGGCTCTGATGCTTCTTCGACTCATGGAATTTGCAACTACCAACCGCAGCGGCTACGAAGCTATTGCTTCCGTGTTCCGTAATATTGCAGCAGTATTCAACATTCCGGATAAGTTGTTTAACGATTTCAATGCTTACGTTACCGAAACACCTACGCCCGATGTCGTAATTTTTTCGAATGAACACAACTCGCTGCCCGGGCTGGATGGCCGTTTACGAGTGTTGCAAATCAAGACATTTAACAAAGTGGTATTCTCGTATCGCGGCACGGCGGAATTGTTTATGAACGATATTCCCATTGTGCCCGGCGTGTTCATGATATGGGAAAAAAGCAGTGTCCTCAAAGGCCCGCACACACTGCCTATTTATTTTTCGCATATCTGTGCGGTGTTGGAAAAAGATA
Source organism: Bacteroidales bacterium (assembly GCA_031551625.1). GTDB lineage: Bacteria > Bacteroidota > Bacteroidia > Bacteroidales > UBA932 > JAVBNJ01. The sequence continues at coordinate 19,424 of JAVBNJ010000087.1, read as the reverse complement.
CATCGCAAGCGTATATTGAGTTGACGGGGCGCAATATTGATTTCCGCTTTCGCAATAGCGACAACGGCATGCACAACTTTTCGTTCGACTTATTCAGCGGACAGCTTGTGGCTATTATGGGTGGTAGCGGTGTCGGCAAATCAACATTACTGGGACTACTTAACGGCAACATCAAACCGCAAAGCGGAACGGTTGAAATCAACGGTTACCCGATTGAACACCCGGCTGTGAAGGACCTGATTGGCTTTGTGCCGCAAGACGATTTGTTGATCGAAGAACTCACCGTTTACGAAAACCTTTGGTATACTTCGCGCCTGTGCTTTGCCGATATGAGCAACGAAGAAATCAACCACCGTATCAATAATGTATTGGCCGATCTCGGGCTATTGCCCGTGAAAAATTTATTGGTTGGTTCGCCACTCAACAAGACGATTAGTGGTGGACAGCGTAAGCGATTGAACATCGCGTTGGAGTTGATTCGCGAACCGGCTGTGTTGTTTCTCGACGAACCTACTTCGGGCCTCTCGTCGTCCGATTCGGAAAAAGTGATAAACCTGTTAAAGGAACAAACATTTCGCGGCCGCTTGATTGTGGTAAACATCCACCAACCATCGTCCGACATTTATAAACTATTCGACCGCCTGTGGTTGCTCGATAAGGGAGGCTATCCGGTATACGACGGCAACCCGATTGAAGCAATTACCTATTTCAAATCGGCGGCGTTCTATGCCGATGCCGAACATAGCACGTGCGATATATGCGGTAATGTGAATCCCGAAATTGTACTGAATATCATTGAGGAAAAAATGATTGACGACAAGGGTGCGCTTACCGACAAACGCCGTGTGTCGCCGCAGGAATGGAACCGCGCTTATGAAGCAGGACGTGGTAAATTTGTGAAACCCGCCACACTGTTGTTGCCCGAAAACAAACAACGCAAACCGTCGCTGCTGAAACAATTTGTTATTTTCCTGCAACGGAATGTAAAAACAAAACTGGCGAACAAACAATATTTGCTTATTGCGCTACTTGAACCCGCATTGCTGGCGCTTATTGTGGCATTTCTGACACGCTACGTTGGCGAAGATGGCTACAGTTTGATGTACAACAAAAATATGGTGTCGTACATTTTCATGGCCGTGATTGTAGCCACGTTCCTCGGCATGAGCGTGAGCGCCGAAGAAATTATCAAAGACCGCGCGTTACTCAAACGCGAACGCTTTCTTCGGTTGAGCCGCAGCAGTTACATGTGGTCGAAAATCGTTTTTTTGTTTGTTCTTTCATTGATACAAACAGCGTTGTTCATAGTCATTGGCAACAGTATGCTAGGCATTCACGATTTATTTATGTCGTGGTGGACGGTACTCTTTGCAGCCGCATTCCTGGCTAACCTCACGGGGTTGTTCTTGTCTCAGACGCTGAATTCGATAGTGGCCATTTATATTTCCATTCCGCTGCTGCTCATTCCACAAATCCTGCTGTGCGGCCTGGTAGTGAAGTTCGATGATTTGAATACCAAAGCCGATAATAATCTAGTGCCCATTATCGGCGATTTCATTCCTTCGCGTTGGGCATTCGAAGCTCTGGCTGTCGAGGAGTTTACAAACAACAGCTACAACCGGTTGTTCTTTGATTTGGAACGCGAAAAATTTGTGGCACAATATGATCAGGCAGGCTTTGTATATGAACTTGATAGCCGCTGGGAAACGGCATACGATAAATACACCAAGGGTGAAACGGAATATGACCAATATTTTAGCTTGTTACGCATCAACCTCCCACATGTGGCTGAGTTGGCTGGTTTGCCGCCATTCTCCGCAACCGATTCCATTTATAAAGAATATTATACGCCTGCGCTCTACCAAGCTTTGAGCCGCTATCTGGGTCAAGCTGATTCGGTGCTGCGGCGTAAATCCGACAAGGCGACTATTGCATTGGATAAGTGTATTACCGCCTTCCGCCGCGAGCATGGCGCCGATGCATTGACTCAACTCAAACGCAGTAGCCACAATCTTGAACTAGAAAAACTGGTGGTAAACACCAGCACCACTAAATTGAATAGTATACGTGGCGATAAGCTGGTACCGCAAGTGGGCGCCGTGTACCTCGATCCCGGGAGTCGTTGTGGCCGCGCTACTTTTTACGCGCATGTAAAAATAATTGGTAATCTACACATTCCAACATTTTTGTTCAACCTATTGATCCTGTTTTTGATGATGGTAATTAGCTCGTTGTTGCTGTTTTTTGAAATTCCTGTGCGGTTTCTCCGGAAAAATAATACCTGAAAATAGAGAAATCAACTAAAATTAGTACCTTTGTAAATTATATTCAAAACGTTAAAAAATATTTTGCTATGAAAAAACTAATTGTAGCTGTTTCGTTAATTGCATTTGTATGCATGTTGTCCGCTTGCGGAGGCGGGAAGAAGAAAGCCGCAGTAACTGAAGCACAACAAGACTCGCTGTTGATGGTTGAATTGGTCAATGAGGTAGATTCGCTGTTCGCTTTAATCAGCAACAAACTCCCGACGCATCCGTTCATTGATATTAAAAACGGAAATTTTACCCTCTCCGAAAAAGATAAAAAAGTAAAACCCGACTACTTGCTTCCTTTGGCTAAAGCCGACGAACTGCAAACATTAGGACAAAAAAATATTGCACTTAAAATTTATGTAATCGATCGCGCTATTGCCGAAGTATACGGAATGCCCACCGACGGCTACGATGCAGTGATTGCACGCCTGCTGGCCGATGTGAATGTAAAAGAATTCCCATTCCGCGAAGGTATCGATTGGAAAGCGCCCAACGCGCCCGAAGTATTTCTTGAACGCACGAATGCGGTGATAGAAGAACAAAAAGCCAAAGGTGAATTGAATTATTTCATGGAGCGTGTAGCTACTTCCCTGATTGAATGCACATATATCCTTTCGCAAAACCCCGAATTGTATGTTACACCTCTTTCCGATCAGAATATTGCCGACATTACTTTTGAATCGTTGATTATGGCCGATATCATTGATCGCATGGCCGTGCGCTTCCCCGACATGGCACCGGTGAAAGCGGCCATGGATGTGGTAAGGCTGGTGAATGCTACCGACAAAGCGCAATTCATCGAACAGCTGAAAGTACTGAAACCGAAATTGACAGAGGCTCGTAACAACATACTCAAGTAATTCTTAATAAACGAATGGGAAAAATAGTTTCATTTATTTGTATAGTTGCATTGTTGTGTGCAACCGTGTCGTGTGGCAACCGAAAGCCCAAACCGGCTGAGACAATTTCAAAAGAAGAAGCCATTCTGATGAAAGAATTGTCTATTCAAATTGATTCATTAATCAACTTGGCGCAACAAATGTACTTCATGCCGTTCTTTGTAGACGTACGTTCCGGTGTGTTTACACTTAATTCACAGCAACAGAAAGTGCAACCCGATTATCTGTTAAAGCCCAGTAACATAAACGATTTACAAACACTGGCGCAGAAAAATGTTGTGCTTACTATGCTAGCGGTTGACCGTAGTATAGCCCATTTGTATGGTATGTCTGCCGTTGACTACGATGCTGCTATTACCAAATTGGCTGCTGATGTGAACGCTACTAATTTAGGAGCTGAGTTCTCTAAACTCAATTTGGGCGACTCGGTTGTAACCGCCGACTTGATACAACGCGCCCGCAAAGCCTCTATGGAAGCACGCGACAATGGCACACTCAATACATACTTGTTACGTTACTATGGTTTTTTCTTCGAAAATGTATACATACTGTCAAAAAATCCCGAATTGTTCACGGTCAACTTCACGGACAAGTATGCCAAAGATATTGTATACCGCATTATCCTGTTGACAGACTTGGCCGATAAGATAGCACGTGTATATCCCGATATGCAGCTGATTAAAAAAAGTATGGAAGTGCTGAATCCGCTTGATGCTATAAACAAAGAACAATTGGTAGAACAATTAAAACGCATGGCACCGCAAATCGAACAAATGCGCAACTCATTGCTTATCTATCCGGATTTGGTACAATAAATAACTGCCAACAAAAACACAAAGAGCACAAAAGATTGCTTCGTTCCTCGCAATGACGCCGTCTTCGTGCTCTTTTTGTATCTTTGTACTTTAATCTGTATAATCTAAAATAATCTGTGCAATCTGTGGTTAAGTTAACGGAATCATTTTATAGCCGTCCCGATGTGGTGCAAGTGAGCAAAGACTTGTTGGGAAAAGTATTGTGCACCAACTTTGGCAGCGAACTCACCGAAGCCGTGATTACCGAAACCGAAGCGTATGCCGGCATTACCGACAAAGCCTCGCATGCATACGGCAACCGCCGTACCAAGCGCACCGAGGTCATGTACTGGCAAGGTGGGCATGCATATATCTATCTATGCTACGGAATGTATTCCCTCTTCAATGTGGTAACCAATATCGAAGGAACGCCGCATGCAGTTCTCATTCGAGGAGCAATGCCGCTCACAGGAGAAGAGTTGATGCTGCAACGCGCCGGTAAGAAAAAAATCACACCTGATTTTTTAATTGGACCCGGCAAATTGGCGAAAGCGCTTGGGTTGCATGTTGCCGATACCGGCACTTCGCTTTTGGGCAACACAATCTGGATCGAAGACCGTGGCATTGCGATTCCGAAAAAAACAATTGTAGCCACACCGCGTATTGGTATTGACTATGCAGGCGAAGATGCCGCACGACTGTATCGCTTTGTGGCAAGTACTATGCAAAAAGTATAATAGAAAAATTCTGTTAGGGTTAAAATGTATTGACATGAAAAAATATTTTTTGGTACTCTTAGTTCTATTGACAATAGCTGCATGCAGCGAACAACCAACACTTGTACCATCGGTGCAACAAATGCCACTCACCGGTGAATGGCAATTCAAAGCTGTGGACGACACGTTGTGGCTACCGGCTACTGTGCCGGGCTGCGTGCACACCGACCTGATGGCTGCCAATCTCATTCCCGACCCCTACGATCGCGCCAATGAAGCGGCCGTTCAATGGGTGGCACAACGCACATGGGAATACCGCAAGCAATTCAATGCTGATAGTTTGCGTAAGCAATTCAAAAATATAGAATTGGTTTTTGACGGGATTGATACGCACGCGGAAATTTTGCTGAATGGCGAGAAGCTCCCTGCGACAACTCCTTCGGGCAACACCGACAATATGTTTCGCACATGGCGTTTCAATGTAACCGGATTATTAAACGACGGCAACAATGAATTGTTGTTGCGTTTCTTTCCTGTCAATGATTATAACAAAAGTAAAGCAGCCAAGCTTCCGTATCAACTACCCGACGAACGTGCCTTTTCTCGCAAAGCACCTTACCAACTGGGGTGGGATTGGGGGCCGGAATTGGCAACCTGCGGCCTGTGGAAACCGGTAACACTGCAAGCATGGAACGATTTTACAATAGAGAATATCCATGTCGTGCAAAATACGCTGACCGACAAGTCGGCACAACTAACAATGGAATTGAGCATAGTCGCCGACCGGAAAATGAAAGCCAAACTCGCAATCAGTGTTGAAGGGAAAGCACTTATTATTGATCAAAGTATCCCCCTGCAACAAGGACACAATACGATTACCCAAAAAATTAGTTTGAAAAACCCGGTGTGTTGGAATCCCGCAGGATTGGGCGCACAAAAATTATATAATATCTTGGCGATTTTGCAGGGCAATGCCTACAAAGACTCCGTATTTACAAAAATAGGATTGCGAACCATTGAACTGCGCCATGAGAAAGATTCGATTGGCACCTCGTTTGCCTTTTACGTCAACGGGAAGCCGGTGTTTATGAAAGGCGCCAACTACATTCCGCAAGATAACTTTCCGGCGCGCGTAACGCCCGAACGCCACCGCAAACTATTGACAGCCGCACGCGATGCCAACATGAACATGATACGTGTGTGGGGCGGTGGTATCTACGAAGACGATTATTTCTACCACCTCTGCGATAGCCTGGGTTTGCTCGTGTGGCAAGACTTCATGTTTGCCTGTGCGCTCTATCCGGGCGATACGGCATTTTTGCAAACCGTGCGCCATGAAGCCGAAGACCAGGTATGTCGTTTGCGCAATCACCCGTGTATTGCACTGTGGTGTGGTAACAACGAAGTAAAAAACGGCTGGGAAGATTGGGGCTGGCGCAAGCGCTACACCGAAGAGCAACGCAACGAAATATGGGGAGACAATCAAGCGATCTTTGAACGGATGCTGCCTGGTGTGGTACAAACCTATTCTACGGGAACGTCTTACCATACATCGTCGCCGGAGTGGGGATGGGGGCATCCCGAATGCATTACCGAGGGCGATTCGCACTATTGGGGAGTGTGGTGGGGCGAAGAACCTTTTGATGTATGGGAAGCCAAAACCGGCCGCTTCATGTCGGAATACGGATTTCAAGCCTTTCCCGATTTCTCGACAATCGAATCATTTACCCTACCGCAAGACCGTTCGTTGAACTCGGCGATAATGAAAGCACACCAAAAAAATACCCGCGGCTATGAACTGATAGAAAAGTATATGCAACGCGATTACCACGTGCCGAAAGATTTCTTCCATTACATATATGTCAGCCAACTGTTGCAGGCCGAGGGCATTGGGCAGGCATTGGAAATCCATCGTCGCCGCATGCCGTATTGTATGGGTACGCTTTACTGGCAGCTAAACGACTGCTGGCCAGTGGTGTCGTGGAGCAGTATCGACTCGCGCTACCGTTGGAAAGCATTACATTACAAAGCCCGCGAGTGTTTCAAACCTATCTTGTTAACAACAATGGTAGAAAACGACGAGTTGGTTTTTTATGCCGTATCGGATTTACAACAGACTATTAGCGGTAGAATTTCCGTTACATGGCAGGACTTCCAAGGACATATCCTTCCTTTAAATTTGACAAATTTTAAAAACCTGTCAAATTTAACCATCGCAGCCAACAGTTCGCGCCCATTTTTGCGAATACCGTTATCCGCATTTCGCAACCATGTCAATACCTCCGCGATAGTACTGCGTTTTGACGATGGACAAGGAAACACAGCAGAAAAAATACACTATTTCGTTCGTCCGAAAAAGCTGCAATTACCCGACTATAAAATTAATTCAACGATTGAACAAGTTGGTAGCGACTACAAAATAACCTTAGTGAGCGATGCTTTGGTAAAAAATCTGTATCTCTATACCAATTTAGCTATGGACGGTTTTTTTTCCGATAACTATCTCGACTTACTGCCCGGCGAAACAAAAACGATAATTTTTTCTCCCGCCGCTGATGCAGATCTTACAAATTTCAAGAAACAGTTAAAAATACTGAGTTTGAAAGAGGCGAAATAGTTTTCATAATAATATAGTATTGTTTATTTTAAATGGAAACATTACCAGCGGAACTATCTTATTTAAAAAAACTTACACAATTTGCACCTTTGTAAAAAATCTAAAGGCACAAATTTTAGGCCATTTTTCAAAAATATTTTCGAAAAATGTTAAAAACTTGTTTGTAATTCAAATAATTTTCCTATCTTTGCAATCCGTTTTTTCTGCGATAAACGGCTTATTTAACTGTCGTTGAGATACTTAAATTAGGCTTTGCGGACATAAAAGGCTGAAACTTATGTCGGCAAGGGTGCAGAGAAGGCGGAACAACCGAAGCAAAAGATAACAAGAGTACGTTACGTTAAACGTTTAAAAACAATGTTACAACCAAAAAAAACCAAATTCAGAAGGCAGCAAAAAGGCCGTATGAAAGGCATTGCACACCGTGGCCACGAATTATCGTTCGGCTCGTTCGGTATCAAAACCATGGAAGAATGCTGGCTCACCGGTCAACAAATTGAAGCGGCTCGTCAAGCGGTAACCCGCTACATGAAACGTGAAGGTCAAATTTGGATTCGCGTGTTCCCCGACAAACCGTTTACCAAAAAACCCGCCGAAGTTCGTATGGGTAAAGGTAAAGGTGCTCCCGAAGGATTCGTTTGCCCCATTACACCGGGCCGTATCTTGATCGAAGCCGAAGGTGTTCCGATGGAAGTGGCTCGCGAAGCTTTGCGCCTTGGCGCCCAAAAATTACCCGTGACTACAAAATTTATCGTACGCCGGGATTATGCCGAATAATTAAAAAAGTAAAAAGATGAAAACGCCAGAAGTACGCGAATTATCGACTAAAGATTTACGCGAGCGCATCGAAACCGAGAAAGCGAACTATGTTCGTGCCAAACTCAACCACACGATATCGCCCGTAGAAGATACCTCCAAGCTAAGCAAATCGCGCCGCAACATTGCTCGAATGCTTACTATACTGAGTCAAAAAGAAACTAACAACAACCAAAAATAGTTGTTCATGGAAAGAAATCTTCGTAAAGAAAGAATAGGAATAGTGGTAAGCAACAAAATGGAAAAATCTATTGTGGTTGCCGTTCATCGTAAAGTGAAACACCCTATTTACGGAAAATTCGTAAAGAAAACCACCAAATTTGTAGCTCACGACGAAAAGAATGAATGCAGTGAAGGCGATACCGTACGCATTATGGAAACCCGCCCACTCAGCAAAACTAAACGTTGGAGATTAGTAGAAATCGTAGAAAAAGTAAAATAAGCTATGATACAGCAAGAATCACGATTAACAGTAGCAGATAACAGCGGCGCCAAAGAAGTTCTTTGCATCCGTGTGTTGGGTGGTACCCGCCGCCGCTATGCCGGTGTGGGCGACAAGATTGTTGTCTCAGTGAAGAGTGCCCTTCCCAATGGCGATGCTAAAAAAGGCTCGGTATCCAAAGCCGTTATCGTTCGCACGAAAAAAGAAATTCGTCGCGCCGATGGCTCTTATATCCGCTTTGACGACAACGCTTGCGTGTTGCTCAATGGTCAAGGTGAAGTTCGCGGAACCCGTATCTTCGGCCCCGTTGCCCGCGAATTACGCGACAATTACATGAAAATTGTTTCATTAGCTCCGGAGGTATTGTAATGAATAAGAAATTACATATTAAAAAAGGCGACACCGTTATTGTAAATGCCGGTGATGACCGCGGAAAAAAAGGGAAAGTGTTGGAAGTGATAACCGATAAAAATCGCGCTATCGTAGAAGGCGTAAACATGGTTAGTAAACACACCAAACCCAATGCCAAAAGCCCGCAAGGCGGAATTATCAAGCAAGAAGCTGCGATTCATATTTCCAACTTGCAAGTAGTTGATCCATCGACCGGCAATGCTACCCGAGTGGGTCGCCGCTCGAACGATAAAGGTAAGTTAGTACGTTACGCTAAAAAATCAGGAGAGGAGATTAAATAATGGCAAAGAAAGAAGGAGCCAAGGCAGCTGCTAAAACCGAAGTAAAAGCCGGTATTCAACCAGCTACCCCAAAGGGATACATTCCTGCTCTGCAAAAAAAATACAAAGACGAGATTGTTGCCAACCTCATGAAGGAATTTGGATATAAAAATATCATGCAAGTTCCGCGATTGGAAAAAATCGTTATCAACCAAGGGGTAGGTGCAGCCGTAGGCGACAAGAAATTGATTGAAGTGGCTCAAAACGAATTGACCACTATCGCCGGACAAAAAGCAATAGCTACGTATTCAAAGAAGGATATCTCAAACTTTAAATTGCGTAAAGACATGCCCATCGGCGTGAAAGTTACATTGCGCCGTTCGAAGATGTACGAATTCCTGGATCGCTTGATTGCTGTATCGTTGCCGCGTATCCGCGATTTCAACGGTATCAACAGCAAGCTTGACGGCCGTGGAAATTACACGTTGGGTATTAAAGAACAAATTATCTTCCCCGAAATTGATATCGATAAAATCACGAAAATCCTGGGTATGGAAATCACTTTCATCACCTCGGCCAATCGCGATGAAGAAGCTTACGCCTTGCTGCGTGGATTCGGGTTACCGTTTAAGACTAATAAAAAATAAGAATATGGCAAAAGAATCAATGAAAGCACGCGAAATTAAACGTGCAAAGTTGGCGGCAAAATATGCCGAAAAACGCAAAGCCCTGAAGGAAGCCGGTGACTATGCCGGTTTAGCTAAATTGCCGAAAAATGCCAGCCCTGTGCGTCAACACAACCGCTGCTCGCTTACCGGCCGCCCTAAAGGCTATATGCGTATCTTCGGTATCAGCCGTATCCAATTCCGCGAAATGGCCAGCAACGGCCTTATTCCGGGAGTGCGTAAGGCTTCATGGTAAAAAAAATTACAATTGACAAATTTTAATTGTAAATAAAAAATTAATGGATATCGGGCGCTACGAGCGCTGAAAATTAAAAAACAAAACGAAAATGACTGATCCAATAGCAGATTTTCTGACACGAGTTCGCAACGCGGTAGCAGCCGGACACAAAACGGTAGAAATCCCCGCGTCGAAAATGAAGCAAGAAATTACTCGTATCTTGCACGAAAAAGGTTACATCCTCGCCTATAAAATAGAAGAAGGAACGCCGTTCAACACTATCAAAATAGCGTTGAAATACCACCCCGACACCAAGCGTCCGGCCATTAAAAAGCTGCAACGTGTGAGTACGCCGGGTTTACGTCAATATATCGATGTGGCTAACATGCCGAGCGTATTGAATGGATTAGGTATCGCGATCCTCTCGACTTCGAAAGGTATGATGACCGATAAAGAAGCTGTTACCCAGAATGTGGGTGGCGAAGTAATTTGCTATGTTTACTAAAAAATTAGGAATTAGGACAAATGCATCAAAGAATTCCTAATTAAAGTTACAAAGCAAACAAGAGTTAAATTTTAAGAACTAAATAACAATAAAAAAACAATGTCACGGATAGGAAAATTACCTGTAAACCTGCCACAAGGAGTAACCGCGAAGGTGGAAGCCGGCAATGTGGTTGTGGTTAAAGGCCCGCTCGGTGAACTGCATCAAAAGGTAGATGCAGACATTACTGTAGCCGTAGAGGGAACAACTGTTAAGGTGAGCAGACCGACCGACCAACCTCGTCACCGCTCGATGCACGGACTGTATCGCGCGTTGATTCAAAACATGATTACAGGTGTGTCGCAAGGCTACTCAATTAAACAGGAATTAGTCGGCGTAGGGTATCGTGTAGAAGTAAAAGGCCAAATCTTGGAATTCAGCCTTGGCTACTCACACGACATCCATTTTGAAATCCCCAAAGAAGTGAAGGCTGTGGCCGAAGCGGTAAAGAAAGGGGCTAACCCTGTGCTCGAACTTAAGAGCCACGATAAGCAACTTATCGGAGCGGTAGCCGCTAAAATACGCTCGTTCCGCAAACCGGAGCCGTACAAAGGAAAAGGTATTAAGTTCGTAGGCGAACAATTGCGCCGCAAAGCCGGAAAATCGGCCGGAGCTAAATAATCGGAGGAAAGAGATTTATGGCATTAACTAAAATAGAAAGAAGACAACGGATTCAATACCGCATCCGCAAAGTAGTCAAAGGCACAGCGGAACGTCCGCGTATGGCCATTTTCCGTAGCAACAAATCCATTTATGTACAATTCATTGATGATATAGCTGGTGTTACATTGGCTGCTGCATCGTCAAACGAAAAAGACATGGTGGCTGCTACCAAGGGAAAACCGGGCACTGAAGCTGCCAAATTAGTAGGCAAATTGGCTGCCGAACGCGCTGCTGCAAAAGGTATCACCACTGTATCGTTCGACCGCGGCGGTTACCTATACCACGGTAGAGTAAAAAGTTTAGCAGACGCCGCCCGCGAAGGTGGTCTTAAATTTTAATTCGACAAGACTATGGCAAATACAAACGTAAAAAAAGTAAAAACTACCGACTTGGTATTGAAAGACCGCTTGGTGGCTGTACAACGTGTTACGAAAGTAACCAAGGGGGGGCGCCACTTTAGCTTTGCAGCCATCGTAGTAGTGGGCGACGAAAACGGCGTAGTAGGCTATGGCCTCGGTAAAGCCAATGAAGTTGCTACTGCTGTATCAAAAGGCATTGAAGATGCAAAGAAAAACCTCGTGAAGATACCGTTGAACAAACGCTCAATTCCGCACGAACAAATTGCTAAATTCGGCGGTGCACAAGTATTCATGAAACCCGCTGCTCCCGGTACCGGAGTAAAGGCAGGGGGTGCTATGCGTGCCGTATTCGAAAGCGTGGGAATCCACGACGTATTGGCAAAATCAAAAGGTTCGTCGAACCCGCATAATTTGGTAAAAGCAACCGTGCAAGCCCTTTTGGAACTGCGCGATGCATATACCGTAGCAGGTGTTCGTGGCGTACCAATGCAAAAAGTATTTAAAGGATAAGGAAAACGTACTATGGCAAAATTACAAATTACACAAGTGAAAAGTAAAAACAGCGCCACCAAACGTCAAGAAGAAACGCTTGTATCGTTGGGGCTGCGCCGTATTCATCAAACCGTAGTGCGCGAATCCGATCCTGTAACTTTAGGCATGGTCGATAAAGTTCGCCACTTGGTAAAAGTAGAAGAAACAAAGTAATTTATGATAGATGATTTAAAACACATCATCAATCATACATCAACAATCAAAAACCGCGAGTTAGCAAACAAAGCTAGCGACAGCACAAAAAAATAGAAAAAATGAATTTACAAAACTTAAAACCCGCAGCAGGTTCGACAAAAAAAGTTAAACGCATTGGCCGTGGCGAAGGCTCGGGACATGGCGGAACTTCGACACGTGGGCACAAAGGCGCTCAATCGCGCTCGGGTTATACCCGCAAAAAAGGTTTCGAAGGCGGTCAAATGCCTATGCAACGCCGCTTACCAAAATTTGGTTTCAGCAACATCAACCGTGTAGAGTACAAAGCGATTAATGTTTCGACATTGCAAGCATTGGCCGAAAAATATTCGATTGACACCATTACTGTTGATACGTTAATAGAACATGGCTTAGCTTCGAAAAACAGCCGGATTAAAATTTTGGGTAACGGTGAGTTGAACGCTAAACTGAATGTAACAGCACATGCTTTTTCAAAATCAGCAGTTGCAGCTATTGAAGCGAAACAAGGAGTAGCCACTAAATTATAATCGGGGCGATGAAAAAATTTATTACAACAATACAAAACATTTTCAAAATCGAGGAACTGCGCAACCGTATTATTTATACTATGCTGTTGTTATTGGTTTATCGTTTGGGAAGTTTTGTGGTGCTTCCGGGTATTGACCCTACAAAATTGAAAGCCTTACAGGAGTTCTCTGCAGAAGGTTTAGTGGGCTTACTCAATATTTTCTCGGGAGGAGCTTTTGGAAATGCCTCGATTTTTGCCTTGGGTATTATGCCCTATATCTCGGCTTCTATCGTAATCCAATTGTTGGGAATGATGATTCCGTACTTCCAACGCCTGCAGAAAGAAGGAGAGAGTGGTCGTCGCAAATTGAATCAAATGACACGTTACCTGACCATCGTAATTTTAGTCTTGCAAGCGCCGGCATATTTGATGAACTTGCATGCACAATTACCTAGAGAAGCATTTACTTTGGGTGTGCCATCATCAATGTTGAGTTTAATATTTAGCGGTTGGGGCTTCACCTCCATTATTGTGCTGATTGCCGGAACAATGTTCGTAATGTGGCTCGGTGAACGCATTACTGATCGTGGTATTGGTAATGGTATTTCATTAATCATTACGGTAGGTATTGTGGCCCGTTTACCATTCGCCTTTTTGGCCGAAGCAGCTTCACGCTTCAACGAAACAACCGGTGGTGTGTTAATGTTGATTGTGGAGTTAATTATATTGATGCTGGTATTTGCCGCAGCCATTGCCTTGGTACAAGGTACTCGTAAAATACCTGTACAATACGCTAAGCGCATTGTGGGCAACAAACAATACGGTGGCGTACGCCAATACATTCCGCTGAAAATAAACGCAGCTGGTGTAATGCCTATCATCTTTGCGCAAGCATTAATGTTTATTCCGTTGCTGTTCTCGGGATTTGATGCGACACAAGGCATTGCAGCCACGCTGAGCAATCACATGGGCTTCTGGTATAATTTTATATATGCGACGATGGTGATCATATTCACGTATTTCTACACCGCTGTAACGGTAAACCCGACTATGATGGCCGAAGAGATGAAGAAAAATGGTGGTTTTATTCCAGGCGTAAAACCCGGCAAAAAAACAGCCGAATATTTAGATAATATAATGTCGCGCATTACATTACCCGGTTCCATTTTCTTAGCACTTATCGCCATTTTACCGGCATTCGCCATGATCTTCGGAATTGACCAGCAGTTTGCCTATTTCTACGGCGGTACTTCGCTGTTGATTATGGTGGGCGTAGTGCTTGATACACTACAACAGATAGAAAGCCACTTACTCAACCGTCACTATGATGGATTGATGAAAACCGGACGTTTGAAAGGACGGATGGGTTAATACGCTCTTTGATTAGAATGATACACTTACGGACCAACGATGAAATTGCACTCTTGAAAGAGAATGCAATGATAGTATCCAAAACGTTGGCAGAAGTAGGCAAATACATAGCGCCGGGTGTAACAACTCTGGAGCTTGACAAGTTGGCCGAAACATTTATCCGCGACCACGGTGCAGTGCCGGCGTTTTTGGGCTACAATGGTTTTCCGAATACGCTATGCCTCTCGGTGAATGATGTGGTGGTTCACGGTATTCCGTCGGACTACCGGCTGCGAGAAGGCGACATCATTTCGGTTGATTGCGGCACTTGCTATAAAGGTTACTACGGCGACTCGGCCTATACCTTTGCAGTGGGCAACGTGGACGAAGCTGCAAAACAACTGATGCGTGTAACCAAAGAATCGTTGTTCAAAGGTATTGCGCAGGCAGTGGACGGTAATCGCATCGGTGATATTTCGGCGGCGGTGCAAGAGCACGTAGAACGGTTCAACTACGGCGTAGTGCGCGAAATGGTCGGTCACGGACTTGGCCGAAAAATGCACGAAAAGCCCGATGTGCCGAACTACGGGAAACGCGGCAACGGGAAACGCCTGCAAGAAGGAATGGTACTCTGTATCGAACCGATGATTAACGAAGGGACACACGAAGTATACCTCGACAAAGACGGTTGGACACTGCATACTGCCGACAACAAGCGCTCGGCCCACTACGAGTTGACAGTGGTAGTACGGAAAGGCGTTCCGGAAGTGTTATCAACATTTGAATTTATAGAGCAAGTGTGAGAATGTGAAAATGAGTTATTGTGAAAATGAAAAGTCATTAACGCATTAACAAATTAACGAATTGATAAATTAAATTTATGGCCAAACAAGAGGCAATAGAAAGAGACGGAACAATTATCGAAGCATTATCCAACGCGATGTTTCGCGTAGAACTGGATAACGGCCATGTGATAATTGCACACATATCTGGCAAAATGCGGATGCACTACATCCGTATCCTGCCAGGTGATAAGGTGCGCGTCGAAATGTCGCTCTACGATTTGACCAAGGGACGTATATCGTTCCGCTACAAGTAATCAAGCAGAAAAATAAAAAAAAGTATAAAGCCATGAAAGTAAAAGCTTCTATCAAAAAACGCAGCGAAGATTGCAAAATCGTTAAGCGCAAAGGCCGTTTGTATGTAATATGCAAAAAAACGCCGAAGTTTAAAATGCGTCAAGGTTAATTCATTTAGTCAATTTAATTAAATTTAAGATCATATGGCACGTATAGCCGGGGTAGACTTACCCAAAAACAAACGCGGAGAAATAGGATTGACCTACATTTACGGCATTGGCCGTTCAACAGCTCAACAAATTTTGACGCAAGCAAGTATTGATTTCAATACCAAAGTAAAAGATTGGAATGACGACCAAGTGGCCGCCATTCGTACTCTTATCCAACAAGGTGGTTTCAAAATCGAAGGGGAATTGCGCTCAAGCGTACAACTCAACATCAAACGTTTGATGGATATCGGTTGCTATCGCGGTATCCGCCACCGTTTGGGCTTGCCCGTTCGCGGACAAACCACGAAGAACAATGCCCGTACACGTAAGGGTAAGAAGAAAACAGTAGCAAATAAGAAGAAAGCAACTAAATAGTCGGTAATTATGGCAAAAAAAACAACAACTACCACGAATAAGAAAAAAGTGGTGAAAGTGGATGCTAACGGTCAATTGCACGTACACTCCACATTCAACAACGTGATTGTAACCTTGGCAAACAGCGAAGGTCAAGTAATCAGTTGGTCATCGGCCGGCAAAATGGGTTTCCGCGGTTCTAAAAAGAACACCCCGTATGCTGCACAAACAGCTGCCGCCGACTGCTCGAAAGTAGCTTTCGACATGGGATTGCGAAAAGTAAAAGCGTATGTAAAAGGTCCGGGTTCAGGTCGTGAGGCTGCTATCCGTACAATTCACGGCGCAGGTATTGAAGTTACCGAAATTATAGATGTTACTCCTTTGCCGCACAACGGCTGCCGCCCGAAAGGACGTCGTAGAGTGTAATAACTTCATGATTTCAAAATTCCAAGATTAATTTTGGAATCATGAAATTTAAAAAACTCAAAGGTTAAAGCATACAACGCTTAATAATTAAACAAAAAAAAAATGGCAAGGTACACAGGCCCAACAACAAAAATTGCCCGTAAATTCGGCGAGCCGATTTATGGCGCGGACAAGCATTATGAACGCAAAAACTATCCTCCGGGACAACATGGTTTAGCAAAAAAACGTAAAAAAGTATCGGAGTACGGTACTCAATTACTCGAAAAACAAAAAGCAAAATACACGTATGGCTTATTGGAACGCCAATTCCGTAACCTGTACGAAAAAGCATCGCGCATGAAAGGCCGTAAGGGTGAAAATTTGATTTTCTTGCTCGAAAGCCGTTTGGATAACATCGTATACCGTTTGGGCATTGCCCCTACACGCGCTGCTGCCCGCCAATTAGTGACGCATCGCCACATTGTATTGAATGGCAAGGTTTGTAATATTCCGTCGAATATTGTGAAACCGGGCGAATTGGTAGGTGTTCGAGAACGCTCGAAATCAATGGAGGTGATCCAAGACAGTGTGAGCGCAAGTAGCAAGTACCCTTGGTTGGAATGGGATGCTAACAGCATGACGGGAAAATATATCAGCCGCCCCGAACGGTCGGAGATTCCCGAAAATATCAACGAACAGTTGATTGTAGAGTTGTACTCTAAATAGTCGTAAGGCACGTTAATCGTGCCATTACGATAAGTAAAGATGCGATTAGTCGCATCTCTTCAATAAAAATAAAAACTTTATACAACAAATACAATGGCAATTTTAGCATTTCAGAAACCAGATAAAGTACTCATGCTCGAATCTACCGATACATTCGGTAAATTTGAGTTTCGCCCATTGGAACCGGGCTACGGGATTACCGTTGGTAATGCTTTGCGTCGTATTCTGCTTTCGTCGTTAGAAGGTTATGCTATCACAACGATCAAAGTAACCGGCGTAGACCATGAGTTTGCTACCATTCCGGGTGTTATTGAAAATATGGTGGAAATCATCTTGAACTTGAAGCAAATCCGCTTCAAACGGATGGTTGACGGCGTAGATGGCGAAAAGCTTTCGATGACAGTTACCGGCAAAGATAAATTCACCGCAGGGGAAATGTCAAAACATCTTTCATCGTTCAAAGTGCTGAATCCCGATTTGGTAATTTGCACCATGGAACCCAACGTGAAATTGCAAATCGAATTTACCATCGGCAAGGGCCGTGGGTATGTGCCTGCCGAAGAAAATAAACCGGAAGAAGCACCGTTTGGTTTGATCCCAATTGATAGTATCTATACCCCGATTAAGAACGTAAACTACAAAGTAGAGCCGTTCCGTGTAGAGCAAAAGACCGACTACGAAAAGCTCGTGTTGGAAATTACGACCGATGGTTCTATCCATCCGCTCGAAGCTTTAAAAGAAGCCGCGAAGATTTTGATTTACCACTTCATGTTATTCTCGGACGAACGTATTACATTAGACGTAGTAGAAGAACAATCGAACGATGAATTCGATGAAGAAACAATCCGTATGCGTAACCTGTTGAAGACAAAATTGGCCGACTTGGAACTTTCGGTTCGAGCCTTGAATTGTTTGAAAACAGCTGAAATTGAAACGTTAGGTGACTTAGTGGAGCTACAACGTGCCGATTTATTGAAATTCCGTAATTTCGGCCGTAAATCGTTAACAGAATTGGATGCCTTGCTCGACCGTTTGAAACTATCGTTCGGCATGGATTTATCAAAATATAAATTAGATAAAGAATAAGGAACATGAGACATAATAAAAAATTCAACCACCTTGGCAGAAAGACCGGACACCGCCGCGCGATGTTGGCCAACATGGCTTCGTCGCTGATTATGCACAAACGTATTGAAACTACGTTGGCAAAGGCAAAGGCGTTGCGCGTGTACGTAGAACCACTTATTACAAAATCAAAAGACGATACGACCCACTCGCGCCGCACCGTTTTCAGCTACTTGAACGATAAAGATGCCGTATCGGAATTGTTCCGCACAGTGGCTCCGAAAGTAGCCGATCGTCCCGGTGGATATACCCGTGTATTGAAAACAGGTTTCCGCCAAGGCGATGCTGCCGAAATGGGCTTAATTGAGCTGGTAGACTTCAACGAAAATGCATTAGGTGGTGGCAAGAAAGCGGCGAAGAAAACTACGCGTCGTAGTCGTGCCAAAAAAGCAGATGCTGCAGAGGTTTCTGAAATAGCAGCCTCTGAAACAGAGGCTACTGCCCCGAAAAAGAAAGTTGCTCCGAAAAAAGCAGCTGCCCCAAAAGCTTCAACCGCTGAAAAAGCTCCGGCTAAAAAAGCTCCGGCAAAGAAAAAAACAGCAGAAGAATAAGAAAGAAAATTGTCATAAGGAAGGAGCGATATCTGAAAGGTGCCGCTCCTTTTTTATTTATGACGTAAAAAAATTTATTTGCACAAGAAAAAATAATTCCCTTTCTTTGTACTATATAATCCGTTCTTTCAAATTTACCTCTTGGTATATATTTATTCTACTTAAGGAATCTAGAAAATTTCAAGTAACAGGAATAAAATCAAGCACCACCGGAAGGCGTGGACTTTCTTTATTTTGTTACAGGTATTCTAGAACCTCTTAAGTAGTAAATTAAGTTCACGTTTTATGTTTAGTACATAGATGATGTGAACATAGCAAAAGACAGAGAGATTACTTTATTTCTCGCAATGACAGGCAATGATCAAAAAATCGTAGCAGGAGTTTTTTTAAGTAGTGGAGGAAGTTGGTTAAATATGTTTGTTTGTGTTGTTACAGGCCAACTTCTAACACTACAGCAATATAAACTAAAAATTTAGTTAAAATTTAAACCAAAATAATTATGCGAAAAATCTACTATTTAGTATTTGTAATGCTGTATAGCATTCCCGGCCATGCAGCCAATTGTGTAACGACCACACAAGTGAAAGCTAACTACAAAACACAGCAGGTTACATTCAAACTGACCTGGATAGGCTGCAATGGTACCACTCATTTG